>JAZOOV010000067.1:0-3235 GCA_045655215.1 Christensenellaceae bacterium | reverse complement strand
AAAAAGCCATCAAATTTGATGGCTATATTTTATGCGTTTTCTTCTTTTTTCTATTGACTTTTTCCCCTTTCGTGATAAAATAATAATGAGAAAAATAAAGGAGCAAAATATGGAACAAAAACCACTGCTTAAAATAGGAATTTTGGGCGACACTCATTGTGGAATAGTGAAAAAAGGCAATCCGTCGTACGGTTTTTATACAAGGTCTAGCGAAAACCTTAAAATTTCTCTAGAATACTTAAGTTCTATAGACGTAGAAGTAGTCACGTTTGCAGGCGATTTAATAGATATGGCAAAGAAAAGGCACGCAAACCACTTCCACAAAATAATAGACAAAGCGTTTTTAGGCAAGAAGACAAAGATGGTTTACACTATAGGAAACCACGAATTTTGGACGAATGCACCGAGTTTTGCTCTTCCTATAGATAAAGCCACCGAGTTTTTTAAGGAGCACACGGGGCAAAATGTAAATAGTCATCAAAAAATAAAGGGATATCACTTTATAACCCTAGCGCCAGATACGGATAATTTAAGTTATAAAAACAACGTTGCGTGGCTAAGAAGAGAGTTAAAGAAAGCCGCAAAGGATAGCGAGAATAAGCCGATATTTTTACTAACACACGGAAGAAGTATGGACGACGAGCATCCTGCCGTAAGGCAAAACCCTAAATTTAGACACGATAATAGATTTGCATCAAAAGAGATGTATGCAGAACTAAAAGATTATCCAAACGTAGTTAACTTAATGGGGCATACGCATGCGTCTATATTAGAAGAAGATAGCATACTTCAAAACACGTTTACCACGATAGATTGTGGGTGTACGGCGTATAGCACTCCACCTCATCCATATAGAAACGGATTGTCTTTCGTTCCTATGGGGCTAGTTGCAGAGGTATATTTAGATAAAGTAATATTTAAAAGAATTCGCTTTACAGACGGCGTGGAAGTTAAAGCACCTTGGGTATTAGATTTGCCTGTAAATCCTAACGAGTTTAGATACAAAAAAGAAAGATTTTCTAGCCCTAAACCTATAGAGTTTAAGTCTAAAGAGATAGAGATAGAAAACGTTGACGGCGAAAACTACCTAGTATTTGCAAACGCAAACGGCGAAGATTATATTGAAGGCTATCTAGTAGAAATCACCGATAGTAATGGACAAAAAGTGATAGAAGAAAGAGTTCTAAACTACTATCTAGACGGACTTGATAAAATAAAAGAAAAAGTCAAGGTAAAACTAAATCTCGAAAGTGGCAAATATAGAGTAAAAATCACGGGAAAATATTCTTATTCAGCGCATATTGGCGAGAGTTTAGAAAGTGATATAGATGTATAAAAGGAAAACATAATGAAATATTTTTTAAGACTAACAATTGCACCAATAGTATATTTTTTAAGTACAGCGTTCATAGTGATAGGTGTTCAAGCATTTCCAACGTTAAGTCCTGCAGTTAGAATAATATTAAACTCATTATTCATAGGGCTTTATATACTATGTACGTTCGTAGTAATGAGAAAGGAAGGTGAACTTGCCTTTAATAAACTACTATTAAACGATCTTTCTAGGCGTAAACTTTTAGAAACAGGGGAAGACGTTGAGATAAAAACCACCGAAGAATATAGACCATATAAGGGCTTTATAGTAGGTTTAATTTGCGTTATTCCGTTAATAATTTTAGTAGTGTTGCATTTAATCGTTAGAGTTCCAGGTGAAATTAGCAATATGGGAGTATATGCAGAAATGTTTTATTCTCCTATCTATTCATTTTTTGGACACTACAAAAACGCAACTGAAAGTAGTTTATATTGGGGCTTGCTAATAGCCTTAGTTTTCTTGCCAATTTCTATTGGCGTTCCGTACATATTTGGGGCAATGAAGAGAAGAAAGCAAGACCAAGATATTGCTGAAACCAATAGAAAGATTCACGGAGATAGATAGTGAGAGTAATTGCAGGGTTGTATAAGGGTAGAAAACTCGCTGAGTTTAAGGGGTTTGACGTTCGTCCTACTTCGGATATGGCGAGAGAAAGCCTTTTTAACGTTTTGAATTTTAGAGTTCAAGATAGCGTTTTTTTAGACGCCTTTTCAGGAACGGGCGCAGTTGGAATAGAGGCGCTCTCTCGTGGCGCAAAAAAGGTAGTATTTAACGACTACTCAAAAGAGAGCGTTAAAATAATAAGAGAAAACCTAGCAAAAATATCAAACCCAAGTAATGCCGAAGTAAAAAATGGCGACGCTAATTACCTAATGCAAGTAAAAAAGGGAGAGTTTGATATAATATTTTTAGATCCACCATATAACTCCTTAAACGCAAAAGAAATACTAGAAAGCGCAAGGGAGAGTATAAAGGAAGACGGCATTATTATTCTTGAAGACCAAAAGCCCTATTTAGATGAAATCTCGGGCTTAGAACTCTATGACCAAAGAAGATACGGAAAAGCGCACTTTTCATTTTTTAGGAGAAAGCAATAGATGAACGTTTGTCTTTTTGCGGGAACGTTTGACCCTATAACCGTAGGGCATACTAAAATGATAGAAAAACTACTAAATAAATACGATAAGGTAGTAGTGGCAGTAGGTGTAAATCCACTAAAAACGCCCCTATTTTCACTTGAAGATAGGCTATCTTTTATAAAGAAAGCCTTTGAGAATTCAAGTAGGGTGGAAGTGGATAGTTATACTTCGCTAACGGTTGAATATATGCAAAAAAAAGGCATAAAGGTGTTAGTTCGCGGAATAAGAAACGACGTAGATATGCGCTTTGAAAGAGAAAACGAAGAAAAGAGCAAAAGTATCTACCCTGAACTTATCACCGAATACGTTCTAGCAGAAGAAAAGGATAAAAGCGTAAGTTCAACTGAAGTTAGAAAGGCAATAGAAAACGGACAAAACTATAAAAATCTCGTGCCAAAAGAAAGTTATCTATTAATAGAAAAAGCAGTTAAGAAACTAAAAGAAAATAAAGGCTAAAATCAAGCCGTAAATTAAGTTTATAATCGCAACCATTATTTTAGAAAGGATAAAGGGTGCGATTTTTATTTTTGCCCTTTTTAGATAAACTATGGATTGTAAGATAATAGAAAGCCCGCTAAATCCACATAAAACGCAAGAGAGAATAAAAGAAAGCCTACAAACACCTAAGGTGGATAACGCTTTCATACCCTTGCCGTTTTCAAAAAGGGAAAAAACTATTGCTAAACTAACCTTTTCGTCTTTAAATATTGCAGTTTAAAGA
>JAZOOV010000066.1:0-5836 GCA_045655215.1 Christensenellaceae bacterium | reverse complement strand
ACTCGACTTAAAAAAGTCGAGTGCTTTACATTTAAACACTTATCTAAAGATATTGATTTAATAAAGCGATTGTGGTATAATATTATAAAAAACAATGATTTTAAGGGAGAAATATGCCTTCAAAGAGTGAAAATAGGGAGTGGACTACGATAATCACCCCTAAAAAAAGAACGGGACTTATGATAAGAGAAGTTCTTTCATATAGAGATTTAATTTGGCTTAACGTTTGCAGAATTTTTAAGGTAAAATATAAGCAAACGGTGTTAGGCCCACTTTGGTTTGTGATTCAGCCCTTGCTCACGACTTTAGTTCACACGCTAATTTTTGGAAATCTAGCAGGCTTAGCGCCGGACGTTGTTCCAACCTTTTTATTCTATATGTCGGCAAACGTAATGTGGCTATATTTTTCGGGGTGTTTAAGCGCTACTTCTACCACCTTTTTAAGCCACGCTAGGCTATTTGAAAAGGTGTATTTTCCACGTTTAACTATGCCAATTTCCACGATAATTAGTTCGGGACTGAAGTTTTTTATAGAATTCGGCGTATTTTTAGTGGCAATGCTTATTTACTACCTAAGTGGCGCGAACTTTAAAATCACTTGGGTTGCCGCGTTAACGCCAATTTTACTAATGCAACTAGGATTACTTGCTATGGCAATTGGAATAATTATATCTTCAATTACCGTAAAATATAGAGATTTACAAGTTTTAGTAAGTTTTGGGCTTCAACTTTGGATGTATTTAACGCCCGTAGTGTACGGATTAGATAGTATTAATAGTCAAACCCTAAAAACTATAATTTTATGCAACCCCGTTTCGCCCGTTATCGAACTTATGAGATACGGCTGGCTTGGAGTGGGTTCAACCCCTTGGGAATATTGGGGAATAAGTTTAATCGTCACCTTTATTATTTTAATAATAGGCGTGTTAGCGTTTAACAAAGCAGAAAGAAATTTCGTGGATATGATTTAGGTGAAATTATGGGAAAAAATACTGAATTAGTGATAGTCGCAAAAGACTTAAAAAAGAAATATAGGCTAGGTGTTATCGGCAGTGGTTCGCTTAGAAAAGACCTTTCTAGGTGGTGGGCAAAAATCACCAAAACAACCGATAAAAACGCAAAAATAGGGCAAAAAACCAACAAAAAGCCCGAAAATATTATGGCGCTTGACGGCGTGGATTTATGTGTTAGCAGGGGCGAAAAACTAGGAATAATCGGGCATAACGGCGCGGGAAAAACCACCCTATTAAAGTTGCTAACTAAAATTACTTCGCCAACCGAAGGCGAGATAAAAATCAAGGGTAAAATCTCAAGTATGCTAGAAGTAGGCACGGGTTTTAGTGGGGAATTTACGGGCAGAGAAAACATCTATCTTAACGGCGCAATTTTGGGTATGACCAAAAGGGAAATCAATGAAAAGATAGAAAAAATTATAGAGTTTTCGGAGTGTAGAGAATTTATCGACACCCCCGTAAAAAGATATTCAACCGGCATGTACGTAAAACTTGCGTTTGCCGTTGCAGTATATCTAAATTCCGAAATAATTTTAATGGACGAGGTTCTTGCCGTAGGTGATATAGCCTTCCAGAAAAAGTGCATAGACAAGATGAACGAGATTGCAAACGAAGAAAATCGCACCATATTATACGTTTCGCATAATATGGATACTATAAGGAATTTGTGCGATAGATGCGTGGTTTTAGAGAAGGGAAAGAAGATTTTCGACGGCGAAGTGGCAAAAGCAATTGAAATTTACTCTTCTCTTGCCAAAGATAACCAAAAATAGAAGTATTTACCATAAAATTTTAGATAAATTGTTATAAAAAATATTGACATTAAATAAGAAATTATGTATAATATACTTAAATTATAGGGTACTATAGAAAAAGTCTAGAAAAACCCACAAAAAAGAACAAAAAATAAAGAGAAAAATAGTTAAAAAGGAGAAGAACTATGACAAAGACAATGAAAAAAGTCTTCACGTTGATGTTAACGCTAGTATTAGCAATGAGTGCGTTCGCTTTATTAACTTTTAAAGCAGACCAAGCATTGGCTTATACCGCTAACGCAGATTCGTTCATTGCAATTGTGACCGATTTTACCGGTGACACTGCTGGCGAAGATAACTCAATCACCGAAGACGACCTTACCGATGCTGCAGTTCAAGCAAAGTTAATCGAAGCATACGGTTATCGTGTAAAGATTGACAAAGTAGAATACGCAACCCTTCCTGCAGAAATTATTGCAGAGTGGGAAAGCATAAACAGTATTGCAGGTCTTGCTCTCAGCGCATACGCTCAAATGGCTGACCTATATCCATACTTGTATGAAGGCGCTAACCAAGTTAGAATTTCCGCTTCTAGAGAAGGCGCAGTTGTTAAGGCTCGTTTAGACTATAGAGCATTAAGCCCTGAAGCAAGTGATGGTATTTACACCAACCAAACCTTATTCGTTGATGGACAAATCAACTACGCTGGTGGTTCTGAAAAATTCTTTGAAGATTTACTTGCTTTAATCGATTTAGAAAAAGCAAAAATTCAAGAAGCAATCGACGCTATTAACGCCGTTTACGAAGGTATTGAAACTGCTGAAGAAGTAGGCTTATCAAAGGAAACCCTAATCAATACCGCTAAGGATAAGATTGATGCTGTTCACGCTGCTGACCACGATTTAATCACCAATCTTGCTGATTATCAACCTGCTAAAGATGCTCTTGATGCAATCAAGGCAAAGGCAGCAGTGCTTGCATTAGACGTTAATGCTGTATACGCTACTTTAGACGAAACCGACGGCCAAGAAGTTTACTACACCAAAAAGGTTGATATCGATCTCTTAAAGGAAACTTACGACGGATTCGATGCTACCGAATACAACAACTTACAAAAATACTTCCAAGATACATATCCTGCTGAATACGCATTAATGAACCAAATGTTAGATTACTGCGCAGCAGTAGCAATAGACCTTGCAGAAGTAATCGAATTAATTTCAGCAATCGGCACCGTGACCTACACTACCGAATGTGAAAACGCAATCATCGCTGCTGAAACTGCATACGCTGCTTTAGATAACGACGTTAAGACTTTAGAATACGTTCCAAACTATCAAACCTTACTTGATGCTCGTGCTGAATACGACAGAATTAAGGCTGCAATTGATAACGTAGTTTCTTTAATCGAAGCTATCGGCACCGTAGTTTTAACTGAAGCTTGTGAAGACGCAATCATCGCTGCTGAAACTGCATACGCAGACTTAGCAACTGCTAATATCGATCAAGCAAACGTTCCTGCAGACAAGAAAGCAATCTTAGACGCTGCAAGAGCAACCTTTGACGAATTAAAGGCTATAGTTGAACAATGGATGGCAGAAGTTGACGCACTTGCTGGTGCAGACGTTAACGCTTTATGGCAAATCGACCTTGACGTTATCAAGGATCTAAACGGCAGATACAATGCTTTCGATGCTAATGAACAAGCATACGTTGCAGTAAAGAAAGCACTTTTAGAATCAGTTGAACAAAGAACTAAGGATATCGCAAATGAAGTTCAAGATAGAATCGACGCATTGAACTCAATCACTATCGATACTGAGCAAAAACTTGCTGATTTATTAGAGTTAAATAAAGATTTCTACGACGTAGAAGAAGGCTTACACGCTACTCAACAATCTAAGTTTGATGGTACTGCTAACTTCTTAGGCAACAGAGTTTTAGACAAGACTTTATTAGATGCTAAGATGGCTAAGTACTACGCAGCAAATCACTTTGACAAGGCTGTAGCCGCTGTTAAAGCAGACGTAGATGCAGGCTTCTACTTCAAGCAAGACGTTATCTTAATGGATACCTTATTCGTAGTTTACAACTTAATGGACGTTGAAACTAGAACTATGGTTAAATCTTACGCAGATCTTCAAGCAGTTGAAGCAGCATACGTTGGCAAGACCATCGTTGACGCTTCTGATTTAGACGATGCTAAAGCTGCTGAAATCAAACAAACGACTGATGCGCTTAACAAATTAATCGAAGAAGCAAACGCTGAAATCGACGAATTAAACAAAGCATTAGAAGCTGCTAAATCAAGCGCAACCACCGCAACCGTTATTGGTGTTATCGGCTTGGTAATCGCTATCGCAGCAGTAGTTCTCGTATTTGTTAAAAAGAAATAGTTTAGTCTTCTAACTTAAATAAAAACTCCTTGGAAACAAGGAGTTTTTAGTTTTAAAAACATTATATATTAATAGGCATAATAAAAGCCCCTTTAGATTTACTAAAGGGGCTAGATTTTATTTTGCTAGAGATGGAATTTCAGTTAAATACTTTCTTAATATTTCTTGAGTAAAACCGTTATTGTCGATTATATCTCTTAAAAAATATCCACTCGGCTTTATAGTTCTCTTAAAGCCGTTTTCTCTATCCACGTCAACTAGACCAAATCTAGGGAAGAAGTGCCCCCACTCGTAGTTGTCTAGAAGTGACCAGTATAGATAGCCTTCAACGTTAATGCCCATTTTCATAACTTCGCTAATAGCGCAAAGGTATTCAGCGATAAACACTATTCTAAATCTATCATCGTCACAGGAACATCCGTTTTCAGTAATTAAAACAGGTCTATCATTAAGCCTTGAAAGGTTGTGTATGATACACTCTGGATTAAATGCGTCAAGGTAAAAATCCTTAGTTAGCATTTGCATTTTTTCAAAAGGATAGCGAGGATTTCTAAAGTTTTTGATACGGCAGTCTACGATATTTCTAACGTAGGTGTTTATAGCCCAGTAATCAAAACTATCTTTTATATCCTTGTCGTAAAATCCGTCGACAAAAGGGAGTACGACTTCGCCCGTTCTAACTGCATGGAATAGCCACTCGTTAGTATTGATATCCCTTAGGTCACGCATGGTAGAGTCAAACTTGTCGTTCTGCCTTTTCGCCATTTGTTGAACGAACGCATGCGCAGAACTAACAGGGCTAGTAGAATATTTTTTAATAACCTTTCTTGCTTCAACGTGGCAACGCAAGTAGTTTATCTTTAATTGTTGCAAATCGGGAGTATACCAATGCCCACCGAACACTTCGTTGAGAACAACCCATCTATCAACGTATTGATAAATTTTTGGAACAACGTACTCGACAAACCTAATAAAATATTTTAGGTTTTCTTCCTTCATAAAATGCCCAATTTTACTAAACCAAGTAGGGAAGGAAACGTGATGCAAGGTAAGGCAAACTTTAATGCCCTTTTGCTTTAGCGATTCAAAAACTTTAATATAATGCTCAACTTCTTCCATACGGAAGTCGCCTTCGTTTGGCTCGATTCTCGGCCACTCAATACCTAGGCGATAAGTGTTGTGGTGCAGGGTAGAGAGAATTTGATTATCTTCTTCGTACATTTGATAGGAATTACACGCCATACCCGATAGGTCAAACGTAGGGTCTTTTGCGTGTTCTTCGATTTCGTAATCCCACCACGCAGAGTGAACGTTATTACCTTCAATTTGATGTCCCGCAGTAGCACTACCCCAAATAAAATCTTTAGGGAAACTAAACGACGGAAGTGAAAAAGGATCTGTCATAATTGCTCCAAGTAGAATATTATTATAGTTCGATTAAGAATTTTTCTTCGCTGTTAAAATCAACAACCGTGCAATCGTTCATATAAGTACACTCTGGCAAAACGATAATGGCAGTAAGTTGTTTTTCGGTTTTAGGGAGTGGTGCTAAGTGCCAAACGCAAGCGTTCATTTTAACTAAAGTGTTTTTAGGAACGATAAACGCTTTGGTGTGTTCAGGAATAGGCTTGCCCGCAGAAGGTGGGGCAACGTGCAAAATCATATCGTCGTT
>JAZOOV010000065.1:0-2493 GCA_045655215.1 Christensenellaceae bacterium | reverse complement strand
ACTACTAATCCATACTTATATTTAGCAGATACTACTTCTAATTCCATAACAAGCGCAACCATTAAATCTAAATGTAAATTTATTGGTAGTTTTGCGTTCTACTATTGCACTTCATTAAGAAGTATAGAAATACCAAACAGCGTGACAAGTATAGGTTTCAATGCGTTCTTTGGTTGCAGTAAATTGCAATATAATGTAGAAGGTGAATTAAAATATTTAGGAAATACTACTAATCCATACTTATATTTAGCAGATACTACTTCCACTTCTATAACAAGCGCAACTATTAATTCTAAATGTAAATTTATTGGTAGTTCTGCGTTCTCTGCTTGCACTTCATTAACAAATATAGAAATACCAAACAGTGTAACAAGTATAGAAGAGGGTGCGTTCAATGCTTGCGATTCATTAACAAGTATAACGGTTGATGAAAACAATGCTAATTATAAGGAGATAGACGGCAACTTATATAGTAAAGACGGAAGGATATTAATACAATACGCAATAGGTAAAAAGTCAACTTCGTTTACTATTTCGGACGGCGTGACAAGTATCGGTTATTGTGCGTTCTATGGTTGCGATTTATTACAGACAATAGAAATACCAAATAGCGTGACAAGTATAGGTTCTGGTGCGTTCTCTAATTGCGATTCATTAACAAGTATAACGGTTGATGAAAACAATGCTAATTATAAGGAGATAGACGGCAACTTATATAGTAAAGACGGAAGGATATTAATACAATACGCAACAGGTAAAAAGTCAACTTCATTTACTATTCCGGACGGCGTGACAAGTATAGGTTCTAGTGCGTTCTCTGGTTGCAGTTCATTAACAAGTGTAGTAATCCCAAATAGTGTGACAAGTATTGGTAACTTTGTGTTCGGAACTTGCGAGAACTTAACAATCTACTGCGAGGCAGAAAGTCAGCCTAATGGTTGGGACAGTGCTTGGAACTCTACAGTTTGCCCAGTAGTTTGGGGATATAAAGGAAACTAAAACAATATAAAAAACTAAAAAAGGCGAGAAATTTTCTCGCCTTTTTTTCATACTTTCTTTTTTCTAGGCTAGAAAAAGAAACAAAAAGAAGTGGGGAGTTGCGATTCTCCCCACGCCCCTACAAACGCTTTCTAATATGTATAAATTTTTACATAAAAATTCCCCTTAAAGAGTAAGGGGAAAGAAAGGGGTTTTGAGGAGTTTGTGAAGGGGATTGTTAAGGGAGAAACGACTTAGGAAAAGAGTTTCCCCTTAACGTATAAAAAATTTATTTATCTACTGAGTGGTTTTTGTTGTTTTTTTGGATTTTGTTTTATATAAAAATACAACGTGTAAATTATAAAAATCCTTTCCATTTTCCATTTTTATCGTTGACTAATAAAACTTAATAGTATATAATATAGTGGTATAAATATAAATAGAGCACAAAATATGGGGTGTAGCATGGAAAAAAGATATTTTTTAGCAATTGATATAGGTGCATCTAGTGGTAGACATCTTCTTGGCAGTATTGAAAATGGCAAAATGGTTTTAGAAGAAGTTTATAGATTTCCTAACGGTGCAATCAAAAACGGCGACAAATTGGTGTGGAGTCACCAATCACTTTTCTCTAGCATAGTTGAAGGCTTAAAAAAGTGTAAGGAAATCGGCAAAGTTCCCGTAAGTATTGGAATAGATACTTGGGGCGTTGACTACGCACTACTTGACGAAAACGACCAGTTGATTGGCGAAATTTATTCTTATAGGGACGAGAGAACTTCTAAATCAGTTCCAGAAGTTGAAAAGATTATAACCCAAGAACAAGCGTATGCAAAAACGGGTACGCAAAAGCAAGTATACAACACCATTTATCAACTATACTCGGACAAAATGACGGGTAAGATTGAAAAGGCAAAATCTTTTCTCTTTATGCCATGCTACTTAAGTTATCTCTTAACGGGTGTAAAGAAAAACGAGTATACAATCGCTTCTACTTCGGGTATGCTTAATGCCCAAACTAGAGAGTGGGACTACGAAATTATTGAAAATCTAGGCTTTGATAAAGCCCTATTCACTCCGCTTTGTGAACCGGGTGCATATCTTGGCGAATTAACTGAAGAGATAGCAAAGGAAGTTGGATATACTGCTAAAGTATATCTACCAGCAACGCACGATACGGCTAGTGCTGTAATGGCCGTTCCAGAAGAAGGACAACCCCTTTACATTTCAAGTGGAACTTGGTCACTTATGGGTATTGAATCAAAAGACGCATGCACCACCAAAGACGCAATGGAATTAAACTTCACAAACGAAGGTGGCTACGATAGGAGCATAAGGTTTTTGAAAAACATTATGGGGCTATGGATGATTCAATGCGTAAAGAAAGAATATAACGATAAATATAGTTTTACTGACTTTGTAGACGAGGCGAGAAAAGTAAAGGACTTTGATAGTTTAGTTGAAGTAAACGATATGTCTTTCTTTGCGCCCGATAGTATGATTAACGCAATAAAG
>JAZOOV010000064.1:0-1707 GCA_045655215.1 Christensenellaceae bacterium | reverse complement strand
ACCCTTGCAAGCAAGTTTTCAACTTCTTATATTATTATATGTTTGCGTGAAAAATTAAGTGAATTATTTTAAAATTAGTCTTTACATTATTAAAGTAATGTATTATAATTGTAAGGTAGCAAAATTTAGGAGGTCTACTATGGATAAGGTAAAAATTATATCTATCGGCTGTGGACAAAGGGGATATGGTCAATCAATCCTACTTGCTAAAATTGAAGACTATGATTTAGTTGCTCTTTGCGATAAACATTTAGATAAAGCCGAATTACTTGCAAAGGTTATTGAAGAAAAAACGGGCAAAAAAGTTCCTGTATTTAACGATTATAATCAAGCAATCAAACAGTTTAATCCCGATGCGGCTCTTGTTTCAGTCGACTGGCAATATCACGTGGAACTTGCGTGCGATTTAATGGAAAAAAATATTGCCGTTGCGTTAGAAGTTGGCGGAACTTATAGTGAAGAAGAAACTTGGCGTTTGGTTGACACTTATGAAAAAACCCAAACACCGTTTATGTTTTTAGAAAACGTATGCTATAACAAAGAAGAATTGCTTGCAACTGCGGTTGCAAAAGCAGGGCTTCTTGGTGAAATAGTGCATTGCCACGGCGCGTACGGTCACGATTTAAGAAGTGAAGTTGCTAATGGTAGAAAGAATAGACATTACCGTTTAGAAGAATATAAAAATCGTAATTGTGAAAACTACCCAACGCACGAACTTGGACCTATTGCTAAAATGTTAAATATAAATAGGGGAAATAGAATGTTGTCACTTGTGTCAAGGGCGTCTAAATCACGCGGGATACAAGAATTCGTTAAAGGCAAAGAAGAATACGAGTTTTTATGGAATACCGATTTTAAGCAAGGCGACGTAGTTGAAACGATTATCACTTGTGAAAATGGTGAACTTATAACTTTAAAACTCGACACTTCGCTTCCACGCTTCTATTCAAGGGAATTCCAAATTCACGGCACTAAAGGTTTTGCCGATATGGACCATAATATGATTTGCTTGGATAGTGATAATTTTGAAGATATGATAGCCCCACACGAATTTTACGCAAAATATCTTAACAACGCAGAAAAGTATTACGATAAATACCTTCCTAAAATGTGGAAAGAGGTAACGAAGGAAACGCTTGATGCCGGTCACGGCGGTATTGACTATTTTGAACTTAAAGCCTTTGCAGAGCACCTTTTAAAGGGCGAAGAAATGCCTATCGACGTATACGACGCCGCATCTTGGGGAGCTATAAGTTATTTAAGCGAAATATCTATTGCGAATAACGGTATGCCTGTTGATATCCCTGACTTTACAAGGGGTAAATATAAAACTCGCAAACCTTTAGACGTTATAAAATTAAATTAATATTAATGGAGAAATAACAATGGAAAAATATTTAGTAGACGCACTTTCTAATTTTAAAATCGATGGAACACTCGTTTCAGTTGAACCTTATGGTTTTGGTCATATCAACCGCACTTTCTTAGCGGTTTACGACGTTAACGGTCAAACCAAACGTTACATTTTACAACAAATAAACTCTAAACTTTTCAACCCCGTTGAAAATCTTATGAGTAATATTGAACTCGTTACAGAATTCAACAGAAAAAGAATCGCAGAAAAGGGCGGTGACCCTGATAGGGAAAGTTTAACAATCGTTAGAACAGACGATGGTAAAACTTTCTATAAAGACGCTGAAGACAACT
>JAZOOV010000063.1:0-32253 GCA_045655215.1 Christensenellaceae bacterium | reverse complement strand
AGAAAAAGAAACAAAAAGAAGTGGGGAGTTGCGATTCTCCCCACGCCCCTACAAACGCTTTCCAATACGTATAAAATATATAAAATATTTTAACCGAAAAATATAACACGCAACCACGCTTTATTTCGTTGACAAAATTTTGGGAATTTGGTAAAATATTTTTGTCAATTAAATCTCTCGTGACTGACGGGAAAAGTAGGGTACTACAGGGGAGCGGGAGAAGATTTTGCCGACCGTCTGGGCGACTCTTATTCTGCTTTTTGCAGTATAAAAGCGCCCTTTTTTATTTAATTTAAGGAGATAAATATGAAAAAAGTTGCAATTATTATGGGTAGTGATAGCGATTTACCTATTTTAGAAAAAACTATGGGGGCGTTAAAAGATTTTGGCGTTCCATTTGAAACGCACGTTTATTCTGCACACAGAACTCCAAACGAGGCGATTGAATTTGCTAAAAATGCTAAAGATAACGGCTTTGGCGTTATGATTTGCGCTGCTGGTATGGCGGCTCACCTTGCAGGCGTTATTGCTGCTAACACCACTCTTCCTGTAATTGGGATACCTTGCAAATCTTCGGTTTTAGACGGCATGGACGCACTTTTAGCAACCGTGCAAATGCCTTCGGGAATTCCCGTTGCTACCGTTGCTATTAACGGCGGGGCTAACGCAGGTATCTTGGCTACTCAAATTTTAGCACTTGCTGATAAAGATTTAGAAGAAAAGTTAATTGCAAAAAGAGAAAGCGATAAATTAAAAGTTTTAGAAAAAGATAAAAAAATCAGTCTTGAATACAAGGCATAAGGAGATAAAATTATGAAAAAAGTTTACACAGGAAAGACTAAGGACGTTTTCGCACTAGACAACGGCAACTATTTACTAAAGTTCAAAGACGACTGCACGGGAAAAGACGGCGTTTTTGATCCAGGTGAAAATTCAGTTGGTTTAACTATCGACGGAGTTGGCGACGTTAATCTTCGTATGTCAATTTATTTCTTTGAAAAGGTTAACGCTGCAGGCATTAAAACCCAATTCGTTAGCGCGGATTTAAAAAATACCACTATGGAAGTTTTGCCTGCAAAGGTTTTCGGCAAGGGCTTAGAAGTTATTTGTAGACTTAAAGCCGTTGGAAGTTTTTTTAGAAGATACAACGACTATATCGAAGAGGGGGCAGACCTTCCTTACTACGTTGAAACCACCTTTAAAAACGACGAAAAGGGCGATCCACTAGTCACTAAGGACGGCTTAGTTGACTTAGGCGTTATGACTGAATCTCAATACGACGACGTTAAGGTAATGACTCAAAAAATTACCAAAATCGTTGTTGACGACCTAAAAGAAAAGGGCTTAGACTTATACGATATTAAATTTGAATTCGGCTACGATAAGGACGGAAAGGTTATGCTTATAGACGAAATTTCTTCGGGAAATATGCGCGTTTATAAGGACGGCAAGTACGTTGACCCTATGACTTTATCTAAATTGTTTTTCGAAAAAAACTAGACTTTAATTCTTAGGAGATTTTATGGGCGGATTTTTTGGCGTTGTAGGAAAAAAGAAAGACGTTTTGCTAGACGTTTTTCTTGGAACGGACTATCACTCGCACCTTGGAACTAAAAGTGGCGGGCTTGCCGCTTGCGACCAAGAACTTGGCTTGCAAAGAAAAATTCACAATTTAAACAACGCGCCATTTAGAACTAAGTTCGAAAATATTTTTGAATCTATGAAAGGCTCTTCTGCAATCGGCTGTATTAACGATTCAGACCCTCAGCCCTTGCTCGTTCACTCAAGATTAGGAAAGTACGCTATAATTTTTGTTGGCGTTATCAATAATAAGGGCGAACTTGCTGAAGAGTATATTAGGGATTGTGGTGGTCAATTCGGCGGTCAGTCGGGTGGAGGTGTAAACAGCACGGAACTAATTGCCGCTTTCATTAACCAAAAAGATAACTTTGTTGACGGAATTGCTTACGTTCAAAGCAAGATTAAGGGAACGGCTACTATCATCATCTTAAAAGAAGATCAAAATATTATTCTTGCTAGAGATAAGGTAGGCAGACTTCCTATTCACGTGGGCAAGAGTAAAGAGGGCATGGCGTTTTCGTTTGAGTCTTTTGCTTACCAAAAACTTGGATATAACGACGAGTACGAATTAGGCCCGTCCGAAATTGTAGAACTTGACGGCGACGGATATCACGTGCTTAAAAAAGCAAATGAAAAGATGTGCATATGTTCTTTCCTTTGGAGTTATTACGGTTATCCAACTGCTACTTACGAGGGCAAAAACGTAGAAGAAATGCGCTATCAAAACGGCGTTAATCTATACGAAAAAGACCTAAATAACGGCGCAGTTCCTAAAATTGACTGCGTTGCTGGAGTTCCAGATTCTGGTACTCCTCACGCTATCGGCTACGCTATGAGAAGTGGCATTAGATTTGCTAGACCTTTTATAAAATATACTCCTACTTGGAGTAGAAGTTTTATGCCTTCTTCTCAAAAAGAAAGAAAAAAGGTGGCTAAACTAAAACTCGTTCCCGTAAACGAACTAATTAATGGCAAGGACTTGCTTTTCGTTGACGACTCTATAGTTCGCGGAACGCAAATTAGAGAAACGGTGGAATTTCTTCACGAACACGGCGCTAAAAGCGTACACGTTCGCTCGGCTTGCCCACCGATTATGTACGGGTGTAAATATCTAAACTTCTCTCGTCAAACGAGTGATATGGATTTAATTACACATGCAACCATTGTTGAACTTGAGGGTGAAGAGGGGCTTAAGTACTTAGACGAGTATGCGGACACTTCTACCGAAAGGCACCAAAATATGAAAGAAGCAATAAGAAAAAAACTCGGTCTTGCCTCGTTAGAATTTCAGTCTATCGACGGATTGGTTAAAGCAATCGGCATAGACAAGTGCAAACTTTGCACGTATTGTTGGGAAGGCAAGGAGGAATAAGGAGATATTATGAAAAATTCTAAATCAGACGTTTATGCAAGCGCAGGTGTTGATATAACTGCGGGATACAAGTCGGTTGAACTTATGAAAGAACACGTTAAACGCACTATGATTAAAGGCGTTTGTTCGGACGTAGGTGGATTCGGCGGTCTTTTTGAACTTGACCTAGAGGGAATAAGTAAACCCGTTTTGGTTAGTGGAACGGACGGCGTTGGTACTAAACTAAAACTTGCATTTTTAATGGATAAGCACGACACCGTTGGTATTGACTGCGTTGCTATGTGTGTAAACGATATTATTTGTTCGGGCGCAAAACCACTTATCTTTTTAGATTATATTGCTTGCGGAAAGAACTTCCCTGAAAAAATCGCCGATATAGTTAAAGGCGTTGCTGAGGGTTGTGTTCAAGCAGGCTGTGCGCTAATAGGTGGCGAAACGGCAGAAATGCCCGGTTTTTACCCAATTGATGAATACGATTTAGCAGGCTACTCTACTGGTGTAGTTGATAAGGCTAAAATTATTGACAATAAAACTA
The DNA here is from genome assembly GCA_045655215.1 of Christensenellaceae bacterium. Lineage (GTDB taxonomy): Bacteria > Bacillota > Clostridia > Christensenellales > Borkfalkiaceae > UBA1259. The sequence goes on along the minus strand of JAZOOV010000063.1, from coordinate 28,765 downwards.
TGGCTGAGGGGGACGTTATTATTGCACTTGCGTCTAGTGGCGTTCACTCAAACGGATTTTCACTAGTTAGAAAGGTGTTCGACGTGGAAAACGCTGATATTAAGAGCCCCGTAGAAGAACTCGGCGGCAAATCAATCGGTGAAACACTTCTAACCCCAACTAAAATTTACGTTAAGTCGGTGCTAAAACTTCTAGAAGAAGTTAAGGTTAAAGGTATTTCTCACATTACGGGTGGTGGATTCTACGAAAATATTCCAAGAAGTATTCCAGACGGACTTTGTGCAGAAGTTGTGAGAGAAAAGGTTAAAGTTCTTCCAATATTTAATCTTCTTGCTAAAAAAGGCAACATTTGTGAAAGAGATATGTTTAATACCTTTAATATGGGCGTTGGTATGAGTATCGTTGTTGCAAAGGAAGACGAGAAAAAGGCGTTAGAAATATTAACTGCTTGTGGAGAAGACGCTTACGTTATCGGCAAAATTATAAAATCCGAAGAAAAAATCATTATAAAGTAATTTAAGGAAACAAATGAAAAGAGTTTTATCAAAAATCTTAAGTGGTATCGTAGCGGGAATTCTTATCTCGATAGGCGGAACGATTTGCCTAGCGCTACTTGGCTACGATAAGGTAGTCGGCGCAATACTATTCACCGTTGCATTAACCACCATTTGCTATAAGGGGTACGCACTTTTTACCGGCAAGGTTGGATATATCGTGGAAAGTCATACTAAAGACGACTTTGAAACCCTTTTGCTTTGTATCTTGGGTAATTTAATCGGCGCTGTGGCTTTTGGTTATATGATTGGTTTTGCTATGCCATCTCTAAAGGAAGTGGCTTTTGTTGCTTGTACTAATAGACTAGATAACACCATTTTGCAAGCGCTAATTAAAGGTATTCTTTGCGGAATACTTATGTACGTAGCAGTTTCAGTATTTAGAGAAAATAATAAAAACGTCTTAGGCATTATGCTTGCAATTCCAACCTTTATTCTAGCGGGATTTGAACACTCGATTGCTGATATGTTCTACTTTGCATGTGGCAACCTAGTTAGCCTAGACGCATTTATCTTTTTGGTTGTAGTAATTGTTGGAAACGCTATTGGCGGTATGCTATTGCCCTTACTTCAAAAGGGGATTAAGGCGCTTTCGCCAAAAGAAAACTAGGGGATATTATGGAAAGAAAAGTTAAGATTGCTGTGCTCGTTTCGGGTGGTGGCACTAATCTTCAAGCACTTATCGACGCTACTAAAAGTGGAATAATTAAAAACGGAAAGATAGACGTAGTTATCTCTAATAATTCTAGCGCTTTTGCGTTAGAAAGGGCAAAAAACAACGGCATTGATAGTGAAATCGTCCTTAAAAAAGACTTTTCTTCACAAGAAGAGTTTGAAGATAGAATCAAATCAATTATCATTGAAAGGGGCGTAGAGTTAATAGTTTTGGCGGGATTTATGTCCATATTAAGCCAAAAATTCACTAGTTATTTTGCTAATAAAATAATTAACGTTCACCCCTCGCTTATTCCATCTTTTTGTGGAAAGGGGTATTACGGACTTAAAGTTCACGAAGAGGCGCTTAAAAAAGGGGTAAAGGTGACGGGGGCTACCGTTCATTTCGTTAACGAGATTCCAGACGGCGGTGAAATTATTATGCAAAAAGCCGTTAAGATTAGAGATAACGACACTCCTGAAGTGTTGCAAAAAAGAGTTATGGAACAGGCAGAGTGGAAAATTCTTCCACAATCAGTAGAAAAAATTTGTAAAAAAATAATAAAGGAAAAATAAACATGAACATTTATAAAATCAACGACATTTACGAACTCATAAACGGAAATTCCTACGTTGGTAGAGGTATTGTTATCGGTAAAACTAAGGACGGATCTAAAGCTGTTGCCGCTTACTTTATTATGGGTAGAAGTGCAAATAGTAGAAATCGTGTTTTTACTTATAAAAACGACACTCTCTACACCGAGCCTTTCGACGCAAGTAAAGTAGAAGACCCAAGCCTAATTATTTATAGAGCAGTTAGACAACTAGATAACAAATTAATAGTCACTAACGGCGACCAAACGGATACTATCTACGACGGACTAAAAGAAGGAAAGTCTTTTGACGATTCGCTTTCTATTCGTGAATTTGAGCCAGATGCTCCAAACCTAACTCCTAGAATTAGTGGACTTCTTGAGTTCAGTGAAGATGATTTTACCTATAAAATGAGTATTCTAAAGAGTGCTGATGAATTGGGAACGGCTTGTAATCGCTACGGATTCCACTATTCTGCGCTAAATGGACTTGGACACTTTATTCACACCTACGTTTGTGACGGAAATCCTATTCCAACCTTCCAAGGTGAGCCTGAAAGAGTGGAAATTTTAGACGATATCGACGAGTTTACAAATAAACTTTGGTCGGCTCTCGACGAAAACAATAAAATTTCATTGTTCGTTAGATACGTTGACTTAAAAACTAAGAAAGTAGATGATAGAATCATAAATAAAAATAAATAAATTACGGGAAGAGTTATTATGAAAGAATTTGAATTAAAGTATGGATGCAACCCTAACCAAAAGCCATCTAAAATTTTTATGAAGGACGGAAGTGAACTTCCAATTAAAATCTTAAACGGAAGACCTGGCTACATTAACTTCCTTGACGCTTTTAATAGTTGGCAATTAGTTAAAGAATTGAAAGTGGCTTGTGGACTACCTGCAGCAACTTCTTTTAAGCACGTTAGCCCTACTTCTGCGGCAGTTGGTCTTCCACTTGACGAGAAACTAAAAAAGGCTTGTTTTGTAGACGACGTAAAGGGACTTGACGATTCTCCAATCGCTTGCGCTTACGCAAGGGCAAGAGGCACGGATAGAATGTGTTCTTTCGGCGACTGGGTGGCTTTATCCGACGTTTGCGACGAGATTACTGCTAGTATGATTAAAAGAGAAGTTTCAGACGGCGTTATTGCACCGGGCTACACCGAAAAGGCTTTAGAAATTCTTAAAACTAAGAGAAACGGCAACTATAATATCGTTGAGATTGACGAAAACTATATTCCTTTTGAAAAGGAAACTAAAGACGTTTTCGGCATCACCTTTGAACAAGGTAGAAATAACTTTAAGATTGACAAAGAATTATTAACCGATATCGTGACTGAAAATAAAGAACTTCCCGAAAGTGCTAAAATCGACTTAATAATTGCTCTTATCACCTTAAAGTACACTCAATCAAACTCCGTTTGCTTTGCTTATAAAGGTCAAGCAATCGGCGTAGGCGCAGGTCAACAATCTAGAATTCACTGCACTCGTTTGGCAGGCTCTAAGGCTGATACTTGGTTCTTGCGTCAACACGATAAGGTGTTAAATCTTCCATTTAAAGACACTATCGGCAGACCTGATAGAGACAACGTTATAGACGGATACATAAATAAAAATGAAGAGGACGTTTGTGCAGAGGGAGTATGGCAAAAATACTTTACTTCTCGCCCAGAACCTTTAACCGATGAAGAGGCAAAGGCTTATCTTGCAACTATCGACGGAGTTGCATTGGGATCTGACGCGTTCTTCCCATTCTTTGACAATATTGATAGAGCAAAGAAGAGTGGCGTTAAATATATCGCTGAACCTGGTGGCTCGGTTAGAGACGACTTAGTTATTGAGCGTTGCAACAAGTACGGAATGGTTATGTCGTTTACTAAGATGAGATTGTTCCACCACTAATATTTATTAAAGAGAGATAAAATGAAAGTTTTAGTTGTAGGTAGCGGTGGTAGAGAACACGCTATCATTAAAAAAATAAAAGAGAATAAATCGGTAGATATTATCTACGCTTTGCCTGGAAACGGGGGTATGGAAAAGGACGCAACTTGCGTTAAAATCGGCGCTACGGAACTTGATAAAATAGTAGAGTTTGCCGTAAATAACAAAATTGACTTTGCAGTAGTTGCACCCGACGACCCTTTGGTTTTAGGACTTGTTGACCTTTTAGAAGAAAAGGGAATTTCTTGTTTTGGACCTAGAAAAAACGCCGCTATTATTGAAGGTAGCAAGGTTTTTTCTAAGAATTTAATGAAAAAGTATAGTATTCCAACTGCCGAATATCAAGTTTTTAGCGACTACGAATCGGCAAGAGAATACCTAAAGACTGCTCCTATTCCAACCGTTATTAAAGCAGACGGATTGGCTCTTGGAAAGGGAGTTTTAATTTGCTCAACTAGAGAAGAGGCGCTCAATGGGCTTAAATCTATAATGCTAGATAAAGCCTTTGGAAAGTCTGGAGATAACGTAGTTATCGAAGAGTTTTTAGAAGGACCCGAAGTTTCAGTTTTAGCGTTTACCGACGGAAAGAGTTTAGTTCCTATGGTTTCTTCAATGGACCATAAGAGAATTGGAGATAATGATACGGGCTTAAACACGGGTGGTATGGGCACGGTTGCTCCTAACCCTTACTACACTGAAGATATAGCAAAAGAGTGTATGGAAAAAATCTTTATTCCAACCATCGACGCTATGAATAAGGAAAATAGAACTTTTAAGGGGTGTTTGTACTTTGGTTTAATGCTTACTAAAAAAGGACCAAAAGTTATAGAGTATAATTGCCGTTTTGGTGATCCTGAAACGCAAGTTGTTTTGCCACTTCTTAAAACCGATTTACTAGACGTTATGATGGCGACGAGTAGTGGCGAACTAGATAAAATAAACGTAGAGTTTTTATCTAAGCACGCTTGTTGCGTTATTATGGCAAGTAAAGGCTATCCTACTTCTTATAAAAAGGGCTTTGAAATTAAAATTCCTAGTGAAGTAGAGAAAAGAACTTTTATTGCAGGCGCAAAACTAGAAGACGGAGTGCTTAAGACTTCTGGTGGAAGAGTGCTTGGAATAACTAATATTGGGGACACTCTAAGTGAAGCGATTGAAAAATCGTATAAAGACGTAGCAAGGGTAAGTTTTGAAGGTGCTACGTTTAGAAAGGATATAGGACAAAAGGCATTAAAGGCAGGAGGCAAATAATGGTTTATAGAGTATTCGTGGAAAAAAAGCAAGGCTTTACGCACGAGGCAGACGGATTAACTAACGATATAGTTGGACTTCTTAAAATTACTAATCTTCAAAAGGTTAGAGTGTTTAATAGATACGACGCTGAAAATATAGATAAGGATCTATTCGAGTATGCAAAAACCACAGTTTTTTCTGAGCCACAGTTAGACGACGTTTATTCTAGTCTTTCACTAGATGACGCTTTGGTTTTTGCCGTTGAATATTTACCCGGTCAATTTGATCAAAGGGCAGATAGCGCATCGCAATGTATTCAAATTATTTCGCAAGGTGATAGACCTACCATTAAGACGGCTAAAGTTTACGCTTTCTACGGAATCAATGAGGAAGAGTTAAATGCTATCAAAAAATACGTAATCAATCCTGTTGAAGCGAGAGAGGCTAGTATGGAACTTCCTAAAACTCTAGCCTTAGATTACCAAGTTCCAGAAGAGGTTAAGATTATCGACGGATTTATCGACCTTGATAAAAAAGGTTTAGAAGACTTTATTAAGTCTTACGGCTTGGCTATGGATTTAGGCGATATTACTTTCTGCCAAGAGTATTTTAAGACGGAAAAGAGAAACCCAACCATAACCGAAATTAAAATGATTGATACCTATTGGTCGGACCACTGCCGTCATACTACTTTCTTAACTATTATCGATAACGTTTCTTTTGAAGACCAACTCTTGCAAGAAACGTATAACGAATATATTAAAACTAGAAAGGAATTAAATAGAACTAAGCCTATTTGCTTAATGGACTTAGCGACTATTGCCGTTAAACACTTAAGGAAAAACGGCAAATTAGATAAACTAGACGAGTCGGAAGAAATTAACGCTTGCACGGTTAAAATTGAAGTGGAAGTTGACGGAAAGAAAGAGCCTTGGCTACTTTTATTCAAGAACGAAACGCACAACCACCCAACCGAAATCGAGCCGTTTGGTGGCGCTGCAACTTGTATTGGCGGTGCTATTAGAGATCCTCTATCTGGTAGAAGCTACGTTTACGCCGCAATGCGTGTGACGGGTGCAGGCGATCCAACGGTTGACGTTAATAAGACTATTAAGGGTAAACTTCCACAAAGAAAAATCGTCACTACTGCAGCGCAAGGTTATTCTTCATACGGCAACCAAATAGGACTTGCTACGGGTATGGTAGATGAGATTTATCATAGTGGCTACGTTGCTAAAAGAATGGAAATCGGCGCAGTTATCGCCGCTACTCCTAGTGAAAACGTTAGAAGAGAACGCCCTGCTCCTGGCGACGTGGTTATTCTTCTCGGTGGCTCAACGGGTAGAGACGGATGTGGTGGTGCGACGGGTTCATCTAAATCACACACAACTGAATCATTAACTACTTGTGGGGCAGAAGTTCAAAAGGGAAATGCTCCAGAAGAGAGAAAACTTCAAAGATTATTTAGAAATAAAAAAGCATCTCAAATGATTAAAAGATGCAACGACTTTGGTGCAGGTGGCGTTTCGGTTGCCATCGGCGAACTTGCCGACGGACTTGATATCGACCTAAACGCTGTTCCTAAAAAGTATGAAGGGCTTGACGGAACGGAACTTGCTATCTCCGAATCTCAAGAGAGAATGGCTGTTGTCGTTGAGAAAAAAGACCAAGAAGAGTTTATGAAACTCGCAAAGAGCGAAAATCTTCAAGCCTGCCCTGTAGCAGTAGTTAAAGAAGATCCTAGACTAACTATGACTTGGAACGGCAAGAAAATAGTTGATATTAGTAGAGAGTTTTTAAATTCTAACGGCGCAGAAAAGCACGTTGATGCTAAAGCAGGAAAAATAGAGAACTTTGATAAAGAAATTCCAGAAAACTTCGAAAAGGGTTATAGCCAATTAGTAGGCGACCTTAACGTTTGCTCAAAGAGAGGACTTTCTGAAAGATTTGACTCTACAATCGGGGCTAACACCGTGCTTATGCCTTTTGGTGGAAAACATCAAAAGACTCCTATTCAAGCAATGGTGCACAAGATTTCAGTTGAAAAGGGACACACCGACGATTGCTCGCTTATGAGTTGGGGCTACAATCCTTTCATAACCGAAAAGAGCCCTTTCCACGGCGCATATTATGCAGTAATTGAATCGGTTTGCAAACTTATTGCAACCGGCGCTGATTTTAAGGACGTGTATCTCACTTTCCAAGAATATTTTGAAAGAGTTAATAAAGATGAGAAGAAGTGGGGCAAACCCCTTTCTGCTTTGCTCGGCGCGTTCAAGGCGCAAATGGAGTTAAATATCGGCTCTATTGGTGGAAAAGACTCAATGAGTGGAACTTTTGAAAATATTTGCGTTCCACCAACCTTAGTTTCTTTTGCAGTCACCACGGCAAAAGTAAAGGATATTATTTCTCCTGAATTTAAGAAAGCAAATAGTAAAGTTTACCTATTAACGCCAAAATTCAACAAGGATAAATTGCCAGAAACTAGCAGTCTATTAGAGTTGTTTGGCAAAATGGATAAACTCAATAAAGAAAACAAAATATTATCTGCATACACGCCGACCTACGGTGGTGTTGCAGAGGCTATTTACAAAATGGCGATAGGCAACGGAATAGGCTTTAAGTTTGAAGACGGCTTATCTTTAGAAGATATTTTCTCTTATAACTACGCATCTTTCATAGTTGAAACGGATGAAGAGTTAGACGGAATTTTACTTGGTCAAACCACTAGTGAGTTTAGTTTAACCTATAAGGGAAGCGAACTAAAAATAGATGCTCTATCTAAAGTTTACGAAGATAAGTTAGAAGGTGTTTACGCTTGCAATATTGAAGCGAAAAAAGAAAAGGTAGAAAACATTAGTTTCTTTGCAAAAGAGCACCAATTCTCAACCTTAAAGGTTGCAAGACCTAAGGTGTTAATTCCCGCTTTCCCAGGAACTAACTGCGAATACGATAGTGCAAAGGCAGTAGAAAGCGCAGGGGCAGAGGCAAAGATAGTAGTAATTAAAAACCTAAATTCTGCCTTGCTAACGGATAGTATTGAAGAGTTTAGCAAAGAGTTAAAGACTTCGCAAATGATATTTATCCCTGGTGGATTCTCTGGTGGTGACGAGCCTGACGGAAGTGGTAAATTTATAACGGCTTTTTTTAGAAACGGAATTATAAAAGACGGAGTTAGCGACCTTTTAGATAATCGTGACGGATTGATGTGTGGCATATGCAACGGATTCCAAGCGCTTATTAAACTAGGCTTAGTTCCGTTTGGCAAAATTATAGATACCGACGAAAATTGCCCAACCTTAACCTTTAACACTATTGCTCGCCACCAATCTAAGATTGTTCAAACGAGAATTGCATCTAACAAGTCGCCTTGGCTTATGGATATGGAAGTGGGCTCTATCGTTAACGTTCCTATCTCTCACGGTGAGGGAAGATTTATTTGCCCAGAGCCGTTGCTTTTAGAACTTATTAAAAACGGACAAGTGGCTACTCAATACGTAGATTTAAACGGCAACGCAACTATGGATATTCAATATAACCCTAACGGCTCGACTTTAGCTATTGAAGGTATTACTTCTTTAGACGGAAGAGTATTCGGCAAGATGGGACACGCCGAAAGATATGCAAACGGACTATATAAGAACGTTTACGGCGATTACGATATTAAAATGTTTAAGTCGGCAGTTAAATACTTTAAGTAAAAGAAAAACACTCTACGAACTTCGTAGAGTGTTTTTTTATTATACTTTTTGGTTTAATTTTCTAATTGCTCTTCAATAGAGTTGTCGCCCGTTTCAGTGTTTTTAAGGAAGATAAAGTAAAGCGCAATCATTATCGCTATAATAATTAACGAAGCAATTACAACAGGTAAATAATCTAAGCCTATTTCCTTAAATTCAATAAATTTACCCCTAACGCCCATAACTTCAACGAAAACCATTAAAAGTGGGGTGATATACTTAACCATAACGGCAAAGATTTTGCCAAATTTTCCTAAGCCTATGCCTTCTTCTTGTAAAGATTTTAAGGTCTTAAACGGGTTAGCAGTAGGCTTTTTTTCTATAAACCAACCAACCGTTAGACAAGCGCCGATTGCACCTAAAGGCATAAGCACGGTGTTTGAAATTTCATCTAAGAAGGTAAGCAAATCGTAGCCAAAAATAGTTATCTTGCCGTTGAACGCCCCACCCACTGACCAAGCGACAGGTATTGAAACGATAAAGCAAATTAACGCCATAAGCAAGGTGGTTTTCTTTCTATCTTTTCTAAACTTTTGGGTGATAAATTGAACGGAAACTTCTAAGATAGAAATAACTGAAGTTAGCGCAGCGATAACTACCATAGCAAAGAAAAGGAAAGAAACTATTTGACCAACGCTTCCCATTTTTTCAAAAATTTGTGGGATAATAACGTAGATTAAGCCAACGCCTTGCGCAGACTTTAGGCTTTCCGGTTGAAGAGCACCGATAGCCGAGAAAATTGCAAGACCTGCGATAAACGCAACTAGCGTGTCGAAAAGACATATCATAAAGCTTGCATTGCCGATTTTAATTTCCTTTCCCGTATAAGAGCCGTAAGCAACGAGCGTTCCCATACCTATTGAAAGGGAGAAGAAGGCTTGTCCCATAGCGGCAACTACGCCACTAAAACCAAGTTCAGCAAAGTTTGGCTTTAGATAGTATGCTAAGCCGTCCTTAACACCGTCGCCTAAAAACAAGCAAAAGATTGCTATAAATACTAAAATTATAAATAGGGTTGGCATTAGCACTTTAGAGGATTTTTCTACGCCGTCTTTTATTCCTGCCATAATGATTATAGAAGCCAAAACCATAAATACTAGAGTGTAGAAAATGGGCTCGTAAACGTTAGAAGAAAAACTTCCAAATGAAACTGCGTTGTTTGCGCTAGCAATTGATTGAAAAGAGTTTACGGTAAATCTTAAAGTCCATCCACCTAAAACAGAATAGTAGCAAACGATAATTGTTGGAACGATTACTGCTATAAGTCCTAAAAAACCAAGGTTTTTATTTGCCTTTTTATATGATGAAACTGCGTTTGCTTGCGCGCGTTTTCCAATAAAAATTTCGGAAATCATTGCAATAGAACCTATTACTATTACGCAAAGTATATATACTAGTACGAAAGCAGCGCCACCGTTAGCACTTACTTTATAGGGGAATGCCCAAAGGTTGCCTAGCCCAACTGCGCTTCCCGCAGCAGCCAAGATAAAACCTATGGAACTGCCAAATCCATGTTTTTTGTTTTCCATAACGTCTCCTAAAATTAAATCTTGTCTATTATATAACGTTTAAATAAAATTGTCAATTTGATAAGAGTTTGTCTTATTAGAATTTATCTATTTCACTTTCGAACTTGTCGAATAGGTTATATCTATCAGGGTGGGTGAGAGCAGTAAAAATCATCTCCCTAATATTTTTAACGTCTGTTCCTATTTGCGAAATTACTTCCTTAGCGTACTCTCTCTTGGTTTGCTTATTGGCAGGGCATTTGCTCTCCACTACAGGAAGTTCTTTTGAATACGCTGTAATTAACGGCTCTTCTATCATTACCATAGGTCTTATTAAAACTAGCCCCGTTCTATCTAGATAACTCTTAGGGGCAAAGGTAGAGAGCCTTCCTTCATAGAATAGTGATAATATAAAGGTGTCGATTAAATCGTCTGCATGATGACCGATTGCCACCTTGTTGCACCCGTTTTTAACTGCCACGTCGTAAAGTGCACCTTTTCTCATCTTTGAACATAGTGAGCAAGGGTTAGTTTCCTTTCTTAAATCAAAAACGATTTCGCCTATATCGGTTTTTTCTACAACGTATAAAACCCCTAACTCGTCGCAAAGTTTTTGAATAGGCGAAAAGTCCATAGGATTCTCTTTAAAATTTAAGTCGATAGAAATTGCAACTAGGTCGAATTTATAAGGCGAAAACTTTTTAAACTCTGCGAGAAGTTTAAGCAAAGTCACGCTGTCCTTTCCCCCTGAAATACCAACGGCAATCTTATCGCCGTCCTTTATCATTTTGTATTTTTCTACTCCCTTTCTCATAACCGAGAGCAATCTTTGAAGTGACATTTTTAACCCCTAAAACAATAGTTTATAATCGTTTGCAATTTTTTCTCATATATATTATAATAAATTTGTAAAAAAATCAAATCAATTAGGGTAGAGAAATGACGGAATTTATTTCTAATTTAATCGGCAACGAATATTGGGCGACGCTAGTGATGTCGTTAATTCCATTAATAGAGTTAAAGGGGGCAATAGTTTACGCTCAAAGCGCTGGGATAGGCGTAGTTTTATCCCTTCTATTAGCGTGGGTGGGTTCTACTGTAATTTCTATTCCATTTTTCTGGTTGTTGCGCCCTATATTAAACCTACTAAAGAGAATAAAGTTTGTCAAAAAATTTGCCCTAAAACTAGAAGGATATTTTGAGAAAAAATCGATAGATGCGCTAGAAAAAGAACAAACTAAACAAAAAAAGAAAAGAAGCGCAGATTTTATAAAGGCACTCAGCGTTTTTATATTCGTTGCAATTCCACTTCCTATGACGGGGGTGTGGACGGGGACTGCAATCGCCGTTTTTCTAAACTTAAAATTCAAAAAATCTATATTGCCGATAGCGCTTGGCAACCTAGTTGCAGGTATTTTAATTTCCCTCTTATCCTTGCTTTGCAAGGCTATAAGCATAAATCTTGACTACGTTTTATACGGCTTATTTATTTTGGCTGTAATTTTGTTCTTCGTATTTTTACTAAAGGTAATCTTAACTAAAGAAAAAAATACGGAAAATTAGTTTTTAGGTGAATAATGGGGATTTTTTCTTGGCTTTTTAACTTAAAGAAGAAAAAGGATATTAAACTTGGATTGGCGTTGGGTTCAGGTGGGGCGAAAGGCTTTGCCGAACTTGGCGCTCTTTATGCTTTTGAACAAAATAATATTGAATTTGATATAATTGCAGGCACTTCTATCGGCAGTATTATCGGCGCGTTTTACGCTAACGGGTATTCTTCTACAGATATTTTAGAACTTCTAAAGAGAGTGGACGTAAACCAAATAAAAAGTTTTTTTATGATTAAAATGGATACTTCGGGGCTTTTTAACGTTATCGAAAAAAACTTAGGGGCTATCGATATAGAAGAGTTGAAAAAGCCTTTTAGAGCCATCGCAACTCACCTTGATAGTGGGGAAGAAAAGGTTATAGATAAGGGGAGCGTTGCTAATGCGCTTTGCGCTTCTAGTAGCTATCCACCTTTTTTTAAGCCGGCTATTATAGACGGCGAAAAGTATATAGACGGGGCTTTCACTAACTCCGTTCCTGCAGACGTTTGCAAGAACTTAGGGGCTGATTACGTTGTTGCAATAGACCTTTCTACTCACGAAAATAAGAGTAGTTTTCTAGATAGAATATTTCCGTCTTATAAATCTAAGGTGGAGTCGCCTTGGGAAAAGGGTTATAAGTTTAGCGACGTTATGCTAAATATGGATCTAAGAGATTATTCGGCGCTCTCTTTTTCTCAAGCAGACGCTATGTACGAGATTGGCTACAAAAAGGCTATCGAATTTATGCCACAAATAAAAGAAGATATTAGAAAATTAAAAAAAGGCAAGAAATAATATGTTTTCTACCTACAAAAGAAAAATTTTATCTGTTTTTCTCGTGCTTGCGATAACTTTCGCTTTTATTAGCGCGTGTACGGGGATTTTCGCCAAAGGCGACCAAGAAAGCCTAAGTGTAAACTTTATAGACGTAGGGCTTGGCGATGCAACCTTAATTTCACTTCCTGGTGGCAAGACGCTTTTAATTGATACGGGCGCAGACACCCCTACAAATAAAGATAAATTGATTAGGTTAATAAGAGGCTACACCGAAAGGATAGATTATTTGGTGCTTACAACCCTAGTTAACGAACATATTTCAAACGCCGTTAATATTATAGAAGAGTTTGAAATCGGCAAGGCTTTTATACCTAACGTTTTTGATAAGTCGCCTTATTCAACCTTTAACAATATCTACAATAGGTTAATTGAAAAGGAAATAGACGTTGAATTTAGCAAGAGTTTTACTAACCTTTCAAACACCGACTACACGCTACTATTTTTATCCCCTAACGCAAGTGGAGTAGACGGAGATTACGCTAAATTTAACTACGCCGATATTAAAGATCAAAGTTTAATAGATAATCTTTCGCCTATGATTTACCTTGAATTTCGTGGGGTTAGATTTTTACTTTCTAGCCGTTCTAGGTCTAGCCAAGAAAGTTGGGTGATAGAAAATTACAAAAACGGTTTGTACGACGCTTTTAGTAAAAACGGCAACCAAGTTGTTCTTGAAGATATCGACTTTTATAAACTATCAAATTATGGTGGGGATGAGGGGAATTCAGTAAAATTACTAAGCCTACTAAAGCCTAAAAACGCTATAATTTCTACAAGTGGGCAAGGTGGACAATCTTATCCCTCAACGAATACTCTTATAAACTTACAAAGCGTAAACCCCAATCACGCTCTTTATAGAACGGACGTGGATAAAACGGTGAGAGTGGAAGTTAACGCTTTCGGCAAATATCAAATTTACAAGGGAGAATAAAGTGAATTTTAATTTAGATAGCATAAAAAGTGAATATAGTAATTGTAATTGTGGGCAGAAGCACGTTCTCAATATTAAAGATGTAGTGATTGAGAGTGGAATTACCTATAAAACGGAGGAAATTCTAAAAAGGAACGAATTTAAGAATAAACTTTTATTCGTTGCTGATGAAAATACTTTAGGAGCAAGTATTGGAATTTTAGATAGCCTAAAGGATTTTTCTCTAACTAAAAAAATTTACCCCGATCTTAGAGAAGCCACCGTTAAAGAGTCTAATGTTATTATGGAATTACTTAAGGATAACGATGGAGTTATTGCTGTTGGAACGGGCTCTATTCACGATATATGTAGGTTTGCGTCGGCAAAACTAGATAAACCATTATGCTTATTTGCAACTGCGCCTAGTATGGACGGATTTGCATCTTACTGCGCACCGTTAACCGACGGAAATTTTAAGATTACCTATCCTGCAAAATCACCTGAGGTTATAATTGCCGATACTAAAATTTTAGCAAAATCCCCTAAGCACTTAAAGAGCGCGGGGTTTGGAGATATGGTGGGTAAGTACGTTGGACTTATCGATTGGAAAGTTTCTTCTCTTATCACGGGTGAATACTTTTGCCAAAAGGTTTGGGATTTAACAAAAAAAGCCACCGATTATATTATGAGTTTAGCAGATAGAATTACTCTTGACGACGAAGAGAGCGCTTCTAGTGTGTTTAAGGGATTACTTTTAACGGGAATTGGTATGAGTTTCGTTAAAAATTCTCGACCTGCAAGTGGCACGGAGCACATACTTTCGCACTTTTGGGAGTGCAAAAAACTATTAGAAGGAAAACTTTCAGATTTTCACGGCAAAAAAGTTGGCGTGGCAACTCTACTTATTATGCGTGAGTATAGTGAACTTGCTAAAAAAACTAGCGTAAAAGCAAAAAAGGAAGTAGTCGATTGGGAAGACGTATACTTAAACTATGGTGAGTTAAAAGACGAAGTTATCGCCCTTAATACGCCCGACACAATAACCGACGGCGTTTCGCTAAATAAAATTGAAGAGAATTGGTCAAAAATAAGAGAAATTATCTTGTCTATGCCTAGTTATGAACAAATTAAAAGCGCAATGATAAAAGCAGGTTGCGTTCTAACAACCGAAGAAATAGGGGTTAGCGAGAAACTAAAAGAGCAAGGCTTAAAATATCACCCTTATATGAGAAGAAGGATGTCGCTTAGAAGACTTTCAAATATGATTGAATAATTAATTTAACCCAACGCAAATTGCGTTGGGTTATTTTTACGCTACTTTAAGAGTTAAAAGTGAAGCCGAAATTATTGAGGCATCGCTTTCCGAAGTGTTGTATAGAGAAAGGGTATCTCCACTACAAAGGCTAACTAGTGCCGTTTTAGAAGAAGAGCCCGAATCGGTGATATATAGATCTTGGCTAGGGATAGCCACGCCGTTAAGATATAAGGTGATAGTGTAGTCGGTTTGGTCTGCCGTAGTGTCGGCAATTCCCGAATAGAAAGATACGAGATAAGTTCCGTCTTCTGTAATATTGACTTGGTTATCACTAACGGTCATCGTGGAAGCAGGGGTTGCAACTCCTAGAGTGATAGGCACTATTTCGCCACTGGCAACGGTTGTAGTTGTTCCCACGGCGTAAAGCGAATCGCTAGTTCCGGCAGGGCCTTGAGGACCAATAGGACCTTGTGGACCTACTGCACCCGTAGCGCCTGTAGCGCCCGTTGCACCAACAGGACCTTGAGGACCAACAGGGCCAATAGGACCTTGAGGACCAACTGCACCAGTAGCACCGGTTGCACCTGTCGCACCCGTTGCGCCAACAGGACCTTGAGGACCTATAGGACCAACAGGACCTTGTGGCCCGATTGCACCGGTTGCCCCCGTTGGACCAATTGGACCAACCGGACCTTGTGGGCCGATAGGACCTCTTGCACCGGTTGCCCCGGTTGGACCTATAGGTCCACGAATATATCTAATATTACAACAATTATTTCCGTTATTTGCGTTAAAACCCGATCTACCGTTTATTGCGTTAGAGCAATTACAACCGAACGGGCTAGAATTATAGCACATAATTTTTCCTCCTTTGTGTTCTAATATATACTATGAGAAAGATAAGGTTTTTTGTTAAATTTATTGACTTAAATTATGCGTCATAGTATAATAAGTATGAAAAGTATGAAAAATCATACTAGGAGGTTTAATATGGTTAAAGAGCAAGATAAATTTTTATTTGGAATTTGCAAGGTGGGTGAGAGAGGGCAAATTGTAATTCCAAAGGAGGCTAGAGAAGTTTTTAATATAAGCGCCGGGGATAGCCTTGTGGTTTTAGGAGATAAGAAAAAGGGCTTGGCGTTAGTTAGAGTGGAAGAATTTAGAGATAAACTAGTAGGAGAAGACTAATGGAAGAAATTATCAAAATAGTTAATCTTAAAAAATACTTTGATACTGTTAAAGCCGTAGACGATATTTCCTTTTCAGTTAGGAAGGGGGAACTTTTTGCCTTTCTAGGAATTAACGGAGCAGGTAAAAGCACCACCATTTCAATAATGTGTGGAACGCTTAAAAAGGATTGGGGCGAAGTTATAGTTGACGGAGTAAACGTAGAAACTTGCGAAGACTATAAAAAGAGCATAGGCGTAGTATTTCAGTCTTCGGTATTAGATAAATCACTTTCCGTTTACGATAACCTTAAAAGCAGGGCAAGCCTTTACGGAATAGTGGGCGAAGATTTTACTAAGAGATTAGATGAACTTTCTGCCCTTTTAGACTTTAGGGATATAATTAAAAGGCAAGTTAGCAAACTTTCGGGTGGACAAAAGAGAAAGATAGATATTGCGAGAGCGTTGCTTAACAGTCCTAAAATTTTGGTTTTAGACGAGCCGACAACGGGGCTTGATCCAAAGACTAGAATAACCATTTGGAAGGTTATAAACGACTTGAGAGTTAAGTTAGGTATGACGGTATTTTTAACCACTCACTATATGGAAGAGGCTGCGGACGCAGACTACGTGGTTATTATTGACTCTGGTAAAATCGTTGCAAAGGGAAGCCCTATTCAACTTAAAAACGAGTATACAGGGGACTTTTTATACTTGTATAAGGTAAGCGAAGAACAAGTAAAAAGTCTAAATCTTCCGTTTGAAAAAATAAAAGACGGGTATAAGATAATCGTGGAAAATACGGCTACGGTCACTAAACTTATTGCGGAAAACCCTAATATATTTATCGATTACGAAGTGACTAAGGGCAAGATGGATTCGGTTTTTCTAAACGTCACGGGAAAAGCGCTATCTAACGGGGAGGAATCAAAATGAGTTGTTTTATAGCAATGTTTAAAAGAAACGTTAAACTTTTTTTTAAGGACAAGGGTTTGTTTTTCACTTCCCTAATTACGCCACTTATACTTTTAGTTTTATTCGTTTCTTTCTTAGGAAACGTTTATAAAGATAGTTTTGATCAAATATTTACGGCGCTAAATTTTAACGTAGACGAGTCTATTATTCAGGCGCTAGTTAGTGGACAACTTCTATCTTCACTTTTGGCTGTTAGTTGCGTGACCGTTTCTTTTTGCTCAAATATGCTTATGGTTCAAGACAAGGTGAACGGTGTAAAAAAGGATTTATTAATTACTCCTGTAAAGCGTTCTACTTTAGCATTTTCCTACTATTTTGCATCTTTAGTAAGCACGCTTATAGTTTGCTATACTGCACTACTTGCTTGCTTTATTTACGTGGCTATAGTTGGGTGGTATTTTACTTTCTTGGACGTTTTATCTCTAGTTCTAGACGTGTTTATTTTAACTACTTTTGGAACGGCTTTGTCTTCGCTAATAAACTACTTTTTATCATCGCAAGGTCAAATTTCGGCAGTCGGTTCAATAGTTAGTTCGGTGTACGGATTTATTTGTGGCGCATATATGCCACTTTCAAATCTAGGCGAGGGCTTAAGAAGGGTTATAATGTTCTTGCCGGGAACTTACGGCACTTCGCTAATGAGAAATCACGCTTTAGGTAGCGCCTTTAGTAAACTTGAAGGGGCAGGTTGTTCTACGCAAGTTGTGGAAGAAATTAAAAATTTAGTAGATTGCAATATATTTTTCTTTGAAAATAAGGTTTCTATTGGTACAATGTATATAGTAGTTATTTCTACGATTGCAGTATGCATTGGTGCGTACGTGTTAATAAACGTATTAAACAAAAATAAAAAGGGCGTATGAAAAAGATAGATTTTAAGTTAAAATCAAATTATTTGCCTACGGGTGATCAACCTCAAGCCATTGAAAAGTTGGTGGAAGGCATAAACGACGGTCTTAGAACGCAAGTTCTTCTCGGTGTGACGGGATCGGGCAAAACCTTTACTATGGCTAACGTTATAGCAAGGGTGAATAGACCTGCCCTAGTAATCGCACACAACAAGACTCTCGCTGCCCAACTTTGCAACGAGTTTAGAGAATTTTTCCCCGAAAACAGGGTGGAATTTTTCGTTTCTTATTACGATTATTATCAACCAGAAGCGTATATTCCGTCCACCGACACCTACATTGAAAAGGACCTTTCTATAAACGACGAGATAGATAAACTTCGCCACTCTGCAACTTGTTCTTTGGCAGAGAGAACGGATACTATCGTAGTTGCTTCCGTTTCGTGTATATATGGCTTAGGTGCGCCCGAAGATTATTATAGGCTTGCCGTGTCCATAAGACCAGATGACCAAATATCGAGAGACCAACTTATGAGAAAATTAGTTGGTATTCAGTACGAGAGAAGAGACGTGGACTTTTCGCGTTCTTCTTTTAGGGTTAGAGGGGATACTGTAGATATTTTTCCATCTTCTAATACGGAAATTTTTATTAGAGTGGAGTTTTTCGGCGATCAAGTGGATAGAATTTGCGAGTGTGAGTTTGTGACGGGAAAAGCCGTTGCCGAGTTAAAACACGCCGTAATATTCCCTGCAAGTCACTACGCTGTGGCAGAGGAAAAACTAGAGAGAGCACTTGCAATAATCGAAAGGGATAAAGACCAAGAAGTTTTATACTTTAAGGAAAACGGAAAACTTATAGAAGCGCAAAGATTAAGAGAGAGAACCGATTACGATATTGAAATGATTAAAGAGATTGGTTTTTGCAAGGGCATAGAAAACTATAGCCGTTATTTTGACGGCAGAGAAATTGGTCAGCCACCATTTACACTTCTAGATTATTTCCCTAAAGATCTTATAGTGTTTATCGACGAATCGCATATGACGATTCCACAAATTGGAGCAATGTATAACGGCGATAGGTCGAGAAAAACTAGTCTAGTCGAATATGGATTTAGATTAAAATCTGCCTTTGACAATAGACCTTTGACCTTTGAAGAGTTCGACGCTAGAATTGGTCAAATTATATGCGTTTCGGCAACGCCTGCTAAATATGAACTAGGCGAAGCGGGGCAAGTGGTGGAGCAACTTATTCGTCCTACCGGTTTAATTGATCCTGAAATTATCGTTTGCCCAACCAGAAATCAAATAGACCATTTACTAGTTGAAATAAACAAGGAAGTTTCCTTAAAACGCAGAGTTCTAATAACTACTCTAACTAAAAAAATGGCTGAGAGTTTAACTGAATATCTTAAAGATAACGGCGTTAAAGTAAAGTATATGCATAGCGATATCGACACTATGGAGAGAATAGAAATCGTTTCGGGTTTGCGTACGGGAGAGTTTGACGTTCTATGTGGAATAAACCTATTAAGAGAGGGGCTAGATATTCCAGAAGTGGGGCTAGTTGCCATTTTAGACGCCGATAAGGAAGGCTTTTTAAGAAGCGAAACTTCGCTTGTTCAAACGGTGGGCAGAGCGGCGAGAAATGCCGACGGCAGAGTTATAATGTATGCCGACGTAATTACCGGCAGTATGAAGCGTGCAATTGACGAAACCAATAGAAGAAGAACAATTCAACAAGAGTATAATAAAGCGCACGGTATTACGCCTAAAACCATAATTAAAAAAGTTGTGAACACCTTAGAAATCACCAAGAAAACGGATAGAACTAAGGATATTAAAAAGGCTGATATTCCACAAGAAATTGAAAAGTTAAAGGCTCTACTTAAGATTGCATCTAACAACCTAGATTTTGAAAGGTGTATTGAAATAAGAGATACCATTACCAAGTTAAAACTTAAACTTAGAAAATAGAATTATCGGAGAAAATATATGATTGACCATCTTGTTATTAAAGGAGCAAGAGAAAACAACTTAAAAAACGTAAATCTTTCAATTCCAAGAAATCAACTCGTGGTTTTTACGGGTATTTCGGGAAGTGGAAAGAGCACTTTGGCTTTTGAGACTATTTACGCAGAGGGGCAAAGGCGATACGTTGAGAGTTTATCTAGTTATGCAAGGATGTTTTTAGGGCAAATGGAAAAACCGGACGTGGATTCTATTGAAGGGTTATCTCCAGCAATATCAATCGACCAAAAAACTACTTCGCATAACCCACGTTCTACCGTCGGCACGGTGACTGAAATTTACGACTACTTTAGACTGCTTTTCGCTAGAGTAGGAATTCCACATTGTCCAAAGTGTGGAAGAGAAATTTCTCAACAAACTATCGACCAAATAACCGATAAAGTTATGTCTTACCCAGAGGGAACTAAAATTTTAATTAATGCACCCGTAATCCGTGGAAAAAAGGGAGAGTACAAAAAAGAACTCGCTTCTTTTAGAAAGAGTGGATACGTTAGAGTAGAAATAGACGGAATTATTTATAATCTCGACGAAGAGATAAATTTAGACAAAAACTTAAAACACAATATAAGCGTCGTTATAGATAGATTAGTCGTTAAAGAGGGGATAGATAAACGCCTTTTTGATTCACTTGAAACGGCTATAAAACTTGCCGACGGATTAGTGGTAGTTAGCGTAGTAGATGGAGAAGAGCAAACCTTTTCGACTAAGTATTCTTGTCCCGATTGTGGAATTAGTATTGAAGAAATCGAGCCTAGATTATTTTCGTTCAATAACCCTTTCGGCGCTTGCCCAGAGTGCCACGGACTAGGTTTCAAAAACGTTATTGATGAAAATCTCGTAGTTAAAGATCCCGAATTATCCATTAGGCAGGGGGCAATGACCGTCACCGGTTGGAATTTAGATAGTGGAAGGATTGCCGAGATGAACTTTAATTCACTTGCTAACTATTACGGCTTCAGTTTAGATACGCCCGTTAAAGATTTGCCGAAAGATATTTATAATATGCTACTTTACGGAAACGACGGCGAAAAGATAAAAATGAGTTATCAAACCAAAACCTTTAGTGGGAGTTATATGTCTGCTTGGGAGGGGATAATTCCTAATCTAGAGAGAAGATATAGAGAAACGACTAGCGATTATACTAAGATGGAAATCGAAAGGTATATGGTGGTTTCGGCTTGTGATACTTGTCACGGAAAAAGGCTTAAAAAAGAAGCCCTAGCAGTAAAGATAGGGGGCAAAAATATAGCCGAACTAACCGATATGTCCATAGTGGAACTAATAGAGTTCTTAGGTCAAATAACGTTAAGTAAAACGAGTGAACTTATCGCTAGACCTATACTAAAGGAAATTAACGTTAGACTTAATTTCTTAAAAGACGTTGGCTTAGGCTATTTAACTCTATCTAGAAGCGCAAACACTCTCTCTGGTGGAGAGGCGCAAAGAATAAGGCTTGCAACACAAATAGGTAGTGGACTTACGGGGGTATTGTATATTCTAGACGAGCCGAGTATAGGACTTCACCAACGAGATAACCAAAAACTACTAAACACCCTTAAAAAACTTAGAGATTTAGGCAATACCTTAATTGTGGTAGAACACGACGAAGACACTATTAAAGAAGCCGATTTTATAGTAGATATTGGGCCTAGAGCGGGTGTTCACGGTGGAGAGGTTGTGGCGCTTGGTAGCACTCAAGATATAATGAACGAGCCAAAATCTCTAACGGGGGATTATCTAGCTAAGAGAAGAGAAATTAAAGTTCCCGAAGTTAGAAAAACTCCCGACGGAAGATGGCTTAAAATTTATGGCGCTAAGCAAAACAACCTAGATAATATCGACGTTAAAATTCCCGTAGGTTTAATTACGGCAGTCACGGGCGTTTCAGGTAGTGGAAAGAGTTCTCTTGTTAACGAAATTATCTATCCCGCCCTTGCAACAAGGCTAAATAGGGCAAAAATGCGCGACGGAAAAATGGAAAAAATCGAAGGGATTGAAAACTTCGACAAGGTTATTGCCATAGACCAATCGCCAATTGGTAGAACTCCAAGAAGTAATCCTGCAACTTATACGGGCGCGTTTACTCATATAAGAGATTTGTTTGCGTCAACTCTAGATGCTAAAGAGCGTGGCTACAAGGCGGGTAGGTTTTCTTTTAACGTAGCAGGGGGCAGATGTGAACACTGTGAGGGCGACGGAATAAAGAAGATTGAAATGCATTTTCTTCCCGATATGTACGTTCCTTGCGAAGTTTGTGGTGGAAAAAGATATAATAAAGAAACTCTTCAAGTTAAGTATAACGGCAAAAATATAAGCGACGTTTTGGATATGACCGTTGACGAGGCGTGTGAATTCTTTGCTAAAATTCCGTCTATATTTAATAAGATTAAAACCCTTAAAGACGTAGGCTTAGGGTATATTAAACTCGGTCAAAGTTCCACCACGCTTTCTGGTGGCGAGGCGCAAAGAGTTAAACTAGCAACCGAACTATCCAAGAGAGCGACGGGCAAAACTCTATATATTTTAGACGAGCCTACGACCGGACTTCATACTTACGACGTATCTAAACTCTTAGGGGTTATTGAAAGACTTCAAAGTATGGAAAACACCATTTTAATTATCGAACACAACCTAGACGTTATTAAGGTGGCAGACTATATTATTGACCTAGGTCCAGAAGGTGGCAACGGCGGAGGCAAAATAGTTGCAGAAGGTAGCCCAGAACAAGTTTCGCTAGTTCCCGAAAGCTATACTGGACAATTTCTAAAAGATATCTTAATAAAATAATAAAAAAGAGCGTTTTTTCCATTGAAAGAACGCTTTTTTTGTGATTTTTTTAAATTTATTAAAAAATTTTTTGTAAAAAAAAGGAAATTGAATAAAAAAAGTGTATTTATATATGAAAGTATAAAATTTGCTTTGGGGGAAAGGATACTTGAAAGAGAAAACTTCTAAAATGGAAGAGATGTTTTTATCACCTTACGCTAAAAAATCTATCGACACGGTGGGTAGGCTTAACGCCGAAACTCCTTGTCCTATGCGTACCGAATTTCAACGTGATAGAGATAGAATTATTCACTGCAAATCTTTTAGAAGATTAAAAAACAAAACGCAAGTTTTTTTCTCGCCTGAGGGGGATCATTACAGAACGAGATTGACGCACACCTTGTCCGTTTCGCAAGTGGCTAGGTCGATTGCAAGGGCTCTATCTCTAAACGAAGATTTAACTGAGGCAATTGCCTTAGGACACGATTTAGGGCATACTCCTTTCGGGCATTCGGGGGAGAGAATTTTATCTAAACTAAACCCAAACGGCTTTTCTCACAACGTTCAATCGGGAAGAGTTGTAGACTATCTAGAAAAGGACGGCAAAGGGCTAAACCTAACTCGTGAAGTAGTTGACGGCATAGTAAACCATAAAATGTCTTGCACTCCGTCAACCTTAGAAGGAAAGGCTGTAAATATTGCCGATAGAATCGCATACGTTAACCACGATATTGACGACGCTATTGCAGGTGGATTTATTTGCGTTAGTGATTTGCCTAAATCTACGGTAGAAATTTTAGGCACGGACTCTTCGCAAAGAATAAACGCTATGGTTTATTCCATCTTTACTGAAAGCGACGGAAAAAACAAAGTGCAAATGCAAGAGGAAGTGGAAAAAGCCACCCTTGAACTACGTTCCTTTTTATTCGAGAGAGTATATAACGATATAACGTTTAAAAAAGAAGAAGAAAAAGCCAATCGTATGATAACGGCGCTTTACGGCTACTTTAAGAAAAATCTTAAACTATTGCCCGAATTTAACTATAAAGAACTAGAAAATAACGACGTGGACACCGTGCTTTGCGATTACATTTCAAGCATGTCCGACGGGTACGTGGTAAACCTGTTTACCGAACTTTTCGTGCCTGACAAGTGGAAGTATTAAATGAGTGGATTTGATCAAAGATTTATCGACGAATTAAAACTTAAAAACGATATAGTAGACGTAATTGGTCGCTATTGTAGGTTAGAGCAAAAAGGCTCTACCTTTTGGGGAAGATGCCCTTTTCACCATGAAAAGACGGCTTCTTTTTCGGTGAATTCTGCTAACCAATTCTACTATTGTTTCGGTTGCCATAAGAGTGGGGACGTAATCACTTTCATAAGAGAAATCGAGTCGCTTGATTTTAACGACGCAGTTAAGTTTTTGGCAGAGAGAGCGCATATGCCTTTGCCTGAGATTAACTACGACGATCAAAAGGTTAAAGAACAAAAACGCCAAAAGGAAGTAGTCTTAAATATTTTAAGAGATACGGCTATGTTTTACGTGAAAAATTTAAGAACGCCACAAGCCGAAAAACACGTAGAATATTTAAAAAAGCGCAAACTAAGTGATGAAACGGTGCTAAAGTTTGGAATAGGTGCGTCGCTTGATTTTTCCGCCTTGCCGAGATATTTAGTTGAAAAAGGCTATTCTTATCAAGATATGCTTTTATCTGGCGTTGTGGACGAAAAGAACGGCAGATATTTTGATGCTTTGGGTGGCAGACTAATAATTCCAATGATAAATCAATTTAACCAAGTTATTGCTTTCGTTGGAAGACTTTTAGAAAAAAGTGATTTTGCAAAATATAAAAACACTAAGGAAACTATAGTGTTTTCAAAGGGAAACACCCTTTTTAATATAAACAATCTCAAAAAACTCAAAAACGAAAAGGGGCTAGATAGCATTATTATCGTCGAGGGGCATATAGACGTTATTTCCCTTGTTCAAGCGGGATTTAGAAACGTCGTTGCAAGTATGGGAACGGCTTTCACTAAAAACCAAGCGAGATTACTTCGTAGATTTGCTGACAAAATCTTTATTAGTTATGACGGAGATTTTGCAGGGCAAAAGGCAAGTATTAGGGGGCTAGAAATTCTTCAAGAAGAAGGACTAGACGTAAAGGTTGTATCAATGCCCGACGGAAAAGATCCCGACGACGTGGTTAAAGAAGGTGGAACGGAAGCCTATCAAAAACTTATCGACGGGGCTATGCCTTTAATCGACTTTAAGATTGATATCTTAAAAAAGACGTTCGACTTAAAGACTGCAGATGGTAGAAGAAAATTCGTTAAGGAGGCAATTAGGGTTATAAAAACAAGCGCCTCTCCAGCCGAACAAGAGGACTTGCTCAAGACGGTTAGGGATTTGACGGGCACTACCTTTGAAGCCTTAAAAAGAGAACTCTATTCAACTGAAGAAGTGAAGGAGGTAAGCGAAGTTAAAATTCCAGAATTTAACGAAACTTTGGGTGATAAAATTATGGTGGCATCGAGATTTATTCTCTGTGCGTTCCTATTTAATAAACCCTACTCAAAGGAAACGGAATTAGAAAACATAGAATTTATACTTCCCTTACACAAGAGTATTCAAGACTATATAATAAACTGCAAAAAGGAAGGGCGTAGGGTTAATTTTTCAGACCTATATGAACTCTATCCCGAAGAGGAAGTGGAACTTTCTCAAATTGCAAGTATGGAAACGGACGAAAATAAAAAATTCGACCAGGCAATTTATTTTAACGACTGTGTTAGAACGCTTAAGTTTGACGTTATAGACAAAAAGTTAGAAAAACTTAAGACGGCGTTCAAACAAGAAACAGATATTGTTGAAAGGCAAAAGATTGCAAAGGAAATGTCAATGCTTGTTGCCCAAAAAAATAGGAAATTTTAGTTAACTTTAGGAGGACTTATGGAAGATTACGAAATTAAAGATATGCTAGACAAACAACTTGAAGACGGCGTTAGTGACGGACTTGACGAAAAGATAATTGAAATTGTAGAAGATATTATCGTTAAATATAAAAAGGCAGGTAGTATAAACTCTTCGCAACTATTCGATAGATTGGCAAAAGTTTCTACTACGCCTAGCGATTTAGAAGAAGTTTACCATATGCTAGAAAAAGAGGGCATACAAGTAATAAACGAGTTTGAAAGAGAAAAAGACCTTTTCAGTCAACTCGATATTGCTATGGACGATCCGGTTAAAATGTATCTAAAGGATATTGGTAAAGTTCCTTTGCTTTCGGCTGAAGAAGAAACCGAACTATCTAAGCGCATGATGGAAGGGGACGAGCATGCAAAGAGATTATTATCTGAAGCAAACCTTCGTTTAGTCGTTTCTATCGCTAAAAGATATATGGGTCGTGGCATGCAATTTTTAGACCTTATTCAAGAAGGTAATCTAGGTCTAATGAAAGCAGTTGAAAAGTTTGACTACAGCAAGGGATTTAAGTTCTCATCTTACGCAACTTGGTGGATAAGACAAGCCATTACTAGAGCAATTGCCGACCAAGCGAGAACTATAAGAATTCCCGTTCATATGGTCGAAACCATAAACAAATTAGTTAGAGTTTCTAGAAGGCTTCTTCAAGAGTTAGGTAGAGAGCCAACCGTTGAAGAAATTGCTAAAGAAATGGGTGTGACAAGTGAAAAGGTTAGAGAAATTCAAAAGATTGCACAAGACCCCGTTTCGCTTGAAACCCCTATCGGTGAAGAAGAAGATAGCCACCTTTCAGACTTTATTGAAGACGAGGGAAGTACTGCCCCAACAGACGCAGTTTCTTTCACTATGCTAAAAGAACAACTTCTCGGCGTGTTAGATACACTAACTCCTAGAGAAGAAAAGGTTTTAAGACTTCGCTATGGTCTTGACGACGGCAGACCTAGAACACTTGAAGAAGTTGGTAAAGAATTTAACGTGACTAGAGAGCGTATTCGTCAAATAGAAGCAAAGGCGCTTAGAAAACTTCGCCACCCAAGTAGGTCTAAAAGACTTAAGGATTTTCTTGACTAATGACTGATAGATTAACTGAAATCTTTAACTCCTTGCCAAGTTGCAAGGTCTTTGCCGACGTAGGTTGTGATCACGGATATATTTCTCTAGAAATGCTAAAGTCAAATAAGGCAGAGAAAGTTATATTTTCGGATATTTCTAAAAACTGCCTAGAAAAGGCTAGAGAATTGCTTAGTGAATACGAAAAAAACGGCAGGGCAGACGGCTACGTTTCTAACGGATTTGATAATTTGCCAACTTTTGATTTAGCACTAATTGCTGGTATGGGCGGAGAAGAGATAATCTCAATAATCGAAAAGGCAAAACGTTTGCCACAAAAACTAGTTCTTCAACCAATGAAAAACTCACCCAAAGTTAGAGAAATTTTGCTAAAAAAAGGGTATAAATTTATTAAGGATTACACCTTTAAGGCGGAGAATAAATTTTACGATTTAATGGTTTTAGAAAGGGGAGAAGACTTCTTAACTAAGGAAGAAATTGAGTTTGGAAAAACTAATTTAGCCCTAAAACCAACTGCTTTTTTAGAAAAACTTTCCATTAGGAAAAAGGCTATAATTTCTTATATAGAAAAGGAAAATATAAGTCAACCTGCCAAAGATGAATTGGTGGAAGAATTAAAAAGGATAGAAAAAATATGTTAAAGTTAAAAGACTTTTTTAGTGTTTTAGATAAAAAAGCCCCTATAGAATTGTCTTATAAACTAATAGAAAAGGGCGATTACGACAATAGTGGAATTATCGTTAATAGCAAAGAAGAAGTAAAAAAGGTTTTGTTTAGTTTAGACCTTTCAACTAATGCAGTTAAAAGGGCAAAGGGGTTAAAGTGCGACACAATAGTCACCCATCACCCTGCAATTTACAATCCAATTAAGAGTCTGTCGCAAGAAGATTTAAACACAAAAGCGCTACTTTCAGCCGTAAAATCGGGCATGAACGTCATATCAATGCACCTAAATTTAGACGTTGCTGAAAACGGAATAGACGCGTCGCTTTGCCAGGCGCTCGGCGGAGAAAAGTATAAAATTTTAGACTTTGTCACCGAAAAAAATGGCTACGGAAGAGAGTTTAACTTAAACGGAATAACCTTAGAAGAATTTATTAAAAGAATAAAAACCAACTTGAAAACCAACAAGTTGGTGGTTTACGGAAAGAGAAATACTCGCCTAATTAAAGGCGCAAGTTTTTGTGGTGGGGGCAGTGGATACGCCGAAAAATTTGTTAAAAACGGGGTTTGCGAGGCAGACGTAATAGTCACTTCGGATATGCCACATCACGTAATTTTAGCCCTAATTGAGAGTGGAAAATGCGTGGTTATAATTCCACATTACGCTTCGGAAAATTACGGATTTTTCCGTTTTTATTCAAGCGTTTTAAAAGAGTTAAATAGCAAGGTAGAATCTTATTATTTTGAAGATAAGAGATTTTTATAAATCGAGAAAAAAAGGAGATAACTTTATGATAAACGAACTATTAAAATATCAAGAGGTTGACGGACAACTTCGCGAAATCGAAAAAGAACTCGGTAAGAGCGAAGAGAGAAAGAAAGCGGTGGAAGCAAAAAAATACTTAGACACCGTTGAAGATAGCGTAAATAAGCTAGACGCTAGAGCAGGGGAACTTTTACTTGCTTACGAGAACGTTCTAAAAGAAAAAGAGCAACTTGAAGAACAAAAAGAAGAGTTTAAGAAAGCCCTAGAGGGAATTGAAGACGAAACGGGCGCAAACTACCTAATCAAAAAGGTTGATAAACTTATGGACAAGATTAAGAGTGCTACTGCAACCTTAAAAAAGATTATGGAAGAGTTCAATGCTATCGCAAAGGGCTACGTTCAAATTAAGAACAAGACCAAAGAGGCTCAAGAACAATACAGAGAAAACGGACAAAAGTATAACGAATTTAAGGCTTCTTTTAAGGATAAACAAGACAAAATTAAAGGGGAACTTGAACAAATCAAAAAGAAAATTAGCCCCGAACTTATGGAAAAATACCAAAGGAAACGTGAAAACAAAATGTTCCCGATTTTATTTGAGGTTGGCGACGGAATTTGTGGAAGATGCAATATGGAAATTTCACTATCCGAAGTTAACAAACTTAAAAACGGCGAAG
>JAZOOV010000062.1:0-8571 GCA_045655215.1 Christensenellaceae bacterium | reverse complement strand
CTACGGAGCCCTCGTCCATCAATGTTTGTCCGTCACTTGACGGGCGAACTAAGGTTCTCACCCGAAACACGCATCTCCATTTTTATCCCGTAGGGATTCGGGCGATTAGCCCTACGTAGTGCAACGGAGTAGACTGCGACCTCGCAGGTTCGCAAATCGTTATCTGTGACGGGATACTCCTCCGCTTTCGCTACGGAGCCCTCGTCCATCAATGTTTGTCCGTCACTTGACGGGCGAACTAAGGTTCTCACCCGAAACACGCATCTCCAAAAGAAAAAGTACCACTATGGGTACTTTTTCTTTTGGAGCTGGTGACGGGATTCGAACCTGCGACCTGCTGATTACGAATCAGCTGCTCTACCGACTGAGCCACACCAGCGTAAAATATTAAAGCTTGTTTAACGCGTCGCCCCAACTGAGCCACACTTACAATTCTTGGTGCAAAACCTTGTTTTGACGCTAAACTATAATAGCATAAAAAACAAGATTTCGCAACAAAAAACGCTTATATTTTAAAATTTTATTCTCCGTTTACACAATTCATCGTAAAGCCCCTTTCTCTTAGCCAACCTATAGAAAGGTCTATCCACATAGAAACTCTATCTACTACTGCCTCCTTGCTGTGCGCAGTTATTTCACTTGCGACGGATAATCCGTGTTGACCCTTTTCAAACACCATAAGTTCAAATGGAACTTTTTTCTTTCTCATTGCCATTGCGTATAAAAGTGAGTTTTCCATTGGAACGGCGCCGTCCCCATAAGTCGTCCAAATAAACGCAGGGCAAACTTTTTTATGAACTCTCTTCTCCATTGATAAAAACTTTGCAATCTCTTGGTTGCCACCAGAAATGGTTTTAATACTCCCCGCATGAGAAGATAAGCCACTAGTTATAACTGCATAACTCAAAACTACTGCGTCTGGTCTAGTAAGTTTTGCTCTCTCTCCCAAGTAATCTTTAACCACTTGTTCGTTATACAAGCAGTGAATCATTGCCGTTAAATGTCCACCTGCAGAAAAGCCTATACAAGCAATTTTATCCTTTTTAACACATAACTTTTCGGCGTTTTCACGTATATAACACATAGCCATACATCCTTCTAATAGCGCAGTTGGATATACGCAGTCGGCCTCTATACTATACTCTAGAGTGAACGCATTAAACCCTCTTCTTAAGTACTCAAGAGCAACCGGCTCTTTTTCTCTTTTGCTAACCCATTGATATCCACCACCTGCAATTACTAGCATAGCGGGGCGCATTCTATCTTTCCCTTCAAAAGTGCAGGGTTCTTCTGCTATATACACGTTTAGATAACCTTGTTGATTACCCTTTCTTTCCTTGCCAAAATACTTATATAGGTCTACTCTTTCTACTTGCATAACTGCCTCCTATTTTTAATTATATCACACCGATTTTTCTTTTTCAATAATCTTAACTTCTTTTGTTGTGTTTTATAACTTTTTTTGGTAAAATAAAAGTATGAGATATCACGTTGACACAGGACTAATAATCCAAAAATTTAAGGAAAATAGCGAATGCCCCATTTGTGCCATTCAATCTATCGTGGAAGAACAATTTTTGCACGAATTTCTTAACGACGCAGTTATGGAAGATTCCACTAGAGAAAAGGTAAATAAATACGGATTTTGTAGCGAGCATTTTGATAAACTTTTCTTTAGACCGAATAAATTGTCAGTTGCCTTGCAAATTCAAACGAGAACGGACTATATTGACAAGTTTTTAACCCCAGTTAAAAATTCAAGTGGGGCAAAAAAACAAGCGCAAGCCTTAGATAAACTATCTTCTACTTGTATTATTTGCAACTACACCAAAGAAAGTATGGAAAAATACTATAAAACGGTGGCTCAACTTTTTAGTAGAGAAGCAGAATTTATTAAACTTTTGATGACTTCTAAAGGCTTTTGTATGCACCATTACGCCGAACTTCTTAAGTACACATCCTACGCTGGTGGGCTTAAGAACGACTATGCAGAGGCACTTTATAACGTTCAAAAGAAAAACTTCTCTCGCATAAAGGAAGAAATCGACGTGTTTTGCAGTAAACACGATTATAGAAACGCTAAAATGCCACTAGGCTCGGCACAAACGGCTCTCCCACGCATGAGAGAAAAACTCTACGGCAAAAAAGACGACTAACATTAAAAAACGCTTTACTTTTTAGTAAAGCGTTTTTCTTTTTTTTTCTATTCTTGTTCGCTATTTAGCGCATTTTCTATTAAGCCTAAAATGGCTTCCTTTCCCAAACCTATTTGAGCACTTGAAGCCGTCATATCCCCAATGCCCACTCTTAAGTGCCCCGCAATTTCCATAAGTTGTGGTTTGATTTTTGACTTTGATAGTTTATCAGCCTTTGTTGCCACTATGGAAAATGGAATTGCATAGTGATAAAGATAATTTATCATCATTTTATCGTCTTCAGTTGGGTTATGGCGAATATCTACTAGTGAAATTACTAGCTTTATGGGTTGAGTTCTTAAAAACTCTTCCATAAGTTCTGCCCACTTGAGTTTTTCTTCTTTACTAACCTTTGCAAAGCCGTATCCTGGAAGGTCTGCTAGCACAAACTCGCCAAAATCAAAGTAGTTAACTAGCCTTGTTCTACCCGGAGTCACCGAAGTTCTAGCAAGTTTATTTTGTCCTGCAAGCATATTTATAATTGAACTCTTGCCAACGTTTGATTTGCCTGCAACGGCAATCAACGGCTTATCGGTAAAATAAAAATTATTCTTACTTGCCACGCTGGTTATAAAGGTTGCGTTTTTTATTTTCATCTATCTACCACCTCACAGCGTTCTTAAATACTTCTTCCACTTGCTCAACGGGGATAAACTTAATTTGCTTTTTAATCTCTTGTGGAATTTCTTCTAAATCTTTTACGTTTGCTTTAGGAATAATTATAGTCTTTATGCCGTTTCTATACCCTGCAAGCGCCTTTTCTTTAAGTCCACCGATTGCCAAAACCTTTCCACGAAGTGTGATTTCGCCCGTCATAGCAACGTCGCCACGAACTGCCTTGTTAGTAAACGCAGAAAGGATTGCCGTCGCCATAGTTATTCCTGCACTCGGTCCGTCCTTTGGAGTTGCGCCTTCTGGAACGTGGATATGAATATCCGTCTTTTCAAATCTATCTTCTTCTATTCCGTAATTGCTTGCGTGAGAACGAATATAACTTATCGCTGCCCTTGCAGACTCCTTCATAACGTCGCCAAGTTTTCCCGTGAGTAGAATTTCGCCCTTGCCACTCATTAGCGTGACTTCAATGGTAAGTGATACGCCACCAACCGAAGTCCAAGCAAGTCCGTTAACTGCTCCCACTTGATCTTTTTCAATAAATTGGTCTTTTATATACTTTTTAACGCCAAGATATTTATCTACATTTTCTCTATCTACAACCTGCTTTTTAACACGCTTACCGATTGCAACTTTAGTTGCCACCTTTCTAACTATGCTAGCGAGTTCTCTTTCCAGATTTCTAACGCCTGCTTCCATAGTGTAGTTTTCGATAACGGCTTTAATTCCATCGTCGGTTATCTCAACTTTTTTGTCCGTTAGTCCGTTTAGTTTAACTTGCTTTGGAACTAAATATCTCTTTGCAATCTCTAACTTTTCTTGGTCTGTGTATCCGTTGATTTCGATTATTTCCATACGATCTAAAAGTGGATACGGAATAGTATCTTCCGAGTTTGCAGTAGTTATAAACATAACGTTTGAAAGGTCAAACGGAACTTCCAAAAATCTATCTCTAAACGTAGAGTTTTGTTCAGGATCAAGCACTTCAAGTAGTGCGCTAGATGGATCTCCGTGGATATCAGAAGATAGTTTATCAATTTCGTCTAGCAAAAATACGGGGTTATTAGAGCCTGCGTTTTTAAGCCCGAAAATAATTCTGCCCGGCATTGCTCCTACGTAGGTTTTTCTGTGTCCACGAATTTCCGATTCGTCCTTTACCCCACCTAAACTCATTCTAACGAACTTTCTATTTAGAGCCCTTGCTATTGACGATGCAATAGAAGTTTTGCCCACTCCCGGTGGCCCTACAAAACATAATATTGGTCCTCTAATCTCTTTGGTTAAATGAAGCACGGCAAGGTATTCTAAAATTCGCTCTTTTACCTTTTCTAACCCAAAATGGTCGCTATCTAAAATTTCCTTTGCGATAGATAGGTCTTCTGTGTCTACCGTTTTATCATTGAAAGGAAGTTCTAATAGCCAATCTAGATAATTTAGTATTATCGAATAATCGGGCGAAGATGGATTGAGTTTTTCTAGCCTTTTTACTTCTTTTAACGCCTTTTCTTCTATATCTTTTGGGAAGTTTTTATCCTTAATCTTTTTAATTAAGTTTTCGCCGTCCTCGTCGCCTTCACCAAGTTCATCTTTAATAGCCTTTATTTGTTCTCTTAAGTAAAACTCTTTTTGGCTCTTTTCTATGCTAGATTTAACCTTGTTTGAAATTTTCTTTTCAATGTCAACGACGGCTATTTCACGCTTTAATAAACTATCGAATCTCTCGGCTCTATCTAAGGTAGAGTCGATTTTTATAAAGTTTATAAGGTCGTCTTCTTTTAGGTTAACTACACTCATAACGTTATCCATATAAACGTTGATATCGTTTAATTGGCTAATGATTGCGAGCATATCCTTTGATAGCCTTTTTGCCGAAATTGCGTATTTATTAAAGGTGGAAGATATTAGCCTAAAGTACGCTAACTCTTCGTTTTTATCTTCTATAGGAAGATATTCTGCCCTTTCAACGATAGCCGAAAAGTAGTTTTTTGTTTCCTTAAATTCAACGATTTTGGCTCTATATAAGCCTTCCACGTTGAGTTTAATGGTGTTTTGTGGAAGTCTAACAATTTGCTTGATTTTTGCAACTACTCCGTATGGGCATATATCGCTTTTTTTAGGCGTATCGATAAACACGCTGTTTTGTGGAGCAATAAAAATCTCCGACTGACTTGACATAGCCACGTCAACTGCAGTTATAGACATAGGTCTACCTACGTCGAAATTCAAAAATGTATGTGGAAAAAAGACCTTGCCCCTAAGTGCTATCAAGGGCAATTCTTTTCTTTCACTTAATATAACGTTTAATTCTTCTTGCATCTTTCACCTTTTCTTATGTATCTTTATAAGCAATATTTTTCTAATAAAGTTTTAACGGGTTGGTCCTTAAAGTCCACCGTTATTTCCTTGGCAAACGGCTTAACTTCTTCCATGCCGTCCCCCGTCACTACGCCGTGCCACTCCCCTTCGACAAGTTCTTTATCGTTTAGTGAATCGCCAACGGCAATAACCTTTGATAGTGGAATATTAAAGTATTCTGCTATTCTTTTTACGGCGTTCCCTTTGGACCACTCGGGATTAATCACTTCTAAAAAGTAGGTTGAACTTGAATTTACTATTAGTCTACCTTCATACTTTTTAGAAAGTATTTGCATTACTTCTTTTTTCTTATCACTTTCCATTATGGCTAGACATTTTCTAATTTGAAGTGGGGTATTTTTGACAAATTCTATTAAGTTGTCTACCTTTTTTCCGTTAAATCCCACTAGTCTTTCGTATTCTTTTATGCCGAATCCACTACTTTCATAGTGAAACAAGTCGTCTATATAAACGCCCGTTTCCACGCCAAATGTTAATAGGTCTGTTAGCATATCAATCGTGTCAGCCTTACTCATTCCACCACTGAAAATGGTTGAATTTGAACGCGTATCCACGCCTAGCGCTCCTTGAAAGCACACAATTAGTCCACTTAAACCGTATTTATCTGCAACGGCTTTTATTGAGCAATATGACCTACCCGTACATATAACGAATATTCCGCCTTTTTTTTCGTATTCTTTTATTGCCTTAACCGTTTCTGGTTCAATTTTATCGGGAGCAAGCCCTAGTGTCCAGTCAAAATCGCTTATAAATAAATCGTATTTCATTTTAGTCCTTTTTCTTTTAACTTTCGTATTATGTTTTCCGCTTGTTTTTCGCCTATTCCCTTAACTTTTAAAAGTTCTTCTTTCTTAGCGTTTGCTATTCCAGATATGTCCTTAAACTCTTCAAGTAGGGCTTTGATTTTTACCTTTCCTAACCCCTCGACTTCATCTAAAACGCTAGATAATGCTCTTTTGCCCCTTAGCGTTCTATGGTAGGTTATGGCAAATCGGTGCGCTTCGTCACGAATTCTTTGTAGCATTTTTAAGGCGTAATCTCTTCTCTCAAAAATTACGGGCTCACTGCAATTGGGAAGAAAAACTTCTTCTTCTCTTTCGGCAAGCGAAATTAAATCTATATCTTCTATATTAAATTCCTTAAAGACTTCTACTATTGTGGAAAGTTGTCCTTTTCCGCCGTCAATAACGATTAAATCGGGCTTTGGGAATTTCTCGTCGTCTTCACTGAGTTTATTAAATCTTCTCGTTAAAACTTCTTTTAAACTTCTAAAATCGTCCGGCCCGTCGAAAGAAGTAATCTTAAATCTTCTATACTCGTTAGGCTCTTTTTCTCCGTCAATAAAAACAACCATTGAGCCGACCTTATCTACGCCCGAAATATTACTTATATCGTAGCACTCCATTCGCTTTGGATAGTTTTTAAGACCTAAACGCTTTTGAAGATGCTCGCACGCTTTAACGGTCATATCTTCTTTGTGTTTAATTCTATCTACAGCAACGGATAGATGCTCTTCAGCGTTAATTTCAGCCATATCTAGAAGTTGCTTTCTAACACCTTGCTTTGCGTGAAGTATACTTATGCTAGTATTTAATATCTTCTTAAAATATTCTTCTAAAAGAGAAGAGTCTTCTAGTTCACAAGGCAAAATAATTTCTTCGGGAATATCCGAATTTTCCTTATAATATCCCGAAATAAACTGCGAAATCACTTGGCTATCTTCGGTTGAAAGCGCCGTCATTGAAAAGTTTTTAGAGCCAAGCATTCTGCCCTTTCTAACAACTAATAGGTTGACAACCGAATATATGCCGTTAGTTTTATGAAAAATTACGTCTGCATCAATAAACTTGTTTAGAGAAGTTATTCTCTTTAATTTTATTTTCTCTAACGAGAAGAGAAGTTCCTTGCATTTAAGAGCCCTTTCAAACTCTTCTTTCTCTGCCCTAAGTATCATTTCTTCTCTTAAGAGTTTTTCAGTTTCTTCCACTTCGCCAGAGAGAAAGGCTATTGCCTTATCTACCCTTTCTCTATACTCATCTTTAGAAACTAGAAAAGCGCAAGGTGCAAGACAGTTTTTTAGGTGATAATTTAAGCAAGGCTTAAGTGGTTTTACCTTGTTTAATTTTTTATCACAAGGGCGAAGTTTGAAAACTCCGTTTACTAGTGATAAAACCTCGTTTACGCTAACTCCACCCATAAACGGACCGAAATACTTCGCTCCGTCTTTTTTTAACTTTCTCGTCACCGAAAAGTTAGGATAATCACTCTTTAGGTCTATCTTTAAGTATGGGTAAGTTTTATCGTCTTTAAGCAAAATATTATATTTTGGCTTATGCTTTTTTATTAGGTTGTTTTCTAGCGAAAGTGCGTCTATTTCAGAGGGCGTAATTATATAGTAAAAATC
Organism: Christensenellaceae bacterium; assembly: GCA_045655215.1. Taxonomy (GTDB): domain Bacteria; phylum Bacillota; class Clostridia; order Christensenellales; family Borkfalkiaceae; genus UBA1259. Next base: position 981 of record JAZOOV010000062.1, on the reverse strand, counting down.
TGCAATATGACTAACCATAGCCATAACCTTTTCAGTCTTTACTCCACTAAAAAAATATTGCCTAACTCTGTTTTTTAAGTTTTTCGCTTTTCCTACGTAAATTACTTGATTTTGACTATCAAGCATTACGTATACGCCTGGATTTGTAGGCAAAAGTTTTAACTTTTCGCTAAGTTCGTTCATAAATATATTATATACTTTTTTTTACCTTTTTACAAGCCTATAAAAGCATTTTGTCGCCTTTATAACTAATAGCCTAAAAATTCCACTCCTTTTAAGAGTATCTCGTTTAACGTTTCGTTTCTAAGCGAATAGAAAACCACTTTTCCTTGCCTTTTAGTTTTTACGGCGTTTAAATTCTTAAGTAGCCTTAATTGATGAGAAACAGTGGTTTGGTTTAAGCCTAGTAGCGTTGAAAGGTCGGAAACGCACATTTCAGATATAGCAAGTGCCGAAATCATTTTTAATCTCGTATAGTCGGCAAAAATAGTGAAAAAGCCCACTAAATCATCTAATATTTCCCCCGACGGAACGTATTCAGCCACTAGCCCTTGCAGTCTTTTGTCTAGTAATATTTCCATAAAATACCCCCGAAAATAATGATTGTACATATATTATAACTTTTATCACTTAGGGAATTTTATTAAATTTTATCGCATAAAATACAAAAATTGCGTTTTTAGGAGGTTAAAAAATGAACTCAAATAATCTTGCGTTCGCTGCGCTACTATTTTTACTTGTAAATAATAACACCATTTCCACCACTCAACTTTTATTGCTTTTAGCACTTTTATCCACCACTACAAATAATTGTTTTTGCCAAAATTCTTGAATTTGATTTAAAAGAAAAAAGACAGGTCGTTGACCTGCCTTTTTGTTTTTTTAATCTTAACCTACGGTTGCTCCGAAAGGTGCAATTGCTAATTTAGCGAGTTTGAAGCTTTGTTTACCAAATGGAATACCGATAATGGTAATGCACCA
>JAZOOV010000061.1:0-8967 GCA_045655215.1 Christensenellaceae bacterium | reverse complement strand
ATTTTATACGTATTGGAAAGCGTTTGTAGGGGCGTGGGGAGAATCGCAACTCCCCACTTCTTTTTGTTTCTTTTTCTAGCCTAGAAAAAAGAAAATACTAAATTTATTCCACAACTTTTTACGCAGTAAAAAATATCACTTTATCAAAAGGATAAAATATCACTTTTCTCGTAGAGAAAAATAAAACTTTCACCAAGTGAAAATATAACTAAAAAGAGCGAGATTTAATCTCGCTCTTTTTACTTTACTATCCTTTATATCCCCAAACTACTGGGCGACCTGAATGGTTCCAATAATATGCCCAACCACTTGGCTTACTTTCTGCCTCGCAGTAGATTGTTAGTAAATCGCAACCATCGAACGCAAAATCACCTATACTTGTCACGCTGTTAGGTATTACTATGCTTGTTAATGAATCGCAACCAAGGAACGCCCAATCCCCTATACTTGTCACGCTATCTCCCATTACTACACTTTTTATTGAACTGCAATAAGAGAACGCACTATCACCTATACTTGTCACGCTATTTGGGATTTCTATTGCTTTTAATGAACTACAATCATCGAACGCTCTATCACCTATACTCGTCACGCTATTTGGTATTTCTATTGCTTCTAATGAACTGCAATTAGAGAACGCATAATCACCTATACTCGTCACGCTATTTGGAATTACTACACTTGTTAATGAACTACAACCAGAAAACGCATAATTACCTATACTTGTCACGCTATTTGGGATTACCACACTTGTTAATGAAGTGCAATTATTGAACGCATATTTACCTATACTTGTCACGCTATTTGGTATTTCTATTGCTTTTAATGAACTGCAATATCTGAACGCTGCATCACCTATACTTATCACGCTATCTGGAATTACTATGCTTGTTAATGAACTGCATTCATAGAACGCTTCTTGTACTACACTAGTAACGGGTTTGCCAAGGTGTACTGACGGAATAACTAACTCTTTTCCCACAAAGTTGCCTATACCTGTTACGGCATACTTAGTTCCGTTTATCAATTCAAGTTTTAAGCCTTCACATTGCTCTTTTTCGCACCATTTACAATTGCCTTTTTCAAATTTGCAATCGCCTGGTTCAACGTCTTCACCATACTCCTTTTCACAAGTAGAACATTCCATTTTTCCATTGCAAGTTGCTTCTCCACCCGTGTGTTCTCCTAATTCGCCATACTCTACTCCACAAGTTGAGCAATTTGCTTTTTCTTTGCAAGTTACTTCTCCACCCGTATGTTCTCCTAATTCGCCATACTCTACTCCACAAGTTGAGCATTTTGCCTTTTCTTTGCAAGTTGCTTCTCCACCTGCGTGAACGTCATATCCAATGGTGTCTCCACAATCGCATTTATACCAATGCATTGTGTCTGAAGATTGCACCTTGTAATCGTGTTCGTGTCCACAAGCCGTTAAGCCAATAGCACAAAAGGTTAACAAAATTGTCAAACTCGCCAATAAAAACTTTTTCACTATTAATTACCCCAAAAAAAATTTTTAAAATTATATCACAAGTATTCTTGTAATGTCAATATTTCTACAATAATAATTGTAAAATAATAATATGAGTACGTTTAGTGAAAACCTTATAAAACTTAGAAAAGAAAACAAGGTGAGTCAACAAAAACTTGCAGAATTCGTTGGTGTTTCTCAACAATGTGTTTCCGAGTGGGAAAAAGATAATATAGAGCCAACCCTTTCTAATCTTTGGAAAATTGCAGATTTTTTTGATATGCCAATAGATTACTTAGTTGGAAGAAAAGATTACTAAAATAAAAAAACGCAAGTTAAAAACTTGCGTTTTTTGTTTTTAAAATTTCTTTTTTACTTTTTAGAATAGTCCGGAGATTTTGCCGTTTTCGTCTACGTCAATCTTTTCGGCTGCGGGAACTTTTGGAAGTCCCGGCATAGTCATAATATCGCCCGTTAGCACTACGATAAAGCCTGCGCCTGCAGAAACTTTAACGTTTTTAATAGTCACGGTAAATCCTTCTGGAGCGCCGAGTAGCGCTGGGTTATCAGAGAAACTATATTGCGTTTTTGCAATACAAACGGGGCACTTAGAAAAGCCCAATTTCTCTAGCGTTTCTATTTGTTTTTTAGCATTTGGCATAACGTTAATGCCTACACCACCATAAACCTTTTTAACAACCGATTCAATCTTCTCTGTGATACTTTGCTCGTCGCTATAACTAAAGGTAAAGTCGCCCTTTTCTTCTTCGCAAAGTCTAACTACTTCCTTAGCAAGTGCTTCGCCACCCTTTCCACCTTCAGCCCATACGGTTGAAAGAACGGTGTTAACGCCGAGTTCCTTACATTTTGCTATGATAAATTCAATTTCCTTATCCGTATCGGTTGGGAATCTATTTACTGCAACTACGCAAGGAAGTTTATAAACTTCTTTAATATTATGAACGTGTCTTAATAAGTTTGGAATACCTTTTTCAAGTGCAACTAAATCCTCCGTTCCAAGTTCGGTTTTAGCAAGACCACCGTGCATTTTTAACGCTCTAACCGTTGCAACTACGACAACTGCGCTTGGCGTTAAGTTTGCCATACGGCACTTAATATCTAAAAACTTCTCTGCGCCTAAATCTGCGCCGAAACCTGCCTCAGTCACGGCATAGTCACCCATCTTAAGAGCCATTCTCGTTGCAATAATAGAGTTGCAACCGTGTGCAATATTTGCAAAAGGTCCTCCGTGAACGAACGCAGGAGTTCCCTCTAAAGTTTGAACTAAGTTTGGCTTTAACGCGTCTTTAAGAAGAGCAGTCATAGCACCAGCAGCCTTTAATTCACCTGCAGTCACGGGCTTATCGTCGTAGGTGTAGCCCACGATAATTCTAGAAAGTCTTTCCTTTAAGTCGGTTATAGAACTAGCAAGGCATAAAACTGCCATAATTTCAGAAGCAACGGTAATATCGTAGCCGTCTTCTCTAGGCGTGCCGTTTGGCTTTCCACCAAGTCCGTTAACGATAAAACGAAGTTGACGGTCGTTCATATCAACGCATCTTTTCCAAGTAATCTTTCTAACGTCGATATTGAGCGAGTTGCCTTGTTGAATATGGTTATCTAGCATTGCTGCTAGTAGGTTATTTGCAGCACCGATTGCGTGGAAGTCACCCGTAAAGTGAAGGTTAATATCTTCCATAGGAACAACTTGCGCGTATCCACCACCGGCAGCCCCGCCTTTTACGCCGAAAACTGGACCTAACGATGGTTCTCTTAAAGCAACGGTCACGTTTTTACCTATTCTTCTAAGGCCGTCTGCCAAGCCGATAGTGGTAGTGGTTTTACCCTCACCTGCAGGGGTTGGTGTAATAGCCGTCACCAAAATCAACTTTCCGTCTTTCTTTTTTGTTTCTTTAAGTAATGAAAGGTCAATTTTAGCCTTGTATTTTCCATATCTTTCGATATACTTTTCGTCAACATCGGCTAACTTTGCAACCTCCATAATGTCGTTCATTTTACAACTTTGGGCAATTTCGATGTCTGTCATTTTTTATTCTTCCTTTTGTTTTTTTGTTTTTTCTTTTTATTTTTCTTGTTTTCTACTTCTTGTAAATCTTCGATAGAGGCAAGGAAAGGAACGCCTGTAATATCTTCAAGTTCAAACTTATCCTTAACGGTATTGTCGAGAGTTCTCTTAACCAAAACTGAAACTACGCCGGTCACAAATCCCAAGAAGGTAAATAACAATATAAATTTAGCGTGATTGGTATTCTTTTTAATAGTCACCCTATTTTCCACTTCGCGAATAGTAGCGTCTTTAGCAACCGTCACTTCAGGTTTTTTAAGGTTGTTTTGTGCACTTACTATAACTGCCTTAAGTTTATTAGCGGCAATTTCAGCCGAAACGTCGGTATAAGAAATGCTAAAAATCAAACTCTTATCACCAAACGACGAATAAACTGCGCCTGCAGATATCGGCGTTGCGCCTTGAGAAGTATTATAAATATTATAGGTTTTATAAATCTCGTTTGCCTCGTGAATAAATAGTGGCGATTCAATCTTATCTACTGCGTTAGGAAGATAAAGTTTTGCTAGCACCATATCGTTTCCCGCAGTATTTCCCGCGTCGCTATATTTAGCAACGAACATTACTCTTTTTGTGACGGTATAACTAGTCGTTCCCTTAAGTAGTGCAAGCCCAATACCTGCACCCAAGCCGATAATAGTTGCAATAATTATCGCCGTGATGTTTCTCCACAAAATGAAAAGTATCGAAAGGTCTTTAGAATCTTGGATAACTTCGGTGTTATTTTCCATCTTTCTTACCTCCCCTAATACGTCTCTTTTTAACGTCCTTTTCTCCTTCTTGCTTTTCTATATATGCAAGAACGTCAATACCCGTAATTTTTTCAAGTTCGTTTTTATCCTTTGCAGTATTGTCAAAGAGGGTTTTGATAAACACAGCGCCAACAGCAACTACAAGACCTAAAACTCCAAAAATTACTAGATTTTTCATAGTCGCGTTAACTTTGCTAACCTTAACGTCGCTAGAATCGTTAACAAGTTCGTAAATATAACTCTTTACTCCGTCGAAGTAATCTCTTCCCTCAATGTCTGCGGCGTTAACGAAAATTCTAAACATATCCCTAGCACTCTCAGCACTCTTCGTAGTACAAGTGACGCGGAATAAAAATGAGTCTAACTCGGTTGCATACTCAACCAAACTCACGCTTATCATATCGTTAGTATAATAATCTCTTTCTATGATTGAAAACGGATAATAGTCTTTATCATACGTCCCCTTTTTAACGTTGTCGATAAAATCGTCTAGCGTTAGCCCACTATTTAGATAAATTCCATAGTAGTAATCTGCTCTATCCAAAACAACGCCCGTAGTACAAAGGTCTACCATACTATCAACGTACGCGCGCATTATATCGATAGAAATTCTTACGTCGTCTTCTTTGCCTAAATACTTTGCAATGTAGTTAACTTCACCACCCGCAGTGTACACGGGTTTTTGCGCCTTTACGTACACTAACCCTGAAGATAAACTCAAAGCAAGTATTATTATAACGAGTATGAGATTTTCTTTTATTCTATATAGAATCTCACTCATTATATTTCTTTCGGCCATACTTACGTTAGTATCACTCATTTTATATCTCCTGTTTAAGACTGTTGCTTATCAATGGTGTAGGTTGGAACGAGTTCGGCAACTAATTCCTTCATTTTTTCCGTTTCCTTATAAGCCTCAGTCTTTAACTCATCAAGTTTACTGAATAAATTTTTCTCGTCAATATCTAAAGGTTTACCGATAGAAATCATTTGGTTAGCCGTTTTCTTTAAGCCCTCTTCTTCCATAAGTCTTTCTTCGTAAAGTTTTTCGCCAGGTCTTAATCCCGTGACAACTACGTCGATATCCTTGTTTGGCTCTAAACCTGAAAGTTTAACCATATTAACGGCTAAATCGTAAATTCTAACAGGCTCTCCCATATCTAGAACGAATATTTCTCCACCCTTTGCGTATGCCCCTGCTTGCAACACTAGGCTAACTGCTTCTGGAATAGTCATAAAGTATCTAACTATATCCTTGTGGGTGACGGTGACAGGACCACCTTCGCTAATTTGTTTAGTAAATAATGGAATAACCGAGCCGTTTGAACCCAAAACGTTTCCAAATCTTACGGCAACGTATTCGGTTTGATATTTCTTGTTTATAGATTGAATAATCATTTCGCAAATACGTTTGGTTGCACCCATAATATTGGTTGGATTAACAGCCTTATCCGTACTGATTAAAATGAATCTTTCCGTTCCGTGCTTGCCCGCCGCCTCTGCAACGTTTAACGTGCCGAAAACATTGTTTTTAACGGCTTCGTTAGGGCTAGTTTCCATTAGTGGAACGTGTTTGTGTGCTGCCGCGTGGAATACTATTTGTGGGCAATACTTATCAAACACCGTTTCAATTTTATAAGCATCTCTAACCGACGCTATTAGCGTGACTAGATTTAATTTTTCTTTATATTTTCTCTTTAATTCTTGTTCAATTTCGTAGGCGTTGTTTTCGTAAACGTCTAAGATTATTAGTTGTTTTGGCTCGTGTGCTGCAATTTGTCTACAAAGTTCGCTACCTATAGATCCACCGCCACCCGTCACTAAAACTACCTTGTCGCTAATATATCCCATAACCTCGTCGAGATTAGTTTCTACTTGCTCTCTACCTAAAAGGTCGGTTATACTTACTTCCTTTATGTCTGAAACGGAAACTTGTCCGGTCACGAATTGATATTGACCGGGTACGTTTTTAATCTTGCACTTTGTTTCCTTGCAAAGCAAAATTATTCTTTGAAGTTCCTTTTTATGTAGCGAAGGAATTGCAATTACTATTTCCTTTGGATTATATCTCTTTACAGCCTTATCAACGTCTTCAATCTTGCCGAAGACCTTAACGCCACTAATTTCTCTGCCTATTTTACTAGCGTCGTCGTCAAGAACGCACACGGGCTCGTAGTTTAACTTATCCGAAGTTTTCATTTCGTTAATAAGTAAAGCCGCCGCCCTACCTGCGCCGATTATAATTACTCTAGTGCTATTTCCCTTTAGCCCCAAGTGATGTCTAACTGCCACCACGTAGCCGTAAATTCTATAAACGAATCTACTTGCGCCGAGCAAGAAAGTGTAAATTAAAGTGCAAACTACGGCAGTTCCTATCGAAAAGGTTTCTAAAGTAAAGCCAAGCACCAAGAAATATACTCCAAGTGCAAGAGCAGAAAGAACGATTAAAATACCGTCTCCAAAACTGATAAACTTTAGCACTTTTGAATATAGCCCCGAAACACTATTAATAGCAACGCAGATAACTCCTGCAACTAGCATTAAATACCAATAGTCGTAAAGTAAATCAATAAAACTTTCCTTGGTAATCAAGGTTGCTAAAAATAGTGATGCGACAACAATCATTACGTCGAAAATAGCCGATAAAGTTCTTTTTACAATTTTAATAAACAAAATAACTTCCCCCTTAATCTAAAGTCACTCTATTTTTAATAAACTCTATTATTTTCTCCTTGGTCAAATCATTGCGTGTCATTTGATTTTGAACCGTCCCATGTGGCACGAATTCATCTTTAACGCCAAAATTATACACCTTGTTTTTCTTGTTTGAAAAATAATTGCTAATTAAAGCGCCAAATCCACCGATAACGCTATTTTCTTCTAGCGTAATTATCGTTTGGTTTTCTATTTTATCTAAAAATTCATAGTCTAACGGCTTAATTACTCTCGCATTAACAAGCCCGACTTCCTTAAGTTCGCTAGCCACTTGATAGCCTAGGTCTAGCATTCTAGGTCCAACTGCTAAAATTAAAAGGTCTTTTCCACTTTTAATAGTTTGCCATTTAGAAATTTCGCCCTTGCTTTCTATTACTTTTTCCGTTTGAGTTTTAGGATATCTTATCGCTACGGGCGAATTTAACTTAATAGCGTAATCTAAAGCGAGATTTAATTCTTCTATAGATGAAGGTGCAATCACCGTTAGGTTTGGAATATGAAGTAGATAGGATAAATCAAAAACGCCTTGGTGCGTCTTTCCGTCTTCACCAACTAGCCCTGCCCTATCAATCATAAAAATCACGGGAAGATTTTGCAAGCACACGTCGTGCAAAATCTCGTCGTACGCCCTTTGAAGAAAGGTCGAGTATATGCAAACTATCGGTCTAAGCCCACCCTTTGCCATACCTGCCGACAAGGTGACTGCATATTCTTCTGCAATGCCCACGTCCAAAAAGTTTTTCGGGTGAACTTTTTCAACTATTTCTAGCCCCGTTCCGTCTTTCATACCTGCAGTAATAGCGGTAATTTTATCGTCTTTTTCTATGAGAGCGTTAATTTTTTCACCGACCGCCTTGCTAAAACTTTGCCCCTTTGCCTTTTCTTGACTAGAAACGCCGTGATAGTAATCTGCGTGTTCTTCCGCTTGCTTAAAGCCTTTTCCCTTTAGGGTATGTAGGTGAATAAACACAGCCTTACTTTGCGAAAGATTCTTTACCTTTTGGAAAGTTTTAACGAGTTTTTTAATATCGTTGCCCTCTGGGATTTCCACGTACTTAAAGCCGAATTGTTCAAAGTGGTTTCTTCTATTAAAAGTTCTCTTAATGAAATCTCTAAAGCCGATAAGCCACCTAGAGATAAAAGAATTGCCGAAAATCTTTTTTATAACTCTCTTGCTTCTAACGTAGCCCTTATTTATAGTTCCCTTCGAGATGAATCTATAAAATCCGTTCTTGTTTTTTGAAATGGACATTCCGTTATCGTTGAGAAGTAGGATATATTTTCTAGGCTTTTCCACCGAAGAGAATAATGCTTCTAGATTTAAGCCGTTAACGAACGAGCCATCCCCCACCACGTTCAAAACGAAATGATCTTGTTTTAGCCTATCTCTTGCCGAACAAAGCCCAAGCGCCGCCGACACTGAAGTTCCTGCGTGTCCCGTAGAAAAAGCGTCGAACTCACTCTCTTTAATATCAGGGAAACCGGAAAGCCCACCATCTGTTCTAATAGTGGAAAAATCTTCCTTTCTACTAGATAGAATTTTATGCGTGTAGCATTGATGCCCTACGTCGAACACCAACTTGTCTTCGGGAAAAGAAAACACGTAGTGAAGAGCCAAGGTTGCTTCCACGATACCGAGATTTGAAGATAAGTGCCCGCCGTTTTTAGTAGTGACGGAAATTATATTATCTCTAATTTCTTTAGCAAGAGTTTCTAACTCCTTTATATTTAATTTTTTAACGTCACTTGAAACGTTTATATTATCTAATAACGGCATACCTAACCTATTTTAAACTTATACTAGCATATTTTATCACAAAAGATATACCTTGTCAATAACAAAGCAGTTGAGAAAAGCCCATTTTTAGCACATTTTTAGAGATAAAAAAAAGAATTTTTGTCATTTTCTTGACAACGCGTCGATTTATTAGTAAAATAAAAAC
>JAZOOV010000060.1:0-7143 GCA_045655215.1 Christensenellaceae bacterium | reverse complement strand
TCCCTTGCACATTAACTACAAAACAAAAAACTCAAACCAAGCAAAAGCCTGATTTGAGTTTCTTGTGGTGCGGATAAAGGGACTTTCGCCTGTGCGACCATACCCGATAAACAGTGGGTGTCCACTGTTTACCCTAAAGGGAAATTGCAAGCAATTTTCTCCTTAAATCAAATCCCATTTTCCTTTTTACGCAACAAAAAAGACCATCACTTGATGGTCTTTTTTTGTTGGCGGAGAAAATGGGATTTGAACCCATGCTACGCTATAAACGTACTACTCCCTTAGCAGGGGAGCCCCTTGAGCCACTTGGGTATTTCTCCATAACCTTGACTCAATTTATCTTTTTATCTACGATATGTTAACATAAATTTTTGTATTTGTCAAAGTATTTTTTATCTTTTACTAAATTTTTATATTTAATTTTTAATATCTCTCTTATTCTATTATTTCATTTGGCTTTTTTGCCCGTCCTATTATCACTTTTCCCCTATAAGCGCTATATTTATCTTCTCTTATTTTCCTTCTCGAAAGCACCTTGCCGTTTTTATCTTTCTTTACTATATACCCTTGACTTATTATCCCCTTTTTGCTATATGAAAGCACTTGCCTTTCCCCCTCATATAAATTTGGATATTCGTTTAATAAATCTATCTTCTCTTCTTCAGGAAGAGCGTCGATACTGCCAACTACCACGCTTTCTCTTTCTACCTTATACCCAAGTTTTTCGCCGTAAATTTTTATAGTTATCTTTTCGTCGTCGGCAAAAGTATATATTACTATTGGGTTATGCGTATTATTTGTAAATCTTAAATCTGCCCAATTAGAATTAACCATAGCGTCAAAGGACGGCAACACGTAGGACACTTGTAAACTATGTCTATGCCACTCGTTTATAGTTAAATCAGCCAAAACCACTGCATTATATAGAGTTGTTGAAACTTGGCAAACTCCACCACCTATTCCGTCTATAAATTCGCCGTTAGATATAATTTTTGCGTTTTTATAGCCCCTTTTTTCCGTTCGTTCCCCTACCACCTTATTAAAGGAAAATTCCCCACCAACGTCTAAAAAATAGCCGTTAAATTGCTTGCTTGCTAATTTTATATTACTCTTTCTTTCGCTCGTGGAATTTTTATAATAAGTAGTGAACTGCGACCTTAACTCTAACTCTTTTGGGCGCAAATCGTAAAAAGGCATTTGGGCATAACTTTTACCTTGCCCAAACGCCATTATACTAACAAACACTACTATTAAACTAAATACTACCACAAACTTTTTTGACTTCATCAATTAAAGTTTGTGTAATTTACTAATTTTTATCGTCTTTTTTATTCTTTGCGTAATAAACGTATGAATAAATTGTTGGAGCAATTACTAATGCAAGCATTACGCCAAAGAATACGAACAAATTTGAGAAAAAGGAAGTTATCATAATAATTGCGCCACCTATCACCCACACAATTCCTGCAAATCTATGTGTTCTTGCCCAATTATCTTCGTCGCTTAACGTCCATGGAAGTTTAATTCCAAGTGAGAAATTTTGCCTAACCTTTGGAATATAATTTCCAATTATAACAAACAACGCCCCAAATACTAGCATTACTATAAAAATTACGTTTATCTTTAGCCCTAACGCCAATGAATATGAAATAGAAGAAGTTAGTAAACTTATTATTGGAATAATAATGAATATTACACTAGTATTCTTTTTATCAATATTCTTAAATTTTGGATCTAGCCCCGTTAAAAGTAGGCATAATAAATGAAGTGCCACAAGTCCAAATGGGAAAATGAAAACAAATATCCACTTTTCCATCGTGCCGTCTACGTTGTTTTCTAGGTCAAAGTGAATTGGAATCTCTTTTGGCAATTTATCCCAAAAAATTAGCCCTATTATGATTGGCAATAAAATTATTAGTGATGAAAATATCGTTTTTAGTTTATTATTCTTAATCATTTTTATCTCCTTTTAATCCTGATATAAATAACATTACTTCTTCTAAAACGGAAGTGTTTATTTCATAGTATATAAATTTTCCTACCCTTGTATCCCTTATTAAATCTGCATCTTTTAAAACGGATAAGTGCCTTGAAACTGCAGGCGCTGATATGGAAAACTTTTCTACTATTTCCCCTGCCGTCATCTTGCCACTTTTTAGCATATTTAATATCTTTCTTCTCGTTGCGTCGGATAGCGCAAACATCGTTTGTTGTAGTGACATTTTACCTCCCTTTTTAATTAACAATTAACTTAAATGTTAAATGTATTATAGCATACGCATTTTTTGGTGTCAAGCGTTATTTCAATATTTTTTGAAAGTTTTTAAAAATATTAAAGCCTAGCAAATTACTAGGCTTTTTATAGTGTTTTATTTGAAAATTATTCCGTTCTTAAAGCGACCACAGGATCTTGTTGGGCAGCCTTTCTTGCCGGAACTAAGCCGGAAATTACAGTTAAGAGTATGCTTAGCGCAACTAAAATTAATGCGCTAGTTATCGGCAACACCATAATATTGAATCCTGCAAGCGATTGAATTATTAAATTTACTATTAGTGATAATAAATAGGTAAATCCAACGCCGAATAGCCCAGACATTCCACCAATTATTAGCGTTTCAACGTTAAATAGGTTTGAAACGTCTCTCTTTCTTCCACCAAGTGAACGAATTACGCCGATTTCCTTTACTCTTTCCATAACCGAAACGTAAGTTATTATGGCTATCATTACGCAAGACACGACTAAGGATAGCGACGTGAACGCTATCAATGCGTAGGTGACTACGTCTATCATTGTATTTATCATTGAAATTACTAATGATAGAGTGTCGGTATACTTGGTTTCTACCCTTTCTTCAAATGTGTAGGTTTTGCCGTTTACTACTATATCTTCTTCACTATTCCACTTGTCTAAATACTCGTTAACTAAATCCTTAGTATCAAAATCGCTTGGATAGATATATATTGAGTTTGCAACCTTTTCTCCACCTAAGTGACGCGAGGTTAGTTGATACACGGGCGTTCCACCACTAAACATACTCATCATTTGATTATATTTTCCAACTTGAGCAGTTCCCGTATAGTCCGTTCCCTCGTAGTTAAAATCGTAGGTGTATGCGGCAATTGAAGTTGAGCCGTCTGGATTTTTTGCCATTTCTCTAAAGTGAGTGGCTATTTCACTATCGTAGTTTTTCTCTATAGCATACTCCGAAAGGGCGCTAGTATAATATATTCCACTCTTTAGACAGCCGAAATTTATATTGTCTTTAGGTTGCAAGATACCAACTACTTTTAATTTCAAACCCTGCTCTTTTTGCTCTTCAGTAAACGCGCTACTATTATAGTTATAAGTAAAACTATGAAGAGTAGTTCCCGTTGGACTAAAACTTGATGGTATGGTCATCTTTTTGCCAAACACAGTGGCGTTATCATACCAAATAAACTCTTTTTCCTTTAGTTCTTGATAAGAAAATCTCTCTTTATCTAGGCTTGGGTTTTCGTTTCCGTCAACGTCGTCAACTTTGCCTACGATATTCATAAATTCGTCTTGAGTATAGTAGCCAAGTTGACCAAGCATTAGGTCTGTAAGCGCAGTATCTTTCGATAAAACTATCATAATCTCGTCTTTTTCTTTGGCTAGTTGTCCGTCAAGCAAGTCATACTGAGTTAGAATATAATCGTTATCGTCTGGCTTTACCATAAACACGTCGCCAAGCGAGGCTATTACAGGGGCTTGGTCACTTAGAGAAGTCTTGCCAATTACACCCGTATAGATTTGCTTTATTGCAGAAAGAGAAACGTTTCTTTCACTCCCTACGGCTTTATTAAAGTTGGTGTATATATTATTGGTCACGTCTATGCCATAATCAATATTAAGAGTTCCGTACTCTTTGGGCAATGCCTTAACGTAGTCTACGTATTCTTGCCTAATATCGTTTTGAGTAAACAAGGTGTTAACAGCCTTATATTGTTTAGCCAAAAACTCTATCATTTTATCTACGTTAACGTAGCCTTCTTCTTTGATAAATTCAGTTTTCTCTTCAAATGAAAGATCTTCGGTCATTGCCGTAAAATCAATAGCCGATTCCTGCACCATAATAGGATTGCCAGATAACATATCGTCTTGCATACTTGCAATATACGCGCGAACACCCGTGGAAACGGCTAATACTGCCGAAATTCCTATTATACCTATAGAGCCTGCAATTGACGTTAGAGCCGTTCTTCCCCTTTTAGTGAACAAGTTTCTAGCAGAAAGTTTAAAAGCCGTCCACCAACTCATTTTCGCCTTGTCTTTCTTGACTTTTTTGTCGGTTTTACTTAATTCTTGTTTTTTACTTACACTCTCTTCTTCTACTATATATGGATTTGAATCTTCAACGATTTCTCCGTCGAATAGTTTAACTATTCTAGTTGAATATTGCTCGGCAAGTTCGCCGTTATGGGTGACCATAATAACAAGTTTTTCCTTGCTAATTTCCTTAATTAAATCCATAATTTGAACGCTAGTTTTGCTATCTAGTGCCCCCGTAGGCTCGTCTGCAAGTAGAATATCTGGCTCGTTAACGAGCGCTCTTGCTATGGCAACTCTTTGGCATTGACCACCGGATAGTTGGTTGGGATATTTACTAATTTCCGTACTTAGACCTACCTTTTCTAGCGCTTGCTTAGACCTTTTTATTCTCTCTTCCTTAGAAACGCCTGAAATTGTTAGGGCAAGTTCAACGTTTCCTAGCACCGTTTGGTGAGGAATTAGGTTATAACTTTGGAAGATAAAGCCTATTCTATGGTTTCTATAAACGTCCCAATCTCTATCGGTAAAGTTTTTAGTGCTTTTGCCGTTAATAATTAAGTCGCCCGAAGTGTACTTATCTAAACCACCCACGATATTTAACGTGGTGGTTTTTCCACAACCAGACGGACCTAGAATAGAAACGAATTCGTTCTTTCTAAAACTGACGTTTATTCCCTTTAGGGCGAGCAAATCTCCCCCTGCTACTTTGTAGCGCTTGGTAATGTTTTTTAAGGTTAACATTTATTTTTTCCTTATAAAAAATTTATTAAATATATTGTAGTGTATACAACTTAAAAAATCCTTGAAAATTTTGGTGGTTTCAAGAATTTTTTATCGTTTTTTCGCTATTTTATTATATCGGTTAGTGAATTCACAAAATCTTCGGTGTTTTCGATAATAAGACCTTCTAATATTCTCGCTTGTTCGTATAATACGATTGAATATTTTTTGAGTTTTTCTCTATCCGTTTTGTATACGGCCGATAGAGTTTCTAGTATTTCGTGCGTTGCGCTTATTTCTAAAATCTTGTCTGCCTTAATTCTCCCATCGGCGTTTGGCATTGAAGCAAAAACTTTTTCCATTTCAATAGAAACGTCGCCCGATGCAATTAGACATACAGGATAAGTCTTTAAGTTTGAAGTGAGTCTTACTTCCTTTACCTTATCACCTAAATCTTCTTTAATTGCAGAAAGTAAATCCTTATACTCTTCTTTCTTTTTGTCAAGTTGAGTCTTTTCTTCTTCGGTATCAAGCGAAAAATCACTTTCAGCAACCGACTTAAACTTTTTGCCTTCGTAATCTATTAAAATCTTAGCAACAAACTCGTCTACGCCGTCCTTAAAGTAAAGAATTTCGTATCCTTTTTCCTTTGCCTTTTCAATTTGTGGAAGTTTAGCAATCTTTTGATAATTTTCTCCACAAGCGTAGTAAATTTCTTCTTGCCCTTCTTGCATACCCTCAACGTATTCTTTTAAGGTGACGAGTTTTTCTTTTCTACTCGAATAGAACATTAAGAAGTCCTTTAACTTGTCTTTGTTCATACCAAAGCCAGCATAAACGCCGAATTTAATGGATAAACCAAACTCTGCAAAGAGTTTTTCGTACGTTTCTCTCTCTTCTTCCATAAGTTTTTTAAGTTCAGTTGAGATTTTCTTTTCAATACTATTTGCAATAGCCTTAACTTGTCTATCTTGTTGCAAAATTTCACGCGAAATGTTTAGACTCAAATCTGCAGAGTCAACTATTCCCCTAACGAAACCAAAGTAATCGGGAATTAACTCCTCGCACTTTTCCATAATCATTACGCCGTTGCAATATAATTTTAAGCCCTTTTTGTAGTCCTTAGAATAATAGTCGATAGGCGCTTTTGATGGGAAGAAAAGCAAGGTGTCGTAAGTGACTGCACCCTCAATTTTAGCGTAAATTCCCTTTAACGCGTCCATATAATCGTGGAATTCGTTTTTATAAAAATCGTTAAGGCTCTCCTTGGTCACCTCACTCTTTGGTTTTTTCCAAAGTGGAACCATACTGTTTAAGGTTTCTTCGCTAACGCTTTCTTCATATTGTGGATTTTCTTCCGTGCCGTCAATAAGTCTTCTTCTAGACATCTCCATATTGATAGGATATCTAATATAGTCTGAATATTGCTTAATTAACGCGCTTAATTTATATTGCTCTAAAAAATCCGAGTACTTATAATCTTCAGCATCTTCCTTTAGCCATAATACGATTTTGGTGCCGACTTCCTTTTTGTCAGTCTTTGTAATTTGGTAGCCCTCTACCCCTTTACTTTCCCACTTAAAAGCATCTTCTTTGCCATACGCCTTTGAAAATACTTCAATTTTATCGGCAACCATAAATGCAGAGTAGAATCCTACGCCGAATTGACCTATGAGTTGGTTCTCTTCCCCTTGATTTTCCTTTTTGAACGCCAACGTGCCAGACTCAGCAATAGTGCCTAGGTTCTTTTCTAAAGTAGCCTCATCCATACCAATTCCGTTGTCTTCAATAGTCAAGGTTCTATCGGTTTTATTTGCCTTAATAAAAATCTTGAAATCAGTATTTACACCGTTATCGGTTAAAGATATAAACTTTAATTTATCAATAGCGTCCGAAGCGTTGGAAATGAGTTCTCTTAGGAAAATTTCTTTATTCGTGTAAATAGAATTTATCATTAAATCTAATATTCTTTTTGATTCGGTCTTAAATTGTTTCATTATAGGTCTCCTTTTAGCACTCTAACTCTTTGAGTGCTAATTATTATTATAATCATAGTGTATAATTTGTCAACTATTTTAGTTGATGGAAAAGAAAAATTTTCACAAAAACTCGGGAAGATTTTAAGTTTATTA
>JAZOOV010000059.1:0-47822 GCA_045655215.1 Christensenellaceae bacterium | reverse complement strand
CACCCCACGTCTTGCGATAGAATAAGCGCCGTAGCAACATCTATCGGGCTTATTGGAAATATATATTTCTTGCCCTAAAACGTTGGCTAAAATTTGCATCCAAGCAGGGCTTTTAACTGCTCCGCCTGCAATAATAATTTTTTCTTGCTCTATTTTAGATTTTTTTAAGCAAGAGATAATCTCTCTAATCTCAAAGGCAACGCCTTCCATAGTCGCCTTAATAATATCGAACTTGTCGTAGCGGAAAATTGCGTTTTCTATAGAGTATGATAGGCTCTTTTCCCCGCGATATCCCCCGCTTCCCGAAATAAAGGGATAAACAAGCAAATCTTCTTGGAATTCTCTTAGTGGAATTTCTCTATTCATCTCTTCAAAGTCTACCGAAAAGAGTTTTCTCTCCCACTCTATTACAACCCCACTTGAAACGGCAGAACTAAACACGCCGTAGTTCCCAACAGGGTGAACGCAAGAAGCAAAATGGCTATCGGTTAGAGCAAGTTCTTCACTTCTTCCAAACACCACCCAAGTAGTTCCCGAAGAAATAAGCAAAGCGCCGTCAAAATAGTTTGAACCGATATTTGCAGCGTATTGGTCGTGCGCGCCACAAACCACCTTAACTCCTTTATTTATTCCTAATTTTTCGGCAAACTCTGGGAGCATTTCGCCAACAACTTCACCTGCTTGCATTAGGGGAGGAAGTTTTTCTTCACTTAAGCCGATTAAGGCTAAAATTTCACTATCGTACCCTTTTTCCTTTACGTTAAACACGTCCATCATATAACTAGAAGTGTAGTCTATGCAAAATTTACCCGTCATTAAATAGTAAATATAATCGGAGGTCGATAGAATAATCTTAGTTTTTTCTATGATTTCGGGATTGTGTTTTTTAAGCCACAAATATTTTGCGGGAAAACTACCTGCGCCGAGCCTACTGCCCGTCCTATAGTAAAAATAGTCTTTTTCTACCTTGCTGTTTAACTCTTCGCTCTCAAGTGTTGCCCTTTTATCCATCCAAGTAAAAGCGTTGGTGAGTGGAATAATTTTGCCGTTATCATCTACGTCGGCAAAGAAGAAACTTCCACCTTGCGCAGAAACTGAAAGAGATAAGACGTTGCAATCAAGGTTTCCTATAGCCCCCTTAACGCTTTCAACAACGGCGTCTTCCCAATCTAGTGGATTTTGCTCGAAAGCAAGGTCAAAAGGGGAGATTAACTCATAGCCCTTGTAGCCCCTACCTATTTCATTATTAAATTGGTCGAACAGCGTAGATTTAGTGCCCGTAGTTCCTAAATCAATGCCAAGATAAGTCTTTTTCATTAAAAATCCTTAAAATTTAATATCGTAAAGTTTTCTTGCGTTTTCGCACATTATATCGAAAACGTCTTGTTTAGAAAGAGTTAAATCATTAGACGCTTTCTTAAACGCCCTTAAAATCTCGTAAACGAAGTTGGTTATATCCTTTTCGTCCGTTTCTCTCATATGAATATCTTTAGAAACGTCTCCATATAGCCCCCTAGGAACTACGTTAACGTAATTTCCGTTTTCGTCTATTCTATACATACGCATTTTAGCGATAGGCAAGTCCGTTCCAAAAAGAATTCTCTTTGGCCCAAACGTTTCGATTGCTTCTCTAATAACTTCGCTATTCGTGTTAGCCGAAAAGTCAAATAGCATCTTCTTAGTATCTTTTAATCTAATGAACGCATCGCCCACGTCGACCGAGCAGTACGCTCTTCCAATATGCGCAACGATAAGTTTTACGTTAGGATATTTTTCTTCTATCTCTAAAAGAGTGTCTAAATTAGATTTATTTTTAAATCTATCGTCCTTTGAAACGTGCAAGATAACCTTTAGCCCAAGTTTATTTGCAACTTCTAAGTGTTCTGGTGGCAAGAAGTCGTAAATATCGGCATCGGCAGGGTTAACTCCCGCCTTGCAACCACCAAGGTATGGCTTTAATCCGTCGTACCCACCCTTAATAACGTGCTCTTCCACAAACTCGGCACTCATATCGTATCTAGTCCAAAAAAGAGTTGGGAATCCATATTTTTCTTTTACTTTTTCGATATAGGCATTGTGTTCCATACATCTAGCGATAGAATTTCCAAACACTACGGGAATAACTTTTTTGCCTTCAAATAAATCCTCGTAGGTTTTTATTAAGTCTTCTGCGTTGCAATCACCTGCAACCAAGTTAGTCCACTTTTTTGGAAACTTAACTCTATCGTACTCGTCGTCTTCTCTTCTCCAACAATGCGCGTGCGAATCCACGATAGTATCGGGGAGAAAATCTTTTAATTCTTCTAAGTAAACTTTTCTGTCGTAATCTGTTAAATCAAATCCAAACATAACTATTCTCCTTCACGTTAAGATTATTATAACACTTAGTATAAAAAATTGAAATAACTAAAAAATAGATTTTAATATTAAAAAGCAAGCACTTAACTTAAAAATACTAAAATCTATTCTAATTTACTTTTCAAAAAGTGGCGTGGAGAAATATCTTTCAGCCGTATCTGGAAGCACCGTGACAACCGTTTTTCCCTTGCCTAGTCTTTTTGCAAGTTTAATGGCTGCGGCAACGTTAGTTCCACTACTTATTCCACATAAAATGCCTTCTTTTAAGGCTAAATCTTTAGACGCTTTAATAGCCTCGTCGTCTTCAATAATGCAAACGTCGTCGTAAATGTTTTGGTTTAGAATTTTTGGAATAAGTCCGTCGCCAATGCCCATTTGAACGTGCGTGCCGATAGAGCCCCCCGACAAGATTGCGGCGTTTTTAGGCTCTACTGCCCAAATAATCATATCGGGATTTTTAGCCTTTAAGGTTTCGCCAATGCCCGTAATAGTTCCGCCCGTGCCAATTCCAGAACAAAATCCGTCGATTTTTCTGTCGCCAACTTGTTCTAAAATTTCCTTACCCGTTTGATTTCTTTGAACTTCGGGGTTAGCGGGGTTTTCAAATTGCTGAGGAATAAACACGTTTTTATCTTGTTCTTTTAACTTAAAAGCAAGGTTTAAACACTCTTCAATACACTTGCCGATATTTCCGTCGTCGTGCACTAAAATAACTTCTGCTCCGTATTGGTTAACTAGTTTTCTTCTCTCTTCGCTAACCGAGTCGGGCATAATAATTTTAACTTTATATCCCTTAACTGCCCCAACGAGTGCTAGACCTATGCCTTGATTTCCACTAGTCGGCTCAACGATAATAGTGTCCTTGCCGATAAGTCCCTTTTCTTCGGCATCTTTTATCATATTGAATGCCGTTCTCGTCTTAATAGAGCCACCTACGTTAAGCCCTTCAAATTTAACTAAAATTTCCGCATCGTTTTCGCCTACCATACGATTTAACTTAATGATGGGCGTATTTCCCATTGCGTCTAAAATATTATTACAAATCATTTATATAACCTTTATCCAACTATAATATATCCCGTCTCTTTTTCTAAGCAGGAAAGGTATCCCCACGTCCCGTCTAAACTCTCTCCGCCGTCCCAAAGCGCCCTTTCTAAAACTTCTTCTTCCACTCCGTCGTGAATGCCTAATGTTTCAGTCACTCCACCTGTAGAACTATTAGCAACTACGATTTTATTGTCTTTGTTGAAGCCTACTAATAAAACGTAGTGGTCGCCTTTTGAAAATGGGTTTTCGGGGAAGTCTTCGCTAGGGTGCGAAGCGAAAATTACAAGTTTACCCTCTTTTAACGCGTCAACCATTTGCTTTACGCACTCTTTTCTCTTGCCCTTTGGAACGGAATAGTCTTTTGCCTTAACCGAAAAACTATTTAGCACTTTAACTATTCCACTAGGGGTTAGAAAATTACATTGAGCTTCGCCTTTTGGCGATTCTTCTTTTGTCATTGGAGCGCCCCACAATTTTCTACAATGCTCGTATTCAACGTACGGTGTCATCTCGTTAAACCCCAAAAGTCTTAGAGCCATAGCAGTACAAGTGTGTCCACAACCACTTTGCCTAATAAAAATTGCGAACTCGCCTTCTTCCCAATTTTGTTGTATCCAAACGGGAGTTTCCCTATCGCCTTTTTTAATCACAACGGGAATTAATTTATCTTCTTTTATTTGATAACTAACCTTTTCCATAATATGCTCCATATATTTTTTTTAGTGAGGGGCGAAAAGAATTACCTTGTCGTCGATTGTTAGTTCTACTTCAATCTTGCTTAAATCCCCTGCGAATAAAACCTTCTCTCCATTTGCCTTTACGTAGCCAAGCATAATGGTTGGATTATAATTTTCCTTATCTTCCTTGTTAGAAGTTGCATTAAATAACCCTCTTAAAAGTTTATCAGCCGTAGTCTTTTTAGGAACTTCACTAAAATATCTTTTAACCTTTTTAACGTAGATTTCCTTGCTATCGTATTCTTCGGCGTTTCCTTCGTCATAACTTAAAATATCGTTATATAAATTGAAGATTGCCTCAACCTCTGAGATTTGAGAAACCATCTTGCTTATGTATCTATTACTGATAACTACGTTGTTTACGCTATAACCACTAACTATATCATGGTGTTTAGGGTCGATAATCTCAACGATAACGTCCACCATTTTAGAGTTAAAGCCTTCTTCTTTAACCTTTCTATTTACGATATCTTGAACGTAAACTAAGTTTGCAAGAGCAACTGCGTCTAGATTTTCATTGCTAACGCTATCGTCTGACAAAATAAGAATACTCGTGCTCTTTTGTCCGTCTCCAATAAAGTCTATGATGGCTCTATAAATAATATCTCTATCAAAAACGTCTGCCTCAACCGTCTTTGCAACGAAAGAGTAATCTTTGTAGTAATTCATCTTCTCTAGGCTTTGCTTGTCGTCAACGACTACTATTTCAATAATCTCGTCCCCGCCTTTTTTCCATTCGCTACTAAAACTTTCAAAGCCTGCCATAATGCTATGGCTATTAGAATTGTGCCCTAAAATGATGATTCTTCTCTTTTCTAGCCAATAATCTTTTACGAGTTCAACTTTGTAATCGCACTTTTCGACGTTTGACTTTCTATCAACGTCTTTTTCATTTTCACCAACGAAGAAAGCGTAGTTCTCGCCGTCAATTTCCATACACGTAATAGGGATAGCGTGATTGTGTTCTTCAAAATACTTTCTTGCAAATTCCGTTTCGTCTTTTTCTTCTTCTTTTTTAGAATAGAACTCTACGCCACGGCTAGAGAACAACTCACTATACACGTCGTTAAGTTCGGGCATCAAGCAGAATTGCGAGAATAATTGACCTAAAATTTCGTTTATTTTAAGTGGAATAATATTGCATTTTCCCTTAACTTGTTTAGCCGAAATAATCTTATCTACTAAAGCAAGCGTCCACTTGTCGTCAATTTCCACGATAACTCTTTGGTTGTCAAATGAATCGTTTGCTGAAACTATATCTGCTACTTGCATTAAGGTTTTTATAGTTTGAGAATTACCCTTAGCGTTTTCTTCTAGTAGTTCTTTTTTTCCAAAACGGCAAATGTTATTAGTGTCGTCGTTAGAAAGTATAATAACCGAGCGTGCTTTTTTTAGCGAGATATCTGCTAGTTGCTTAGTGGAGAAAATATCGCCTTCTCTAACGATAACGGTCACCTTGCTAACGAATCTATTTTTACGAAGAGCAACAAGTCTTCTAAAGAAAGGAAGGTGAGAAAAACTCTTTGCAACTGCAAGGTTTTCTCTCATAATGGTGTCGGTTATTCTCTCTTCGATTTCGTTTTTAATTTCTTCTTTTCTATCTTGAACTAAAACAACCACCTTTTGCTTTTCGTCGCAGTAAAGCATATCGTTAATGATTTCCGACGCTCTGTTGTTCCAGTTTAAGATTACGAAATGGTTAGATATGTTTAGTCTTCTCTTTCCTGCATTAGCGTTGTCGATAAAACTTGAAATATAGTTGGTCACATAACCGATTACTGCGCCAGTAAATAAAATCATACCTAAAACGGAAATAATTACGCAAATAACTGCAATTATAACCTTGCCTTGTCCAAGTTCACCAACAACCGATTCAATACAGCCTGCATCTAGTATCATAGAAATTGTTCTATACGCAGCCGAAATAAAGTCTAGCCCTTGATTTCCAGATAAATTTTGCGACAATAAACTAATTAACCCCGAAGCGCCCAAAAAGAACACAACGTTTATAAGTAAAATCACCGCTAAAACTATTCTTCCGGGGTTTTTTACTATTTGAATACTAAGCCACTCTTTTAATTTTTTCATAAGTATTTCCTTTGTTTTTTATTTTATAGCCCTATAATCTCCCCAACGTCGTTTAGCACGAACTTTGGCTGATAAGGAAATTTAACTAAATCTTCTCTTGCCGTCACACCGGTTAAAACTAAAACGGTGTCGAGTTCACTCTCTAAGCCGGCTAAAATATCCGTATCCATTCTATCGCCAATCATAACTGCGTCTACCCTACTACAATTAAGTTTTTTTAGAGCGTGTCGCATCATAAGTGGGTTAGGCTTGCCAACGAAATAGGCTTCTCTACCCGTCGTCAACTCAATAGAAGAGATAAGCGATTTGCAAGCAGGCACAATTCCGTCTTCGGTAGGACCGGTTAAGTCGGGGTTAGTGCCGATAAGTTTAGCCCCCTTGAAAACGAGTTTAACGGCTTTTTCAATTTTCTCATAGTTTAGAGAACGAGTTTCGCCAAACACAACGTAATCTGGATTAACGTCGTTCATAGAAAAGCCCGCATCGTAAAGGGCGTTAACAAGCCCCGGCTCGCCGATAACGTAAACCGAGCCGTTAGGACATTGTCCTTTCAAAAAGGAAGCCGTAGCCAAAGCCGAAGTGTAAAAGTGTTCTTCGCCCACTTCAAGACCGAGTCTTTTAAGTTTTTGAGCAAGTTCTCTAGGCGAACGCTCGGAACTATTGGTTAAAAAAAGGTAGTTTTTTCCACTTTCTTCTAGCCATTCCACAAACTCTTTTACTTTTGGAATAAGTCTATTGCCGTGATAAATAACGCCGTCCATATCACATATAAAATTTTTCTTTTCTGAAATTTGATGAAATTTGTTTTCCATACTCTATCCTTAAAAATATACTAAGTATATTTTATCACATACCTATAGAATTATCAAGCGTACGACAAACAAAAAAGATTGCAGAGAGTATTACTGCAATCTTTTAAGCAAAAATTTATTGAATTTTATCTAATTCCGTAGTTTTCGATAATGTAATCAAGGTCTTTATCTCCCCTACCAGAAAGACAAACGAGAATAGAGCCCTTGCCCATTTTTTTAGCGAGTTTCATTGCGTAAGCAACTGCGTGGGCACTCTCTATTGCAGGGATAATTCCCTCAAGTCTTGAAAGGGTGTAGAAAGCATCGATAGTTTCATCGTCCCCAATAGCGTCGTAATTAACTCTGCCAAGTTCGTGCAAGAACGCATGTTCTGGCCCAGAAGACGGATAGTCTAAACCACTTGCAACCGAATATACGGGAGCGGGATCGCCATTTTCGTCCTTTAACATAATGCTGTTAAATCCGTGCATAATTCCCTCAGTGCCATATTGAAGACTTGCCGCATGGTCGCCTAGTTTCTTGCCTCTACCAAGAGGTTCAACTCCGTAAATTTGAACGGGGTCGTTTAGAAAGCCTGAGAACATACCCATTGAGTTAGAGCCACCACCAACGCAAGCAACGACTGCGTCGGGAAGTTCGCCCGTCATAGAGAGATATTGTTCTCTCGCCTCAATACCAACTACGCTTTGGAAATCTCTAACCATCATTGGAAATGGGTGAGGGCCAACTACCGAGCCAATGCAGTAAATTGCCGTTTTATATTCGTTTGCGTACGCCTTGAACGCAGCGTCGACTGCTTCTTTTAAGGTTTGAAGCCCCTCTTTAACTTCAACGACGTTAGCACCTAATATTTTCATTTTAGCAACGTTAGGTGCTTGTTTTTTAATATCGACTGCACCCATATAAATATCGCACTCAAGCCCGAAGTACGCCGCGGCAGTTGCCATAGCAACGCCGTGTTGACCTGCGCCCGTCTCTGCGATAACCTTTTTCTTGCCCATATATTTTGCGAGCAACACTTCACCCATGCAGTGATTTAACTTGTGTGCGCCCGTGTGGTTAAGGTCTTCTCTCTTAACGTAAATTTGCGCGTTTCCAACACTTCTTGAAAGTCTTTCTAAATGCGAAATTGGAGTCGGTCTACCTTGAAATTCCTTTCTAATTTTTCTAAGTTCGTCTATAAACTTAGTGGACTTGCAAATGGTGAAATACGCTTCGGTAATTTCATCCATAGCCTTTTTGAGTTCGGGAGCAATATAAGCCCCACCGTATTTGCCAAAATATCCTTGTTCGTTAGGATAATTTTTAAAGTAAGTTTCAAAATCAACGTTATTTATTTTCATAATTATTTTCTCCTTAAATTCTAATTTTAGTGTAGTTTTATTAGCCTTTAAGTATTCGCCATCGCCTAGTTAAAAGTTTCATAATTAATTCCTTAAAAAATAAAAATTCCTTGATAGAAAATCTATCAAGGACGAATATTTACATACCCGTGGTGCCACCTTGCTTCCGCTTAAACGATAATTTTAAGCGCTTAATTTTTGGATACTATCATATCCTTGGTAATAACGGCTACCCACCGTCTAATATACTCTTTCAAAAAAATTTGAAATTTCCCTTCGCCCTCAAAAGCCCATTCAACGCTCACTTAATATTGCCTTTCCACCAACGGCAACTCTCTAAATTTAAGTCATAGCACCTACTCTTCTTTCTCATAGGTTTACCTAATTATACTTTATACGATTAAATTTTGTCAATAAAATTTGCATAATTTTTTATCTTTGCCATTTTTTGCCGTGTTTTTTATTGTTTTTGCCCCCTTTTTAACTATTGACTAGCCGTCTTTTATCGTTTATAATTGTTTGGAGGTGAAATTATGATAGATCCGTTTGATTATAAAGAACCAAGTTGCGCCCTATGTAGTGGAAAGGATTTTTACTATCCTAAAAAGGACGCGCCTAAAGGCAAAATCCCCGTTAGTAGAATCATAGAAAAGGTGGACGAGGCGTTTAATAAAAACGATATGATAGAGGCAAAAAGGCTACTTGAGTATTGGCAAAAGGAAGCGCAGTCATTACTAGATAAAAAAGGTGAACTATCCATCGTTAACGAACTACTAGGACTATATAGAAAACTAGACGATTCTAAAAACGCTGAAAAGGCGACCGAAAGAGCCGTACTTCTAGTTAAAGAGTTGGGGCTAGAAGAAGACTTTTCGGTAGGCAATATCTACCTAAACGTAGCCACCACCCTAAAGGCTATAAAAAAGGCAAAAGAGAGTATTTTTTACTATGACGAGGCTTATAAAATCTTTACAAAATTCCCCGAAAGGAGCAAAGATTTAATGAGTGGCTACTATAACAATAGGGCTGTTGCGTTAGTTGATTTAGGTGAATACGATATGGCAAAAGAGTGCTATAAAAAAGCGTTAGAATTTTTAAAAGGCACGCCGTTTGAATTTACCGACGGAGCAATAACTATGGTTAACCTTGCTCACCTTTATTTTTCTATGGATTTAGAAGACAAGGCTAAAGAGTGCGTAAAAAATATTATAAACCTATTAGAAAACGAAAAGGTAGTTAAAAACGGATACTATGCCTACGTTTTAACAAAATGCACCCCTGCCCTACGCCATTTTGGTTTTACAAAAAAAGCAGAAGAATACGAAAAATTAGCGGAGCAAATTTATGAAAGGAATTGAACTTTCAAGAGAGTTTTACTTAAAACACGGAAAACCTATGCTAGAAGAACTCTTCCCCGAAGTAGCAAATAGAATAGCCGTAGGGCTAGTTGGCGAAGGCTCGGAGTGTTTTGGATACGACGACGAGTTTAGTTTAGACCACGACTTTGAGGCAGGCTTTTGCCTTTGGATAACTGAGAAAGATTATGAAAAGTTCGGCTTTAAGTTAGAGCGAGCGTACTCTAAACTTCCCAAAGAGTTTAAGGGATATAAGCGCCCAATTTTGAGCCCCGTTGGTGGAAATAGACACGGAGTTTTAGTAATCGAAGAGTTTTATAAAAGGTTTTTAGGGGTAAGCCAAATACCCGAAGATATTTCGTGGTGGTTTTTCGTTCCGTCAACTAGTTTAGCAGGGGCAACTAACGGCGAAGTTTTTGTTGACAACTTAGGCGAATTTTCTAAAATTAGAGAAGAGTTAAAAAAGGGCTATCCAAAGGACGTGCTCTTAAAAAAACTTGCAGGAAATCTCGCCCTTGCCGGTCAGTCGGGACAATATAATTATGAAAGATGTCTTTCTCACGGAGAATTCGGCTCTGCAAGTCTATCAGTTTACCAATTCGCAAAGCATATAATATCATCTATTTATCTATTAAATAACGAATACGAGCCTTTTTATAAATGGGCTTTTCGCAAAATAAAAAGTTTGCCCATTTTAAGTGAACTTGGAGAAAAATTAACCCTTTTACTTGACCTACCTAATGAAAAAGTAAACGAAAAACTTCTCTTAATTGAAGAAATATCTTCTGCCGTTATAGAAGAAGTAAAAAGGCAAAACTTGTCAAACGCAACATGCTATAACCTAGAAACGCACGCGTATTCTATTATGGACAAAATAAAAGACGTGAATATTAGAAATATGCACGTCATGGACGGAATATAAAAATTTTTCCTTATGTTAAAAGCCAACCTTTCGGTTGGCTCTTTTTATTACTTTTCCAAAACTTTACGTAAGTCCTCGATTTTTCTCACTCCACTAATGGAATCTTTTTGGGACAGGCAATTAACGGCAACGAGATTTGCAAGTTCTAGCATCTTATCGTCCTCGTAGCCAGAATAGATTGAGTATAGACAGCCTGCGCAGAACGCGTCGCCTGCGCCTACGCTACCTTTAATGAATCCCTTTTTAAGTTTAATAGAGTTTACGGTGGTAAATTTTCCGTCCTTAGTTAAGCAAAAGGCTTTTTCGGGACAATGAACTACCACTTTTTCCTTAACACCCATATCTAAAAGGGTTTGCATAGCCTTAAAAATTCCGTCTTCAATAAGGTTTTCTTCTGTATCTCTAACTTCAACGCCTGCAATAGCGCCTGCTTCAATCTCGTTTACGATAACGTAATCACAATACTTTAGGGCAGAACTAACCACTTGATTAAATCTTCCAGAAGATTCACTAACCACGTCGATAGAAGTTTTTATGCCCTTTTCTCTAACCCTTTTTAAGAGTCTTGCCATAGGTGTAGAGCCGTCTTCTAAAACGGTGTCAAAATAGTCTAAAAGCATTAGATAGCCTATGTGGAAAAGGTCGCAGTCAAGACTTTCTACGTCAACGTCATCTTCGCAAAACGCCTTGTTTGCTCCACGATTGTGGAAAAAAGTTCTCTCACCCGTTCCCTTAACGGTAATTACGTCCGAATAACTAGTTAAAAGGTTAGAACTCACCTTAACGTTTTCGCAGTTCATACCTTCTCTTTGCATAACGGATAAAACGTATTTTCCGTTATCGTCGTCACCTATTCTTCCGTAAGCCTTAACTTCTAAGTCGGGGTTTAATCTTTTTAGGTCTATTCCTGTGTTGCAAACGCAACCACCAACGGCTTTTTCTTCTTCGGTTATCGTGGCAAGCATGCCCTTTTTAGGGTATTCTTCCACCATTTTTACGTTGTCTGCCAAGATATTCCCGGCAATAGCAATTCCTTTTTTCATTTTTTACGCCCTTATTTTACTACCAATTAAACCTTCACAGTATTTAATAAGCGTTTCCACCTTTTCTCCATCTGCAATCTTTTGATACAATGTACAAATCAAGTCGGTCATTTTTCCAGAGTAATCGCAGTATTTAACAAGAGTTTCTTTTGCTCCGTTGTTTTTAGCAAACTCTTTTACTTCAATACTATTAGCGTCGTCCTCAAAAGAAAAATGCATACCAGCAGCAACGCCTAAGCACAAGTAGTGGTTAGGAACGTCAAACTTATCTGCAAGTTTAATAGCCCCAATTAGTCTATCGTTAGAAGAAAGTTTACGCTTTGTATCTTTGCCAACTCTTCTAACAGTATCGCCTAGAGCCACGTTAGAAAATCTATATAGTAAATTTTCTGCGTGTGCCAAAAGGTCAAAAATTTCTACGCCGTTTTCTTTAGCAACGGCTTCTGCCGATTGAACGAGTGCTTTATAGGCAACCATTTTAATATCGTAATCGTTTACTGCTTGATAAATGTATTCGTATCCCCTTAACTTGCCAAGATAAGCGCACAAAGCGTGGCTCATATTGTGCATAAAGAGTTTTCTTTGAATAAATAAGTTAAATGGCGAATATGGATAAAGATTAGAAATTTCAGGAATTTCACCCTTAAACGCATCTTTATCTACGGGTAGAATATTATAAGGCTCAACGAAAACTCTTAAAAAGTTTTCCTTTTTCTTTTCTTCTGGAACAACCGGCACCATTCTGCCAATGCTCGCTTCAACAAAGCCTATCTCGTTTAGTATTCTATCCTTATATTCGGGAATTTGTTCGATAATTAAGTTTCTTAAAAACTCGTCTGCCCCAATTAAATTTTCGCAAATGATAATGTTAAAAGGTTTTTTATCGCTTTCAAATCTCTTCTTTAATCCTAGTGAAATTGGCTTAGCAATAAACTTTAAAACGTTAACGCCGATTGCAGTTGCCATAATATCGGCAGATGCAATCTCTTCGGCAACGAGTTCTAAGTCCGTTCCGTCAATTCCATAAACGTTTTCTACCATTTGCTCCACCACGCCGTCGCTACTAACAACGTCTACAGGGTAGCACTTGTCTTGGTTAAGTTTAGCGATAACTTCTTTGTTTATATCAACGAAGCCGACTTTATAGCCGTTATTAGAAAACACTTGGCCGATAAAACCACGGCCAATGTTTCCCGCTCCGTACATTATAAATTTTTTCATAATATACCTTTTATAATATTAGTTGCACTCAGCAGTTAATGGACCTGCTAGTTCTTTTAAGAAGAATAGTTTGCCCTTTAAGGTTGGAATATAAGAAGACGTAATCCAAGGAGTTTTGCCGTATCTTAAGGTCATCCAAAGTGACATACCTTGCCATTGCATACCTCTTCCTAATAGTCCATCTGCACCACCGATTGCATAGTCTGCTTGTAGGAATAAGCCAGGTCCAATGGTGTTTGCTCTACAAGGAACTAAGGTCGTTCTAGACTTAAAACTAGTCAATGCGTTTTGTTCAACGGTTAGTGGGTGAATTTTAGCAGCGATTCTATAAGGTGCTTGTTCCCACTCTTTTGCCGTTTTATAATCTGCGGCAAAGGTTGGCTCCCAGAAGGCAATGTGGCACATTCTACCAATTCCGTAAACTAAAACTAGTTTTGCGCCTTGCGCTTTTAACGCCTTAATCTTTTCTGGATAGGTTGGTAAATTTTCTTTGGTTGCAAAGTTTCTTTGTTCCTTTGGAACGGTCAATTCGCCGAGTGGATTGAATAGCGCTTGTTCCATTGCGTATTGGAAAGAACCCGTGTTGTCTGAAGACAAAGTGTTTCCTTCGCTATCAGCCCATTCGTCCATATTGAAAGTGTAAACGTGTTCGCAAGAAATTTTCCACTCTTTTAGAAAGTATACTACCCATTTATACATACCCATAGGGCCTACGGGCAAAATGAAAGCAATTTTTTCTTTCTTTTCTTTTGCAAGTTTAATTTGGTTAGCAATTTCGTGTCCCATATAGGTTTCAAAATCACTTAAACTTTCACACATAATAGGATTAAAATCCTTGTTCCAATGTTCTTGACGAACTAAAATGTTTTCAGGTGCGTCGATACACGCATCAATCTTGTCAAAATCCCAGCCTTCTGGATAGAAGTTTTCTAAAGCACTTCCCTTTACGGTTGAATTAAAATTCATAATATTTTCTCCTTATTTTATATTTTTTATCAATTTCTACGGCAATAATCTCTTAGCCGTTCCTTTTAAGTATACGTTGCATTGGGTAAAGCCCTCTGCGTATTCTACTCCACATTGATATCCACGATATTTACAGCAAGTTTTTACCATGTCTGGAAAATCTATATGGTCGTGGTCACGCATCCAAACGATTTGCGATTCGTGGCAGTTAAGCATTTCTAATTTTTTGTCGATATATTTGCTAACGTCTACGTATTCGGTTGGGTTAAAATCCACCCCTGCAAGAGTATCCATATAGTAAATTGGAACTAATCTTGCAGCCCCTTCTACCTTGCTTTTATAGTTTGGAAGAGTTGCCGTAAAACTTGCGTCAAAAACTAATCTTGAAACTGCAGTATGGTCTGGCATATAGTCGTTAGGAGCGTGGGTTATAATAAAGTCTGGGTTAACTTTTTTAATCACGTCAACCACCTTATCTCTAGCCTCTTTATTATTGTCGTAGATGTCTAAATCGTGAAATCCACCCCACATAACTTCAAAGCCACCGATATCTTCAGCACTTTTTCTAGCCTCTTCTCTTCTAATCTTAATTAGTTCTTCAGGTGGAATAATTACGTGTCCTAAATTTCCACTCGAAAGGTGACAAACTACTACCCTATCCCCCCTTTCTTTGCACTTTAATAGCGTTCCTGCACAAGCGATTTCCATATCGTCGGGATGACAAGAAATAACTAATACGGTATACATATAATAGTCTCCTTTTTTATCTTTTAATAATTATATACTTTATTTAATTGCCAATCAATAGAAAATCGGGTATAATACTTATAATATTAGACACGGGGATATTTTTATGAAAGATAATTTTATAAGGCAAAAATTCAAAAAAGTATTCAATATTGATAGTATTATCACCATTTTCTATATGGAATTCTCCAAAGACTTTTCCTACGAGGGCGAAAGGCACGATTTTTGGGAAATGGTGTACGTTGACAAGGGCGAAGTTATTTGCACGGCAGACACCAAGCAATTCGTGTTAAAAGGTGGAGAATTAACTTTTCATAAGCCCAACGAATTTCACAATCTTTCGGCTAACAAGAACGTTGCACCCAACGTTTCAATTATAACTTTTGACTGCAAGAGCCCTGCTATGAACTATTTTAAAGGCAAGATTTTTAAACTTTCATTAGCCGAAAAAAACACTCTCTCTATGCTTATAGAAGAGGGGCTTTCTTGCTACTCTATGGTGGATCAAAAAAACCCGCTTTTGCAACAACTAATTAAGTTAGATTCTGCCCCTTTTGGCAGTAGTCAAATGACAAAAAATCTTTTAGAGTGTCTACTCATAGGGCTATCTCGCCACAAGGATAGTTTAGATAAAAAGGAAAGATATAACTATATGTTCGACGGGGCAACTATTCCCCACGACGTAAAAGAGATTATCGACTTTTTAGAAAACAACGTTTACGCAAAACTCTCTATTGATAAAATTGCAGACCTTTTGGGAAAAAGCCCAAGCACTATTAAAAAGACTTTTTCTTCATTTAAAAAGCACGGAATAATGGATTATTTTAACAGGCTAAAAATAAAGGAAGCCAAAAGGCTAATTCGTGAGAAAAACTATAACTTTTCGCAAGTTTCGGATATGCTTGGTTTCGACACACCTCAATACTTTTCAATAGTGTTTAAAAAGTATACCAAAATGTCCCCCAAAGAATACAAAGACTCTATTTTGCCATAATGAAAAGAAGAGACGAAAAATCGTCTCTTCTTTTAACTAGAAAGGTATTTAGTTTGAAAACAATTGCAATCGAAACTATTTGCAACTTTGATCTACCTATATTTTATTATACGTTTTTTCTTTTTGTCAATACCTTTTTTGAAATTTTTTTCTCTTTTTTTATCCAATCTTTACCTTGAAATAAATTTTTAAAAACCCCTTGATTTTTTTAATTTTTTACAATATAATATATTGTGTCTTGAAAATTATAATTTAAGTAGGAGGAGCATAATTTGGTCAAGACGGATTATGCTAAGGTAAAAAAATGAGTGCTATTAACGAACTAATTGAAAAAAGTAAAGTTTTAACTATGGAAAATAGAGTTTCTATCGCTAAAGATATAACCTCTAAATTAATTGCAGATTTAAAAGCAATCGATATCAAAACAGAAGATATCACTAATTTATTAATTAACATCTTCAAACTCTTCGTTTCTGCAGACAGAAAGGCAAGACGTGACGAATATGATTTATTCATTAAACTATTCGATTTAGATATCGATACCGACGCTTTCTTTAACTTAACCAACTATGGCTCTGACAAAGAATTTGTTGCTAAGATGGACGAATTGGTTGACTCTGCTCCTGTTGACGTAGCAGTTAACATTGTCACCTTAGGTATACTTATCATTACTGCTGACGGCGAAGCAACTGCTGAAGAAATCGCCTTACTCGAAAAAATCTACAACAGATAATAAAAAGTTAAAAGATAAACCCGAAGGATTTTCCTTCGGGTTTTTAATTTTTAAAGTTATTTTTACTTTTTTAGTCCTACCTATCTTCTCTAAAGTAGTTAAGCCCTAGAGATGCCGGCGGTTGATTTTCTTTGCTATCTAAAACGCTAGTGATAATAAGCACTATTACCGTCACCACGTAGGGAAGAAGTTTTATAAGTTCTTGAACGCCAAGCGATGGCAACCCTGTAAGCTTAAATCCTAAAATATATAAACCACCGAAAACAATTGAACCTAAAATACATAAATCAGGCTTCCACATTGAAAATATAACGAGGGCTATTGCAAGCCAACCAAACGCCTGAATTGTTGAAGTGTTGTCAAACGTTCCCCTGTTATACTCCATAACGTATAAAAGACCACCTAGCCCAGCTATTGCAGAACCTATTAAAATTGCGCCATATTTATATGCAACAACGTTTATACCCGCTGCATCAGCCGTTGCAGGGTTTTCCCCTACCGCACGGAGATTTAAGCCTATCTTAGTTCTTTTCAAAACAATAGCCGCAACGACGGCAATTATAATCGCTAAATACACTAAAAACCCGTAAGAGAAGAACAGCTCCCCAAACCAACCAAGATTTTCGGCAAAAGGCAAGGGCGTTCTAATAATTTTGCTTGCCTTGGAAAATCGTATGGTATCTACAAATTTATCCATAAAAAATTGAGCAAAACCTGCACCGAAGGTCGTTAATGCTAAGCCTACAACATTTTGATTTACTCTAAACGAAACGGTTAAAAAGGCATAAATTAGCCCACCAAACGCGGAAAATAAAATTGCAAAGAATATAGGAATTAATATTAGAAGTATCCATTGCATATTACCCGTAGAGTTTGCATAAAGAGATACACCAAAACATCCTCCTGCCGTGCCTAAACACATAATTCCTGGAATACCAAGATTTAGATGTCCCGATTTTTCAGTAATAATTTCGCCAATTGAACCCAATAGGAAAATTACTCCCATGCTTATTGCTCCAACTAGAATACCCATTATCATGCCAAATCTTCCTCCTTGTCGGTTTTAGTGGCTTTTTTAGCGTTTTCCTTCTTTCTCTTCGTGTTAAAGGTTATCTTGTACGTAGTAAAGAAAACACAAGCGACAATAAACAAGTACATCATGCCGACTATCATATTAGAAACAGCGTCGTTTGTGACACCAAAGTTTTGATTAACCCTATTTAGTCCGTACGTCAAAAACATAATGCCAAATGAAGATGCCACCGTTAGAAGTGGATCCATATTAGCAACCCATACGGCGATAATTGCCGTAAATCCCATATTGTTCGCCGACGTAGTAGAAACGTTATGATTAAGTGCGCCCGCCAACAACAATCCAACAACACCACATAGTGCTCCTGAAATAGCAAGGGTTCTCATAATTACCTTTTTAACGTTAATACCAACATATCTTGCAGTATTTTCACTATCGCCTACTACAGAAATTTCGTAGCCTTGTTTTGTGTATTTCATATAGATTGTAATAAACACTGCAAGCAAAACTACTACTAAAACTGTTAAAACCGCATCGTTGCCAAGAACAGGTAAATTCCCCTCTGCTATTGGATCTAACGTTCCAGAAGAATTTGCGCCTCCCCACTCTTTAATAGCAAAAGCAACTAGCCCTGTAGCAATATAGTTCATCATAAGAGTAAACAAACTTTCGTTAGTATTGAAGAAAGCCTTAAATATCGCAGGAATTATCGCCCATATCACGCTTGATAAAATTGCCGCTACAGTCATAATGCACCAAAGCAACCCGTCAGGCATTTTGCCACCCAAGTAGAACATGCACGCCGTTGTCGCAAGCGCAGAAATCAACACCTGCCCGTTTCCACCCAAATTCCAAAACTTCATTTTGAACGCGGGAATAAGCGCCAAACCAACGCCTAAAAGCAATGCCGTTCCCTTTAAAAGTTCCCAAATTCTCGTTGCTGGTTGAAAATTTCCTTCAAATATAAACCTTACAAAATCTATAGGACTTTTACCATAAACAATCAAATAAACGAGGCCACCGAAAGCAAGTCCTGCTAAAATTGCAAGCACCCTTGCCATAACCTGTCTTAAAGCAGAAGTTTCCGCTCTTTTTGATATATGAAATAAAGGTTCTTTGGTCGTTGTTTTTCCAGCCATTTTTCTTCCCCCTTTACTTTATCGTGTTTTTTATATCTTCCCACTCTTCGTCGGTAAGATTACTATCTTTTGCTTTTCCGTACTCTTTATTCTTAGTTTCCGAAAGGTTGAGTGAGCCCGTCATCATAAGTCCAATTTCTTCTTTAGTGGTTTTACTTGCGTGAACTATACCCATATTCTTTCCGTGGCATAAAACCATTATCTTATCGCAAAGAGCAAGCATTACGTCTAGGTCTTCACCCACAAATAAAATACCCGTGCCCTTTCGCTTTTGTTCATTTAATATATCGTATATTTGATATGAAGAGTTAATATCTAATCCACGAACAGGATAAGCCGTCACTATAACGTTTGGATTCGCATCAATTTCTCTGCCTACTAATACCTTTTGAACGTTTCCTCCAGAGAGTCTTCTAACGGGAGTTTCGGTTGATGGTGTCGCTATACCTAATTTTTGTATTAATTCTTTTGCCTTATCTCTTGCTCTTTTTCTATCCACAAACGGCATAGCCAAAATAGTTTTAATCTTAATCCACGATTTAACAAAAAACGCTTTGCCTTTTGGCATAGACATAAGTTTTTTCTCATCAAGCGCATACTCTTTGTTGTCTGCATACGATTTGAGCATAACGTTGTCAGTGACAGACATTGATGGCGCTAAGCCCATACCAAGTCTATCTTCTGGGATAAAACTCATTGATATCCCTTTTTCAATTATAACCTTAGGCGGAAGCCCTATAATGCTTTCCCCTTTGTGCGCAATTAAACCACTCTTGACTTTTCTAAGCCCTGCAATCGCCTCGCAAAGTTCTTTTTGTCCACAACCAGTAATCCCCGCAACGCCGAGTATTTCTCCACCACGAATATAAAAATTCACGCCCTTTATAGCGTCACTACCATCATCTGCATCAACAAATAGATCTCTAATCTCAAGCAAAGGCTTGTCAAAATCTGTTTTTACCCTTTCAATTTTGAGTTCTACTTTCTTTCCTACCATCATTTCGGTAAGTTGCTTTTCATTTGTCTCTTCAGTTGAAACAGTAGTTATATACTCACCTTTTCTAAGTATTGCAACTCTGTCCGAAATTTCCATAACTTCGTTGAGTTTGTGCGTAATTATTATTATAGACTTGCCATCTTCACGCATCTTTCTCAAAATATCGAAAAGCCTTTTTATTTCCTGCGGGGTTAAAACTGCCGTAGGCTCGTCTAATATCAATATGTCTGCTCCACGATATAAAACCTTTATGATTTCCAAGGTTTGCTTTTCCGATACTGCCATATCGTAAATTTTCTTATTTAAATCTATTTCAAAACCGTACTTTTCGCAAATTTCTTCGACTTCTTTACGGATTTTTTTCAAATCAAATTTTTCGCCTTTTTTTAGCCCTAGTGCGATATTTTGTAAAGCAGTAAAAACTTCCACCAATTTAAAATGTTGGTGCACCATGCCTATTTTATAGTCAAAGGCGTCTTTAGGAGACTGAATATTCGCTTTTTCTCCTCTTATCTTTATCTCTCCTTTATCGGGATAGTAAATTCCGTCAAGCATATTCATAAGTGTAGTTTTGCCTGATCCGTTTTCTCCAAGAAGAGATAATATTTCACCCTCATACACGTCAAAGGTGATATTGTTGTTTGCTATAACCTTTCCAAATTGCTTTGTTATGCCACAAAAACTAACAACAGCCATTTTTTCTTGTTCCATTGCCATAATTTACCTTAAAAAGTCTTAATAACTCGCCTTTTTTACAAAGCATTTAAAAATATATATCCAAGGGGCTAATTAGCCCCTTGGGTACATTTTAATCTAATTCAAAATTAGAATTTAGTGTTTAAGTAATTGATTCCATCAATTTGGATATCAAAATATGGAGCAGAACGGAATTCTGCATCACTTTCTGCAAAATAAGTAATACCGTTTGCGTCGGTCTTAATAACGTTGGTATCACCAACATAATCGCCGTCAGTATCTGCCATGTATGAAGCTAAATGTTCGCCATTAACGGTAAACTTAGAACAATCGAATACTTTAATAGTTCCATCCATAAGTTTACTTCTAACTTCAATAAGCTTTTCTAAAGTGCCTTCTGCCATAACGTCGCCATTAAGGTTAGACATAGCAACCATGCAACTATCGCCTAATCCACCAGCAAAATCGGTAGGAATGTCTGCAACTTCTGCACTAGAACCAACAGACGCAATTATCCATTTGAAATAGTAGGTCCAATCAATCTTTGAAGAAATAATAAAGGTTTCTGGACAAGCCTTTATGGTGCTTCCGTTGTAAGAAACGTTTGGAACTCCTGCGTTTTCGCAAGTGTTAGGAGCACCCCAAGAGTCAGCGTGTTGAGAAATTAATGCACAACCTCTGCTGATTAAAGTTTCTGCAGCTTCTCTTTCACCAGTTTCATCATACCAAGAACCAGTAAATTGTACGTCCATTACAACCTTTTCATATTGAGATTTAACACCAAGATAGAAAGAAGTTAAACCAGAAACAACTTCTGCGTAAGTAAATGCACCAACATAACCAATTTTAACGTTTCCGTTTGCATCTAGGTTTGCTGCCTTAATTTTGTTATTTGCAACCATTTCTTTAATTTTTAAGCCTGCAGCAACACCTGCTAAATATCTACCTTCATAGATAGATGCGAAAGCGTTGTGATAGTTAGGAAGAACGTTGCCTACGTGAGCTGAAACACCGGTAGCATGGAAGAATTGTACGTTTGGTCTTTCAGCAGCAGCCTCTTTCATGTAAGGGTCGTGACCAAAAGAGTTTGCGAAAATTGCTTTACAACCATTATCAGCGAGTTCAAGAGCCTTCGTCTTGCAAGCAGCACTTTCATCAATGTCGGTGACAATTACCATTTGGCTATCTTTAAGACCAAAGGTTTGACATGCAGCCTTGAAAGCGTCAATGAAATTCTTGTCATAAGTAGAAGTTTCACCATGTAAACAAATTAAACCAATTTTGAAATCTTCGTTAATTTCTAATTGGTCAAATTGTGAGAAAACAGTGCTCTCTACTTTAGGAAAAGCTACTTCGTTAGCACCTTCGTCCTCTGGTCCGCCACAAGCGGTGAGGCCGAAACAGCATGCTACTGAAAGTACAGCAGCAAGTAATAAAGTAATAAGTTTCTTCATTATAAAATACCTCCTACCCTTTCGGGTTTATTTACCAATTAATCTCTAAAAGTTAAACCGTCTTGGTCCATACTTTCTACTATTGCTAACGAATATAGGTCAACTCCCTCTTCTCTAAGTTTGTCTCCACCACCTTGGAAGCCCTTTTCGATTGCGATTGCCGCCCCTACTAGCGTTGCACCCGCTTGATCTACTATGCTTTTTAGCGACCTAAT
Organism: Christensenellaceae bacterium; assembly: GCA_045655215.1. Taxonomy (GTDB): domain Bacteria; phylum Bacillota; class Clostridia; order Christensenellales; family Borkfalkiaceae; genus UBA1259. Next base: position 25,922 of record JAZOOV010000059.1, on the reverse strand, counting down.
CGCTTCTCCGTTAGCCAAGAAGTCGTCCACTATCAATAGTTTGTCCTTCTTATCTATATACTCTTTTGGAACTATTAACACGTTGCTCTTTTTGTGGGTGAAGGAATAGCATTCTGCAGTATAAACCTTGCCTTCTACGTTTGCAGTCTTACTCTTTTTTGCAAAAACTGCGTCCACCTTAAACTTTTCAGCAACTAAAACGGCAAGCGCTATACCCGACGCTTCAACCGTGAGAATCTTCGTCACTCCCTTATCCTTAAAGCGAGCGTATATATCGCCTGCCATTTGGGATAAAAGACCAACGTTCATCTGCTGATTCAAAAAGGAACCAACTTTGAGCACGTGTCCGGGCAAAACCTTGCCTTTCTTAACAATTTCTTGCTTTAATAATTCCATTTACCTTTTTCCTAAAAAAAATTAAAAACGGCGTTATCTTTTAGCCGTTTATAATGCTTTTCCCTTGTCCAAAATCTAGCCTGCATTAAGCATTTTTACGCTTTTTCAAGTGTTTTTTTGGCAAATATCTATTCCACGTTTTTAGTATAACAAAAAGGCGATAAATTGTCAATTAATTTATTGCCTTTATTCTCTTTTATTTGCCTTTTTTCGACTTTGTCTACTCTTTTTCGCTTTATTATTTTAGTAGCGACCAATCTTCCTTTTCTGCCGAATAGTTTTCTAGATAGTCTATAACTTCTTCTACTTTATTAAAAGTTTTATATAGTTTTGCACAGTTTTCCCTAACGAAACTCTTTTCCATTGCACTTAAAAAAGCCTTGTTTATATCGTCAAAATATCCATCTACGTCGAATATTACTATCGGCTTTTTGTGAACTCCTAGTTGCTTTAGGGTTAAAACTTCAAAAAATTCTTCAAAAGTGCCTATTCCACCCGGGGTGACAATATACCCGTCACACGCTCCACTCATAGTTGCCTTTCTCTCTGCCATGGTTTGCGTTCTTATTAACTTGTCGCAGGTGTAGTTTATACTCTCGTAGCCCTTTTCTTCAAAAAATTTGGGGATTACGCCTAATATTTTGCCTTTTCCCTTTCTTATTCCCCTTGCAACTGCTCCCATAAGACCTGCGCTTCCTCCACCGAACACTAGGTTGTGCCCACGTTTGCCTAGACTTTCGCCAAGTATTTCGCCTGCCTCTATATATTTTTTGTCAATACTGTCGCTTGCCGACCCAAATACGCAAATATCCATTGTTTTTTCCCTTTTATTTTAATTATAAATCATTATACGTATATATTATCCTTTTTTGTTAATTTTGGCAAGCGTTTTACTTTATCGATTATTTTCTCTTTTTTTACAATAAAAATTATTAAAAACTACTTGATAACTTTTTTGGTTGAGAGTATAATATTTATATGAATAGAATTGCACAATTTTTTAAGGTTAGTTTAACTGAATACTTAAAGGACGGAGAAAAACAAGATTTTGAAGATATTTCTCTTCCTCGTAGAGCAACTAAAGGTAGCGCAGGCTACGATTTTTACGCTCCTAAAGATATTTTTCTTGCACCCGGGGAAACAGTTAAGGTGGCAACCGGAATTAGAGTTAAAATTGACGAGGGGTGGGTGCTAAAAATCTATCCTCGCAGTAGTTTGGGATTTAAATATCGCTTGACCTTAAATAATACCGTTGGCATTATTGACAGCGACTACTACTATGCCGACAACGAAGGGCATATATTTATTAAAATGACAAATCTTGGCAAAGAGCCACTTCCCATAAAAAAAGGTTCGGCTTTTGCGCAAGGCGTTTTCGTTGAATACGGAATAACCTTGGACGATGAGCCCGTGACCGAACTTAGGAAGGGAGGCTTTGGCAGTACGGACAAGAAAGACTAGTAAAGAAGGTGAGTAAATGAGTAAAAAATTATGTTTGGTTTTAGGCGCGGGTGGAGCGAGAGGCATTGCCCACGTGGGTTTTTTGCAAGCATTAGACGAGCAAGGAATTAAACCCGACAGTATCGTAGGGTGCTCTATGGGTGCAGTGGTTGGCGCTTGCTATTCTGCAGGCTACTCTCCAAAAGAGATGAGAGATATTGCCGAGCATCTTAAATTAAAACACATTTTCGACCCCTCCCCTGCAATGTTTTTCAAAAAGAGTTTATTGTCTTCTTCTAAAATGCGTAAAAAACTAGAAGAAATTTTCGGCGAAATCACATTTGAACAACTAAAAATACCTTTCGAGTGCGTCGCCGTTGATATTCACAGGGGAAAAGTAGTCACTCTTAATTCCGGCAAAGTGGCTGACGCAGTTAGGGCAAGTTCTTCTATCCCTATGATTTTCCGTCCGGTTATGAAAGACGACCAAGAGTTAATAGACGGGGGCGTTTTGTGTAGACTTCCTATTGAAAACGCAAAGAATTTTAACGCAGACGTCGTTGTTGCAGTTGACGTTTTGGGAGAATATCGCCCACACGAAACTTCTAAAAACATTATTTCTCAAGCGCTTAGAGTAGTAGACCTTTGTGATAGCCACAACACTCAAAGATATCTTGAAACTCACACGCCCGACGTTTTAATTAAGCCTAGTCTTGGGGACATGAGTCCCTATAAAGTTGAAAAACTTTCCTTTGCTTTTGGGCAAGGTTATTATAAAGGCGTTAAATACGGCGATAAAATTAAAAAACTTCTTGAAGATTAAAAGTAAAAGCCTACCGATTGGTAGGCTTTTTATTTTGCTTATCTTTCTTTTAATTTGAAACTAGGGTGTGTCGGTAGAGTTTGGCATATTCGCCGTTCATATCAACTAACACTTCGTGAGTGCCTTGTTCTATAATTTTTCCGTCTTCTATAACGGCAATACAATCTGCGTTTTTAACGGTGGACAATCTATGGGCAACTACGATTGTAGTTCTTCCCTTGCATAGCCCGTCTAAAGATTGTTGAATAAGCATTTCAGTTGCGTTGTCTAGGGCTGAAGTTGCTTCGTCTAGAATAAGTATGGGTGGGTTTTTTAGAAAAACTCTCGCTATTGATAATCTTTGCTTTTGTCCACCCGATAGCCTTACTCCACGCTCGCCGACTTCGGTGTCGTATCCGTTTTCTAGCGTACAAATATATTCGTGAATATTAGCTCTTTTTGCAGCCTCCACCACTTCTTCAAAAGTGGCGTTTGGATTTCCGTATAAAATGTTGTCTTTTATGCTCGCGTTAAATAGGTGCACGTCTTGTTGAACGATTCCTATGCTTTGACGAAGTGATTTTGCAGTCACTTTATTTATATCTTTTCCATCAATACTAATTTTGCCTTGCTCGGTTTTATAAAATCTAGGTAGCAAGTGGCAAATTGTGGTTTTTCCACCCCCACTTGGACCTACTAAAGCAAAAGTTTGTCCTTTTTTAATACTTAAATTTAATTCACGCAACACGTCGCTTTCACCATAACTAAAGGTGACTGAGTTAAAATCGATATTCCCCTCTACGTTTTCTATATCGATTGCGCCTTCTTCGTCTACTTCGCTAGGCGTGTCCATAATTTCAGTAAATCTCTTAAAGCCCGTCACGCCGTTTTGATATTGTTCCATAAACATTATAAGTTGTCTAACGGGGGCTAAAAAGACGTTGATTGAAACGATAAACGCAGTATAGTCGCCAAGTTCAATGCTCCCTGCGTACAAGAATAATCCCCCTGCAATAAGCACTACTACGTTGAATACTTCGGTGACGAAAGTAGTGGTCGAGTGAAATACTCCCATTGCTTTATACGCCTTTTTTCTAGCAAAAACGAATTCTAGGTTGCCCTTTTCAAACTTTTCCTTTTCGCTTTTTGAATTGTTAAAGGCTTTGGTCACTCTAATTCCCGAAATACTGCTCTCTAAAGACGCGTTGATTTGAGCCGTTGCCTTTCTACTTTCCATAAAGGCATCTCTCATCTTTTTTCTAACCGTCATTGATATAACGATTAAAAATGGAACGCAAATAAAAATTATTAGCGTTAGATAAACGTTAATGGTCATTAAGTACACGAAAGACGCGACGATTGAAATTGAAGAGATTATTATATTCTCAGGGCCGTGATGGGCAAGTTCGCTTATATCGTTTAAATCGCTAGTCATTCTAGACATTATTTTGCCCGTTTCGTTATCGTCGTAAAACTTATATGGTAGGGTTTGCAAGTGAGAAAACATATCTCTACGCATTTGCGCTTGCATTTTCACCCCGACCATATGCCCTTGATATTGAATAAAATAGTTTAATAATAGCCTAACCACGTAGATAATTAGTAGCCCTACGCCAAACATTATTATATTATTATACTCCTTGTTGGGAATATAATCGTTTAGCATAACTCTTGTCATCATTGGATAGATTATCCCCACGCCTGCAACCACCAAAGATGCTAGCATATCTAGGGTAAAGGTTAATCTATGCGGTTTATAATAGGCAAAAAATCTCTTTAGCATATTATTTTCCTATAGTGAATTTATATAGTTCCGATTTAGGAATATCTCTCTCTTTTGCAACCCTTTTGATTGCCGATTTTTTATCCATTCCCTCGCCGATATATTTTTCAATGAGTTCTTCAGGTGAAACGCTAAGGTCTATCTTTTCTTCATATCCGTCCACCACTAAAACGTATTCCCCTTTAGGCTGGAAGTTTATGCCGTCTTCTAGATTAAATTCTAGCGTGCTTTCGTGGATTTTAGTAATTTCTTTAACGGCAACTGCCTTTCTTCTTCCCAAAACTTCGTAAATGCTCTCTACGTCCTTTTTTATATCGTGTGGGGCAGAATAAAAGATGAGTGTTGCTGGTGTTAACTTGAATTTCTCTAACAGTTCTACCCTATCGCTTTTCTTTTGTGGCAAAAAGCCGATAAAACAAAACCTACTAGCGTCTAACCCCGAAAGTATTATGGCTGACAAGCCTGCGTTTGCACCCGGAACAATGGTAAACTCTAGCCCCTCTTCTTTTAAAGCTTTAGTTAAAAGGTTGCCTGGATCCGAGATTACGGGCATTCCCGCATCCGAAATAATGGCAATATTTTTGCCTTGCTTTAATTTTTCTATAATCACTTCTAGTGCTTGTTTTTCGTTAAATTTATGATAGGAAAACAAGGGCTTTTTTATTGAATAGTGGCTAAGCAAAGTTAAAGAGTGGCGTGTATCTTCGCACCCAATTTCGTCTACTGAATTTAATATTTCAATCGCTCTATAAGAAATATCTTTTAGATTTCCTATGGGCGTTGCTACAAAATATAACATATTTTCCCCTTAATTTTCGGTGTTTTTTAGTATTTTTAAGCCACTTTTTCCGCCTTTTACCCCTTCCACTAAAACTAGATAGGGCTCTTTTCCCTTTGCAGAAACCGTTTGTAGCCTTTTTGGCTCGATATTGTTTTTTCTCATTTCGCTTATTACGTCTACTAGCCTATCTGCCCTATGGCACATACAAACTCTTCCACCAAACTTTAAGCATTTACTAACGCTTTTCATTAGGGCTTCTAAGGGAAGAAAAACTTCTCTTCTACACATAGAAATACACTCTTTTTCCTGCGTTTCGCCAGAGCCTTGTTTGCAGTAGGGTGGATTGCAAGTAATTAGCGAAAATTTACCTGCGTATTCGTTTCCTATATCTTGAATTTTAACGTTTTCAGCAAAAAATTTGTCTTGTAGCCCGTTAATTTCTATGCTTTTTTTAGATAGAGAATAAAGGGACGCTTGCATTTCAAAAAAGGTGACCGATTTAATTAGGTTTTTATTTAGTCCAAATAAATGAAATCCAACTATTCCACTACCCGAACAAAAATCGGCAACTACGTCTCCCATTTTTACCCTTGCAAAGCGAGATAAAATAACCGAATCCGAAGTGAATTTATATAAACTATCGTCTTGATAGATTTTTAAGTTTTCTAAGTTTAAGTCTTCTAATACTTCCATAAGGAAAATTTCCTACCTAAAAATTAAGGCACGATAAACTATCGTGCCTTGACTTTTTGCTATTTATTATTCTTCTGAAATAGCTTCTACTGGGCAACCACCAGCACATGCGCCACAACTGATACAAGCGTCTGCATCGATATTGTATTGCGTATCGCCTTGGCTAATAGCACCTACTGGACAGGTGTCTGCGCAAGCACCACAACTGATGCAAGCATCACTAATTTTGAATGCCATAGAGTCTACCTCCTATATTATTTCTTTTCCGTAATTTATTCTATCACAAAAAATTTCGTTTGTAAATACAATTTGCTAATTTTCTTCTTGCTCTTCACTATTTTCTTTTTCGGGAGCGCCCTTTTTGAATTGTAGTTTATTTACTTCAAAATCTTTATACACTTCACTTCCGTCTGCATTGGTAATTTTTACCTTGCTTATTAACTTTAGCATATCGTTAGAAATTACCACGCCCTCACCATCGGGAGTCTTTACCGTTCCACCAATTTTCGGCATCTTTTTATAAACTTCTGCATAGTAATCGTTTTCGTATTCTAGACAGCACATAAGTCTTCCACAAAGTCCACTAATTTTAGACGGATTTAGGTGAAGTCCTTGATTTTTCGCCATTTTTATCGAAACTTTTGAGAACTCCGGCAAGCAACTGCTACAGCAACACACTCTTCCACAAGGGGCTATTCCACCTAAAATCTTGGTCTCGTCTCTAATACCCACTTGCCTTAGTTCTATTCTAACTTTGAAGTTTGCGGCAAGCACTTTAACTAGTTCTCTAAAGTCAATTCTCTCGTCGGCTGAAAAATAATAGGTTAGTTTGTTTCCGTCAAAAGAGTATTCGCACCCAATTAACTTCATCTCTAGCCCTAATTCTTCTATTTTTTTTGCGGCGTAATCCATTGCCTCTGGAATCTTTTCTTGGTTTTTCTTGTTCTTTTGCTCGTCCTTTTCGGTGGCTATTCTAAGAACGGGTTTTAAGGGGTGCGAAATGTTTTCTTCTGCAATTTCCTTTACCCCGAACACTATCGTGCCGTATTCTACCCCCTTAGAAGTTTCCACTATAACCCCTTGATTTTCCACGTATACGTCTTGCTCGTTGGCAGGCGCAAAGTAGTAAACCTTAGCAGTATTTTTAAATTTTACCCCTATAACTTTTGCCATTTATGTTTCCCCTCCAAAATTTGAAACAACAACCACTCGATTAACATGGTTTGGTTTGCGTTGAAGTTTAATCTAACTCTCGCTTCCCCGATTTTTTCGATTGCATAAAGGGTTGAGCCCCTATTGTAGCCCACTTCAAGCGCGCCACTAAATAATATTTTTTTGTTTACTATAAGTTTTTCACTCTCGTTGTAGTATAAAAGTAAATCTCTAAACGTCAATTCTAGTACGGATAAAAACATATCCGTTTCTATCTTTTTTTCGCTAAATATCGTGGAATATTTTAGCACTTCTTTACTAGACGACATATTTACTATTAAATCTAAAACGAAGTCTTTTGTTTCTTGTAGTTTTTCGTCGTTATATAGTGAAAGTACGCTACCCACCGTTCCGTCGCTAAAATTTACGGCGACATCTAACCTTTCTACGTCTTCACACTCTTTTTCTAGCGCTTTTTTAAGCCTTTCTTTAGGGAAAGATGAAATTTCTAACTTTCTCACCCTTGATTTTATGGTGGAAAGTAGTGCGTGTTCGCTCGTTGCGCCAAGTATTATATGAACGTTTTTCGGTGGTTCTTCTAAAGTTTTTAAGAGTTTATTTTGTGATTGCGCGTTCATAGTTTGGGCAGATGAGATTATAAAAATCTTTCTATCCCCCTCTATCGGCTTATAAAAACTCTCTTCAACGAGTTTATTTACGTCCGCCGTCAAAACTGCCCCTTCCTTTTCGGGAAAATACATTACGTCGCTATGAAGCCCGTCTTCTATTAGTTTACAGTTTCTACAAGTATCGCAAATTTCTTCTCCACTACACATAATTAGTTTTGCAATCACTTTTAGGTATCCTGCTAACTTTTTTTGGTCGGGAATAATTATCAAATATGCGTGCGACAACTTGCCGTTCTCTTTGTCGGCTCTTAGCGTTTTGTAGGCTGACGTTTGTTCTAAAAGATAGCGGTAATCTATCATATTACTCCTCTTTCTTTTAGCGCCTCAATTATTTTTGAGTGCGTTTCCCACCTTCCCCCGCTAGCGTCTATACAAATTACGCGCTCGGGGTTTTCCTTTGCTATCTCTAGGTAGCCTTGATATACCTTTTCGTGAAATTCTTTTCCCGAAAGTTCCACTCTGTCGCCTTTATCTACCCCACCTTTTCTCTTAAAGGCTTGTTCTGGGGATAGATTTAAAAATATCGTATAGTCGGGCGTGAAATTCTTTATAGCGTAATCGTTGATTTTTGCTATAAACTCTCTTCCTAGCCCCCTTGCGTACGCTTGGTAGGCGAAAGATGAGTCGAAATATCTATCGCAAACCACTAGCGTTCCGCTCTCTAACTTGGGTTTTATTACCCTTTTTAATAGTTGAACTCTACTCGCCGCGTATAGCATTGCTTCGCACTCGTCGGTCATCTCTTGATTTTCTTTATCTAATATTATATTTCTTATCTTTTCCGAAATGGGCTCTCCACCCGGCTCTCTCGTAAAGTAATGAGAAATTCCGTTCTTTTCAAGATATTCCCCAAACATTGCAAGTTGACGAGATTTTCCTACCCCTTCGCATCCTTCAAAGGTTATAAATTTACCTTTCATATTTCTATCTTCCATCTAAAAAATTACTGCACTTTCTAACTATTGCGTTCATAAACGATATAGTTTCAAACTGCAAATCGCTTTGGTATTCTAAAAAATCAAACGCCGTTATCACAACGTCTTTTGCCGTGTAGATAGTTTCTTCTTCCCCTTCAACTTCTTGTCCTTTTAACTTAAAATACTTTGACGGATCTTCTTTTCCACCCGTGAGTTTTTCGGCAAGAATACCAAAAGGCGCGTTTTCTCCACACTTTTTCTCGTCGGCTATCTCTCTACCTACTAGCGTTTGATAATGTGCTTTTTTATCTTCTGTTGCAAACTTTAGACTATGCGAATATCTTGTATAACGATAAAATATTTCGGGTTTTTCTTCTAAAAGATATTCAAAGTCGTTAACTTCTTTTACAAGTTGGTTAATTCTTCCTACTTCTAAAACCTTGCCCTCGTTTTTCTTCTCTTCCTTTCTGTAGAAATTGTCCTTTTTTTTGCGCGCTAAAAAATTCGCGTGAATTTTTTGCTCGTCTAGGTTTTTACTATCCTTTACGAGTAGGTCTTTATTCTCTTCGCTCTCAGTTAAAAACTCGTCTAATAAAAATCCTTTTAAGTAGGCTTTCGCGTCGAATAAAAGTTTGTTGAAGTTGTATAAGCACACACCTTGATTGTCTATTCTTTGCTCAAGTAATGATACTCCGTCGCTATCTTTCTTTCCACTCGTTAAAAAGATATCGCCGTCTTGAATTGCTATTCGCATTGCCAAAACGTCGCGCTCGTCGGTGAGTGGCTCGCCCTCAAACTTTATCACGTCATAACTAAAGGGCATTTCTTCTATTATAAAGGATGCAAAATCTTGGTCGGACGTAGACGATACGTCTGCGTCGTACAAGTATTTAAAACTTTGCCCTATCGTTGGCTCTGCCGTGAAAAATCCGTATACGAACTGGTTTATAAATATTATCACCACAAGCACGACTATCATTATTATCCACTCGTATGCAAAGAAGTTAGACAGTCTGGTTTTGGTTATTTTATTATCCAATGTGTTTCTCCATTATTTCTTTATGGGTTTCATGGTTGGGAACAAGATTACGTCTCTTATCGACGCGCTATCCGTTAGTAGCATTACTAGTCTATCTACGCCGAATCCAAGTCCTCCCGTAGGTGGCATTCCGTATTCTAATGCAGTCACGAAATCTTCGTCCACCTTAGCGTCGTTTCCACCCTTTGCTCTTTTGATTGCAACTTGCTTTTCAAATCTTTCTCTTTGGTCGATTGGATCGTTTAATTCCGAGAAAGCGTTGCCCATTTCTCTTGCATAGATAAAGTATTCAAATCTCTCGGTGAACGCTTTGTTGTCTTTCTTTCTCTTTGCAAGTGGTGAGTTTTCTACAGGATAATCGTAAATTATGGTTGGTTGAATTAGTTGCTCTTCTACGTAAGCATCAAAGAAAGCAATTAATACGTGGCCTTTAGTCGCCTCGTCGCCTTCTTCCACTTGAACGCCCTTTTCTTTTGCAACGGCTCTCGCTTCTTCATCGGTTGCCCACTCGTTATAGTCTACCCCTGCGTATTTTTTAACGGCTTCTACCATAGTGAGTCTTTCCCACTTTTTACCCATGTCGATTTCTACGCCTTGATAGGTTATTTGTGTTTTTCCACATACTTTTTGCGTGATGTCTTTATACATATTCTCGATTAAATCCATCATGTCAAAGTAGTCGCTATACGCTTGGTACATTTCTACCGTAGTGAATTCTGGGTTATGCGAACGGTCCATACCTTCGTTTCTAAAGATTCTACCTACTTCGTAAACCTTATCAAATCCACCTACAATAAGTCTTTTTAGATATAGTTCGGTTTCTATTCTTAGATACATATCTATATCGAGCGCGTTATGGTGCGTCTTAAAAGGTCTTGCAGAAGCGCCGATTTCTAACGGTTGCAATACTGGAGTATCTACTTCTAGATATCCTACGCCGTCTAGATAGTTTCTAATTGCGCTCATTATTTTAGACCTTGCTACGAAAGTCTTTTTAACTTCTGGATTTGCTATTAAATCCACTTCTCTTTGACGATATCTCGTGTCTTCGTCCTTTAAGCCGTGGAATTTTTCCGGCAACGGCAATAGTGATTTAGATAACAATTCTACGCTCTCTGCGTGTATTGAAATTTCACCCGTTCTAGTGGTGAAAACCTTGCCCTTTATACCGATTATATCGCCGATATCGTATTCCTTAAACGCTAAATAACTATCCCCTAAGTCGTTGATTGAAAGATATGCTTGAATAGTTCCCTTTCCGTCTAAAATTACTGCAAACGATGCCTTACCCATTATTCTTTTTGAAATGAGTCTACCTGCAACGTTCACCGTTTTGCCTTCGTATTCGGCATAATTTTCTTTTATATCAAGAGAATATGAATCTCTATCGTATTTTACGATTTCGTATGGGTTTTTGTCTGCTTCCTGTAATGCTCTTAATTTCTCTCTACGAATTCTTAAAATTTCATTTAAATCTAATTCTACGTTTGGTGTATTATCTACCTGCATAATTTTTTCCTTTTTAATATACTTTTTTGATGGTGATTTTATATACGCCTGCAGGCGCTTTTACGTTAACTACGTCCTTTGCCTTTTTGCCGAGCAACGCATTGCCGATAGGTGATTCGTTTGATATTCTACCCATTTCTACGTCTGCTTCTGTTGTACCTACGATTTCATAGGTGTACGCTTCGCCGTCTTCATCTACAAAGTCTACTTTGCTACCGAGTGAAACCGTGCCTTTCTTTGCCGAATCTTTAATGATTACTGCTCTTTTTAACTTTTCTTCAATTTCTAGAATTTCACCTTCGATTATGGCTTGTTCGTTTTTAGCAGCGTCGTATTCTGCGTTCTCAGATAAGTCGCCGAATTCTCTTGCAGTTTTAATTCTTTCGGTGATTTCTGCTCTCTTTTCTAACTTTAAGTACTCAAGTCGTTTCTCAAGTTCTTCTTTTCCTTCTTTTGTAAGAATTACTTCTTCGCTCATTTTTAATCTCCTTTATAATAGCGCTTGCGCTTTTTTATTCTATTTAAATTATAGACCTTAAATATACCCTTGTCAACGGCTACTACTTTTTTGAAAAATTTTTAGGCGTTTTTTTCTAGATTTTTTCTGCTTTTTTGACTTTTCTATTTTAAAATTTTACCAATTTTTGTAAATTTTTTTCAAAACCCCCTTGACAAGCGCTTTTTTTGTGGTAAAATATTATTGTAATATGTGATGAGAGAAAAAGTTTTTTGTGTTTTCCAGAATAATATATGTAAAAAAAGGTTGCGAAAAATCGCAACCTTTTTTTATTCTCTTAAGTTTTACTTTTCTGCGTAGTCTCCACAACAAGTGCATTGTTCTCCGCAACAATTGGTCACTTTAATACTGCCTAATTCGCAGTTTGTTCCTTCGTAGTTGTATCTACAACTCTTCACGTCGCATTTAATACAAAAATTCTTTTCCATAACTGCCTCCTTTTATTTTTATTATGTTCTTTTTTTAGATAAAGTATACCTTTTATATATTGACTTTTTCTCTTTATTAATATACAATATTTATAGACAAGGAGTATTTTTTATGAAAGTTGTATTATTAAAAGACGTTAAGGGCTCTGGAAAAGCGGGCGATATCATTGAGGCAAAGGACGGGTTTGCGCAAAACTTCTTAATTAAAAAGGGACTCGCGAAAATTGCAGATAATTCTGCTATTAACGAAACCAATCAAAAAAAGCAAGCGCAAGATTTCCATAGACAAGAACAATTAAAGGCTAACAAGGCGCTTAGAGAAGCGCTTGACGGCAAGGAAGTTGTCGTAGTTGTTAAATGTGGGGAGGGCGGCAAGTTCTTCGGCAGTGTCACCAATAAGGAAATTGCCGATAAACTTTTTGAACTTGGCTATTCAGTAGACAAAAAGAAAATCGTTTTATCTTCTAACATTAAAACGGTGGGCGTTTACCCTGTCACCGTTAAAATCTCTCCTGAAGAAACGGCTAAACTATCCGTTAAAGTTATAAACTAACTAGAAAAATTCTATTTTTCCCGTCGGCTAACCGACGGGGCTTTTTTTTGCATAGTGTTGACAAACCCTTTCTTTTGTTGTAAAATGAGTGTTATGAGTAAGAAAGATAAGTTCGTCTACTCAAAAATTGAAGTGGACGAAGGCTCTAGTGAACCTAAGATTGTAGACGTTCCGTTAAAGAGCATTGATGAAAATTTTGATAAAAAAGAAGAGATAGTTCACGAAGAACCATCTGAAAGCGCTGGAAAACAAATCGTTATGAATAAAGTTTTCGGCGTGCCGGATAAAAACGATGCTATCGATAAAAAACAAGCACTATTTAAGAGAATTTGCTCTATAGTGTTCGTAGTTTTCGTAGTTGCCGTTTTAGCATACACCATTTACCAAGACTTCTTTACCGAGCACGGTCAACCACCTACTTGGGAACAAGTTGGCACTATCTTCTCTAATTCTTGGATTTACCTTGTGTTTGCTTTCGTGGCATTATTTTTATGCTACCTATTTAAGGCGTTAAAACTTTCCTTTTTATGCAAGGTAAAAACAAAAAAATGGCACTTCAAGACTTGCTTTGGAACGGGCATTATCGGGCATTATTATAACTACATTACCCCGCTTGCCGTTGGCGGTCAACCTTTTGAAGTTTATCACCTATCTAAGCACGGCGTTCAAGGTGGCGTTGCCGCTGCTCTTCCTATTGCGGCGTTCTTTATGCAACAATTTGCCTTCGTTCTTTTGGGAATAGTTAGTTTAGTTCTATATAACAATAACACCCTAAATATTCCACCAAACATGCACTTTATCTCCCCTGTGTTTAACAGTATGGCGATTATAGGGCTCTTTTGTTGTTTCTTCGTTCCAGGTATGGTTATGGTGTTCTCTATGTTCCCTAAACTCGGTGGAAGCATTGTTTACTTTATCATTTCGCTTGGACATAAACTTAAAATCGTTAAGGATAAAGACGCGCTTAAAGAGAAAATGACAAAAAATATTTTGCAAAACTCTTCTTGCTTAAAGACTTTCGTCACCAATCCGTTTATATTTTTCGTGGCGCTATTAATAAGTTTTGCAGAAAACCTAGCACTTTGCTCAATCGCTTTCTTTACGCTTAAGTTTTTCGGCTACAACCTAGTAGACGTGAGTTTGTGGCGTCAATGGGCGCAAGTTTGCGTGCTTTGTATGATTCTATATTCGGTTATTTCCTTTATTCCTACCCCTGGTAATTCGGGCGCTGCAGACCTTTCGTTTAGGCTTTTATTCGTTGGTGGTTTGCAAGGTCTTACCACTTCGTTCGGTATAGTTTCGCCAGCACTTCTAACTTGGCGTTTTATAAGTTTTTACGCTTTTATCGTAATCGGGTTTATATTTACTAAAGTTTCAAAAAGACTAGAAAAGAAAAAAGAGGAAAAAGTATGAAATACGACTATTTAATAGTTGGCGCTGGGCTTTTTGGCGCTACTTTTTGTGAGCAAGCAGTAAAAAAGGGCAAAACTTGCCTCGTTATAGATAAAAGAAATCATATCGCAGGCAATATTTACACCGAAAAGCAAGAAAATATTAACGTTCATAAGTACGGCGCGCATATCTTCCACACGTCTAATAAAGAAGTATGGGAATATATAAATGGCTTTGCCGAGTTTAACAACTATATAAACTCTCCCGTAGCAATTTATAAAGACGAACTTTATAATATGCCCTTTAATATGAATACCTTTTCTAAAATGTGGGGGATTAAAACTCCTAAGGAAGCAAAAGATATTATCGCTAGTCAAATCGCTAGCCTAAATATTAAAGAGCCTAAAAACTTAGAAGAACAAGCGCTTAGCCTTGTTGGACGCGACGTTTACGAAAAGTTAGTTAAGGGCTACACCGAAAAACAATGGGGCAGAGATTGCAAGGATTTACCTGCTTTTATAATTAAAAGACTTCCCCTACGCTTTACCTTTAATAACAACTATTTTAACGACCGTTATCAAGGTATTCCTATCGGTGGATACACTGCTATCGTGGAAAAAATGCTAAAGGGCGTTCCCGTTGTTTTAGGCACTTCTTATAAGGAATTTATATCTTCTACAAGTGACACCTTTGATAAGGTTATCTATACGGGTATGATTGACGAGTATTTTGATTTTGTCTATGGAAAACTCGAATATCGCACGGTGGAATTTAAAAACGAAGTTTTAGATACCGATAATTTCCAAGGGGTTGCAGTAGTTAACTACACCGAAAGAGAAGTTCCTTACACTAGAATTATCGAGCACAAGCACTTTGAAAATAGCGATAGTGAAAAAACGGTTATTTCTAAAGAATATCCCGTTGAGTGGCGTGAAGGCTTAGAGCCCTACTACCCTATCAACGATGAGAAAAACTCTTCTCTTTATCAAAAGTATTTAGAACTAGCAAAAAAGGAAAAAGGCGTTATTTTCGGTGGTAGACTCGGCGCTTATAAATATTACGATATGGATAAAGTTATTGAAAGCGCTCTTGCCCTTTGTAAAACTGAACTTTAATTTTATTTAAAAATTCAACACCCTAGAGAAATCTCTAGGGTGTTTTTTTGTGGTTTTTGATTTTATTTTTTCTTTTTGAACTCTTTCATGCCGTTGGTGCTTCCACCGTCACAAAGCACGTCTACGCCTGCAAGATAGCCGTTTCTCTCGTCTGCAAGAGTTGCGAGAGCGTAGCCTAGTTCTTCAGGTTTACCCATTCTCTCTTCGCAAGAAAATGGAATTAACATTCCTCCGTCTTCCTTTTCTAGATTGCCCATATCGGTTGCAATAAGTCCTGGACTTAGAGATACTACTCTAATTCCCTTTAAGCCGTATTCAAAAGCGCATTTTTTTGCATACCATACTACGAAGTTTTTAGATAACGAATACGCAAAGCCTTTTCTTTGATATTCTCCTTTTGCCATACCTGCGCGTTTAACTAGTTTTTTAACAAACTTTTCTGCGTTGGTTTCTGCTAGTGGATACGCCTTTTTAGGAATTATAAAGTTTGGCAATATATACGCCGAATTTGATGACACGTCTACGATTACGCTACCTTTGCCCATAACTTTAGAAAATTCTTGGTTTACGTATACAGTTCCTAACGCGTTAATTTTTACTATCCCCTCTGGAGTTCCTTTCATTGCCGGCGAAACACCTGCAGAGTTAATTACGTTTACTATTTCGCCTAAGCCTTTTGCATATTCTACTAGTTCCTTTACGCTTTCTCTAGAACTCGTATCGCATGTTTTTGCATACGCTTCAAAGCCTAATTCCTTTAGTTCCTTTACTCCGTTTTCAAGTTTAGACATCGTTCTACCAGAGATAACGATAATCTTGTCTTTTGCCATAAATTTAGCGGCTTCTAAGCCCATTCCGCTTCCGCCACCAGTGATTACGCATACTTTTGCCATTATTCTTCCCCCCTTTTTTTATATTAAAGCAAAATTGCCTTTATTTTCTTTCTACACTTGCTATGAGCATTATTGAAATGCTCACAACGAATATATCCATATTTGCCGCTTGGTCTACTAGCCCACTCAATTCAAGTGCAAGAACGCATAGAAGAGCAAACAACTTTTCTCTATTAAACTTCTTAAATAATATTGTATATTTATTTAAGTAATATACTACCATTATTAGCGTTCCAATTATTCCCGTAGAGGTTAGCCATTGAAGTAGTGTGTTGTGAGTGAGTATTACGTGCGTGCCTTCTCTAAGCGACGGAATTTTATCCATGTAGAAAAAGCCGTAGCCCAAAACAGGCGCTTCTAAAAATCTATCAATGCTCCAAGCCCAGAGTTCTTCTCTCCCCGAAAAACCGAATTTCTTGCCAAATACTAGTTTTTGTATTTCTTCTCTTAAAAATTCACTTGCCAATAGCATTATTGCAATTATAAGTAGAAACGCCCCGAACACTAGTAGCATATGCCTTTTATTTTTTGATTTTATAAAGGTGTAAATGGTGAAGGCTACGTCTACTACTGCCGTTAATATCATACCTGCACGGCTCTTTGAAACGACCACGAATACCGTTAACACAAGCACGATTATAAAGTAGATATAATCTCTTTTACTTTTCATTGCCATTGTAAAGCAAGCAATTATGCCTAAAACCACGAAAAGTGACGCCGTGTTAAGCCCTTGCGCACTAAAATAAATACTCTCTGCCCCGTTAATAACGTAGTTAAAAAATATTTGCAAGCCGATAATTATTCCACTTAGTATAAATAGTTCTTCAAAGTATTCGCTAATATTTTTTGTGTAGTTTACGGCAAGGAAATAAAATATAAAAATTCCTACGCAAAACCCTAAAATCATTAGGGTATTTACTATATAAAAACTATTGAATATTCCCGCAAGCAAATAGGCAACAAAAGATGCTAATAATCCTTTATAAAACCTGCCGAAAGTAATGGTTTTTCTATCCTTTACGCACTTATAGGTAAACACCCCTATTAGCGTTAATAGGGCTAAGCCTACTGCTATATAGTAAACCACGTAATCGGTCATCGTTCTTATATCCGGAATAAAAAAGGATATAAAGAAAAATGGGGCGAAGATGTTTTTTACGTCTTTTGAAAAGAGTAAAATTAGTATAAAAATAAGAGCCTCACCGCAAACGACAACCGCCGTCCACTCCAAAGCCCAACACAAAAAGCCGAATAGCAAAGATATTGTAGCCAAGTATTTGGACTGCAAAACGCTTTCAAAAATATTTATCGCTTTTCCCTTTTCTATCTTTGCCATAATAACCTTTTTTACCTTTTTCGTACTTAGTAATTATATACCCAATCGCCCTTTTTGTCAATATTAAAACAAGTAATACTTGTTTTCCCGTTGCTTATCTTGTCTTTTTGTGGTAAAATAGCCTTGAGGTTATTATGGTTAGAATTTGGGCAAAAGTCATTAAAGAAAATAGAATAGTTAATCAGTTCGTTTACGAAAATTTTAATCCGTTAGATTATTCGCAGTTTAACGACTATCTAATGGAAATTTGCTCGGCGCTAGACGTTGCTACTCCCGTTCTTATTAAGACGCATATTTTTAACTACGCAAAGTATAACAACGTTAAGTTTGTCGCCGAGGACTTTTTAGAGCCAATTGACTTTGATAAATTAGTTTTAGAAAATGCTTTACTTTAGGTGAATATTTTTTTATATTTATCTCACACTATTAACGGGGGATAAACATGAGAACAGCAACAATTTTAGCATTTTGCCTAGTAGTTATCGGCGCGCTCGTTTGGTTTATGGTCGGTTTATTCGACTTTAACATCGTCGCTTTCCTTTTCGGTAGTGGCGTGAGTGCTGTCGTTTCTCGCATTATCTACTCGTTAGTGGGTATTGCCGGACTTTGGTTAATATTCTATGGAATAGTTTACCGTCCGTTTAGGGCAATTCATTAAAAAAGAAAACACCCTTTTGGCAAAAGCCAAAAGGGTGTTTCTTTATTTTAAATTTAGTTTATCTTTATACTTATTGAGCCCGAAAAAGAGCGTTCCACCTAGCGCATACACGCTTGCCGTTTGACCAAAAAAGACAAACGCAACTTGCAAAATATAAACGTATTCAAGTTGACCATAGCACCAATACCAAAGCAGTGGCAACAAAAATGCGTTTAGAAGTATTGGAAAACTTCCACCTATTAGCAGTTTTAATAGGCTCTTTTTTATTATTTTTCCCACTATTAAGGTTAAAACTGCCGAAATTAAGGTGACTAGCGCGCCGAACACCACGTCTATTATAGCGCAACCCGTTATAAAATTCACAATTATACACCCTATGAATAGCGTTATGCAAGATTCTGGAAAAAACAAGGGCAATATGGTTAGCGCTTCACCTAGTCTAACTTGTATTGAGCCGGAAGCAAACGGAAACACTACTAGTGATAGCACTACGTATAAGGCTGATATTACGCCTGCTCTCGCTAGGATTTTACTCTTTTTTTGCATAAAAAAACCTTCTTTTTTTAAATAAAAGAAGGCTAATATCTTATTTACTTTCGGTTGTTTTATAGAAGTGTTGACCGAAAACCTTCTCTCTACCTTTATTATACGGCTTTTTGTTCTTTTTTGCAAGCGTTTTTACTATTCTGCCTTTAGGTTTTTTGCAATCTTGCTAAACTCTTCTTTCATTTTTTCTATTTCCCTTTCTTCTGCCGAACACACCCTTGCATAGTCTAGTTCGGTATTTAAAAAGAAGGTTTTTATTTGGTCTTCTATTTGTCCGTTTAGGTTTTTTTGCACAACTTCTCTTGCCCCTTTACTAACACACTCGGTTAATACTAAGGCATAGAGTTTTACTAGCGTTTTTTCTGCCGTTAGTAAATCAAATAGTGAATCTTCTTCGTTTAGCGTTATATCTGCTTTATATTCTCTCATATTCCCCCCCCCTATAACAACGAGTAAAGATTAAAAAATCTTTCTTGGTGGCGTAAACTTAAATTCTCTAGTTCGCCTTTTAGTTTTACGTTCATCGTGATTTTTGAGTATAGCCTTGCTTTTTTAGTTAACGCTTCTTCTAGCATTAGTAAATCTTTTAGTAGCGTTAATTCTTTGGTGGTTAACATGTTTTTGCTTTCACTCATAATGCTCTCCTTTTTTTTCTAATTATTGCCAACCAAAGATTTTTTTATACAAAAAAAGACGAACTTGTCGTTCGCCTTTTTCCTTTTATATTATTAGTTGTTTTATATTGGTATTGCTAGGAATAGTTTATAAACGTTTCCAACTAGGTCTTTTAGTGCGGCAACAAGGTCAAATTCTCTTAGGAATTTAAACACGTAGGTTGCATTATACACTTCCATCGTGCCTGCGTTTAAGTCTACGGCTAAAACCACTTGGAAAGCAAGGAACAAGCCGATTGCAAGTAGTGAAACGATTAAATAGGATACTACTACGCCGACTACACCACCTAAAACGTGATCCATAGTTCTGCCGAATTTTCCTTGAGCGTTTCTATCTTTTATGAGTTTTTGAGCGAGCATAAAGCCAAGTTTTGGCACCCAATAGCACACTATCATACCGACGATAGTTGATACTACGCTAACGATAACTGCGCTGACCGTTCCCGACATGTCGGCAATTATTGCGCTGTCTACTTCGGCAGTTGCGCCGTATTTAGAAATTAGCGCTTCCATATCTACGCCCATATGTAAAAAGAAAGATTGAACGGCTTCTGGCAAATGCTCGAAGAGTTCTACTAGGGTGTAGCCGTTGGCGTTGTTTTCTACTACTGCTTGTATGGAATTAAATACGCCCGTGTTTATCCACTCACTTAAAAATAAACTTGCAAGCAAACCTGCTAAAAACGGACCTAAAAGTATTGAACACAATAATTCTAACCACTTTTTGCTAAAATCTGTTAACCTTGCAACTAATCCACTCTTTGCCCAGAATATTATGAAAAATAAAAACACTAAGACGAGCAATACGTCTATCGTTATTGACCAAAACATCTCTTTTTTCCTTTTTCCTTTGCTTATTTAACTTAAAAACGCCTACTTTTTAGTTTGTTCAAGCAGGCGTTTTTAGTTAATTATTTGTTTAAGTTTTCGTTGAGTTTATCAAGTTCTGCGTAAAGTTCGGCAGGAACTCTAGTTAATTCGCCGTAGAAATCCTTGATTCCCTTTGCTTCTTCTACCCAATTTTCTTTATCAATGGTGAGAAGTTCTTTAATGGTATCAACGGTCACGTCCTTTAAGCCTTCGATATTGATATCTTCTGCCTTTGGAACGAAGCCGATTGCAGTTTCTTCTGCATCAACTTTGTCTTCACAACGGTCTAAAATCCAATCGAGAACGCGTAGGTTGTCGCCAAATCCTGGCCAAATGAAGTTGCCTTCATCATCAGTTCTAAACCAGTTAACGTTGAAAATCTTAGGTTGATTTTTAATGTTTTTGCCCATTTCTACCCAATGTGCAAAGTAATCGCCCATATTGTAGCCAACGAAAGGTCTCATAGCCATAGGATCACGACGAACTACACCAACTGCACCAGTTGCAGCAGCAGTAGTTTCACTAGCCATAATTGAACCTACGAATACGCCGTTGTTCCAATCTCTACTTTGATATACTAGTGGAGCAGTCTTTGCTCTTCTTCCACCAAAGATAATTGCCGAAATAGGAACGCCGTTTGGCGCTTCAAATTGGTCAGATAAACAAGGACAGTTAATAGTAGGTGCAGTAAATCTTGAGTTTGGATGTGCACCACAAGTTGACTTATCTTTCTTGTCGTATTTAGTGTAATCCCACTTTTCACCACGCCAGTTAATTGCGTTCTTAGGTGGATTGTCGTTTAAGCCTTCCCACCAAACAGTGCCGTCGTCAAGATTTTCTACAACGTTAGTGAAAATGGTGTTTTTCATTGTTGATAACAATGCGTTAGGGTTAGACTTCATATTAGTTCCTGGAGCAACGCCGAAGAATCCGTTTTCTGGGTTTACTGCCCAAAGTCTTCCGTCTTCGCCTACTCTTATCCAAGCAATATCGTCACCTACGCACCAGCACTTATAGTCTTTGTTCTTATAAATCTCTGGTGGAATAAGCATTGCAAGGTTGGTTTTTCCACAAGCAGATGGGAAAGCAGCCGCTACGTATTTTGGCTCTTCGTTGCCCTTTTGGATTCCCAAAATAAGCATGTGTTCTGCCATCCAGCCTTCGTTTTTGCCAAGATATGATGCAATTCTAAGCGCAAAACATTTTTTACCGAGTAATACGTTTCCGCCGTAGTTAGAGTTGATTGACATAATCAAGTTCTCTTCTGGGAAGTGCATTATATATCTCTTTTCTTCAGAAAGTTCTGCGTATGAGTGTAGTCCCTTAATAAAGTCGCCATCACCAAGTGCTTCTAATACGTTTTTGCCAACTCTGGTCATAATAGCCATGTTGAGTACAACGTAAACAGAGTCGGTAAGTTCGATACCGATTTTAGAGAACTTACTGCCTACTGCACCCATTGAGTATGGAATTACGTACATGGTTCTGCCTTTCATACAATCTTTATATAGACCGTTCATAAGGTTTAACGCTTCGGTAGTTTCCATCCAGTTGTTGATTGGAGCAGAGTCTTCTTTATTTTTTGAACAAATAAAGGTTCTTCCTTCTACTCTCGCAACGTCGTTAACGGTGGTACGATGGAGATAACAGCCTGGAAGTTTATCTTGGTTTAACTTGATTAAAATCTTCTCGTCAACTGCTAATTGGCGGAATTCTTCTAATTGTTCTTCCGAGCCGTCTACCCAAACGATTTTGTCGGGATTACAAAGTTCTTTTGTGCTTTCGATAAACTCTAGCACTTTCTTGTTGTCCGTCATTTTTTTCTTCTCCTTTTATATAGAATAATATAGTTTTCTTCTAGTTTTTCGTTTCGCAAGTGTTTTTCTTGCGTTTTTTATTTACTCTCTTAAAAATAATTTGAGTTTTTTTAGAACAAAAAATTCTATTTTTCAAAAAATTTCTTCTTCTCCGTCAGTATACATTGTACCACAAATTTTTATAAATGTAAAACGCACGAACACCATTTTTTTTCCTTTTTTTTCTTTTTCTTTATCTTTCGACTATTTTTTACAATTTCTTTTCTTTTTTTATCACTTTTTTAATATATATTATTATAAACTTGCGTAATTTGGAGACTAAATAAGCGTGGATTTTTATAAAAAAACTTTGGTTTTACAAAAAACGGGAAATTCCCTTCTTAGCGACGCTAACGGCATTGTTAGATTAGAGAGTGAAGATGGGGTTGCCACCCTTTCTATTTCTCTAATTAACTTTCCACTTTTTGAAAACGGATATTTTCTTTTATTGCTTATTGAAAATAATTCGCCAATTTTTTTAGATCTCGGCAAAAAACCCGTTAGTTTACTAAAGGTTTTTTATTCTCTATCCCCCTTTTCGCACTTTTCCGCAGGGGTTTTTTGCTCTACAGACAAAATTACCCCCGTTGCTTTTGCCAAAACTGAACTAGGCGCACCCCTTTCAACGCTTGAGCGCGTAGCAACTAGTGAATTTAGTAAACTATACGACGACGAAGTTATTGCCACCGAAGATTATTTTTCCATTGAAAAAGAGATAAAAGATAAGGTTATATTAATTGACGAGGTGGAAGATGAGAGAGAAAATGCAACTTCTAAAATCCATACTGAAAGCCAAGAAGACGAGAAAAACGGGACAATCGGTGATAACGGTTTTTCGTATGAAGAAGATAATTTCCAAGTCCAAGATGATAAAGACGGGGATTTCTTTTACCAATCGGCAAAAGGAGAATTAGACGAACTCTTTTCTAAATTCCCCTTAGACGACTCGTTAAGTGGCGTTTTACCCGACAGCACCTTTTGTAAAATCCACTACGCTTTCGGCAAATACTACGTGGTGGGCGTGGTTAGAGAAAAAGGAAAGGCTAAATATATTTGCTACGGAGTTCCCGCAAGTTATAGCGACACCCCACCCGACGCTTTAAAGGATTTTTGTTCCTTTTTGCCCCTTTCCCTTTTCGATTTACAAGGGCAGGGCTTTTGGATGATGTTTCAGTCGGCAAAAGACGGAAAATGTATTAAAAAATAACTTAAAACACAATTTTGTCATATTAAAGTGAAAGGGCGAACTTAAAATTAAGTCCACCCTTTTGCTTTTTACTGTCTATAAACTTTAGTTTTCCCTATCGTAATATTCATTTTCACTAACAGACAGATGCTTCCTTGTAGAAGTGAGGTTTTCTGCGTGACCACACCTTTTGCATTCATAATATTCGTAATAGTGCTTATCTGCCCAATATCCATTTGTTTCGCCTTCTACTATACTAACGTTTGTTCCATCAATAGATAACCATCGTGATTTTGACTCGCCTTTCCTTTCTGTTTCAAGAATATGTTTGTCCTTTACTACACTACCACAGTTAACACATTTTCTTATTGAAAAAACAAAAATAGCGTTTGCTAAAAAAATAATGGCTATTGTTCCCCAAACGTATTTAACTAAAATTAAATCAAAAATTGGCAATTTAACATATACTTCGTTTAATTCAGGAACAATACTTGGATTTACAGCCAAAAGCACGCACGCCACACTTAGCACTATCATTGGCATTGCACAAAACAAACCTAAAACTTTTTTCTTGACGCCATTTGCAATAATAAGAACAAGTGGCTGAAAAACATATCCTATGTAGCCTACAATAGACCTTAACATTGGTAAAATAGCATCTCTAAAGAATGAATCCTCTCTGTTAGTGTTATCAAAATCAAAATAATTCCTATACAAATGCATCCACCAACCCACCTTTCCATACATGTAGAGAAGGAATAAAACGGATATAACCAAAGAAGTAATAACTAGAAAAATATTTACTTTGTCTTTTGTTTCACTAATTATCAAATGAGAAGCAAAGGCAATAGTAAGCAAACAAAAAAACCAAACGAATAAGATGCTAAAAATCGCCCTTATAAATTTACTCATATATCTTTCTCCTTTTTGTTTTGTTTCTTATACGAATTTACAATATAATCTTCGTTAGAAACTTTTTTAAAATTCAAGGTTGAACTCACATCTCCAATTGCTACTATCTACCCACCAAATTCCAAAAACGCCAGGAGCTCCTGCATTCATCTCATATACTACAACTATCTCTATTTTGGCAATCGTTTTATTTTTATCAATATCACTATTTGACAATAATTGTATATACGAGCCTTTCGTTTTTCCGTCAAGGAAATTGGTTTTGTTTATTTCTTTTTGCGTATCGTCTGCATACGTTATCCTTATCCAATAAGCACCCATACCAATTGCTTGAGATATATTAGTATTTGCGACAACATTGGCCGTATCGCTTGCAATAACTTGTGATGCAGCGATTCCCTTGCCTAGCGGCAACTCTGAAATGTTCTGTAATAAATTGTATCTTATGTTAAATTCTTGTGGACTTTTTAGAATATATTTGCTTCCGTTCTTTTCAAGACCATAAAAATTTAATTCTCCAAGTTCCCAGCCTTCATGTCTTTTATACCATTCTTCGTCAGGATTTTTTTGACTTTCTTTATAGCTTTGGTTGTCATAACAATTGTATTTTGCCATTTTTTCCGTTATTGTTTCCCACGTAGTATCTTCTGGTTCTTCTTCAACAACGTCCGTTAATTTAAACATGTCTAAAAGTTCTTGATATCTATTGCCACTTAGTTCTATGAATCTATTTTTCATTTCGGTAGCACGAGTTTCATATCCTTCTGGCAATAAATCCCAAAGACCAACAAGAGAGTTCTCGCTAACCGTACCACATAGAGTTGCATATTCTAAACTTTCATCAAAAGAGCTAGCCCATTTTTCATAATCTAGGTCACCGACCAAACTTATTGCTTTACCACCAAGTTGCGTAATTTTACTCTTATATTCTACCCCTGCCTGCGATAATTCAGAATTTGCCGACGTAGAGGCTTCTGCGTTAATGGACGCCCCCAAGATTTTAATATGAGCGTTAACAGCAGCACTCATTAACGACTTGCTATTATTACTTTCAGATGAGTACGTTATGCTTTTCTCAACACGTCCACCCATAGCCGCCTCTTTAATTAAATGCGTTCCATATCTTTCAAACAATTGATCTATAGGCATGGTTATTACGTCATTTTTGAAACTTTCCGATAAGTAATTTTGCAAGCTTTCAACGCTTTCTGTAATATGAATATAAAACGAATCAAAATAATACGAAAGCTTATAAAAATACCAATAATTCTTTTGTGTCGCACTTCCACTAAAATCTAATTTCAAGCCACCAGAAAAAAACTTTCCTGCATTCCCGTAAACGTTTACCGAAGTTGCGTAGTCGCTATAAAATTCCTCCATTGTTGAGCCATAACTTTCGTCAACTGCACCGTTATTTACCTTTTGCATCATTAAATTTACGTTTTCAAGTTTATCCAAATCTAAGATGGGATAACTTACGGCAATTTTTTTAACGTCCATGTATGGGTCATTAATAACGTCGTACCCATAGCCTAAGTATGACGATGCTACGTTTATATCCTTAAACTTAGAATAAGCACCCCTTTCCGTAGTGTTCATTTTACTGTAATTCTCATAATAGTTGTCTACAACCTTATTTACGTCGTCAGGATTAAAGTCACAACCAACTAAACCTGCACTAGAAGTTAAAACAAGCATAAGCGAGAACAAAATAGCCAAAAATTTTTTCATAAAACTTCCTCCTTTAACAACTTTTTGCTGTTTTTTGACAATTATACAGCATAT
>JAZOOV010000058.1:0-3762 GCA_045655215.1 Christensenellaceae bacterium | reverse complement strand
TAAACAGTTTGCCTAAAATAGCACTTGGCCCTATCATAATCGTATGGTGTGGAAGTGGAAGCAAAGCAATAATTTTTATGGCTGTATTGATTGGAATAATTGTCGCTATAATAACCATGCTTAACGGCTTTCTATCTACGGATAAAGATAAGATTTTACTTTTAGAATCAATGGGAGCAAATCAACTTCAAATAATGCTAAAACTAGTTATTCCCGGCAATATCCCCACCCTTATTAGCATGCTTAAAATAAGCGTAGGTATGGCGTGGATTGGCTCTATTATGGGCGAATATTTAGTTTCTAAGGCAGGATTAGGCTATCTAATAGTTTATGGAAGTCAAGTATTTAAGTTAGACTTAGTTATGGCAACCACCTTAATTCTCTGCGTGTTAGCAACTCTTATGTATGCTCTCGTTTCCCTTTTAGAAAAAAAACTAGTTAAAAACTAATAAATTAAAAAAACTAACGGCTTTTTGCCGTTAGTTTTTTAGTTTATAATAGTATGCAGATTACTCCGCCTTTTCCCTCGTTAACAATTCTATTAACCGTTCTTCTCATCTTCTTTTTAACGGTATCTTGCATTCCATTTGCCTTTGAGTAAATGCCTTCGCCTACGATATCTTCTAGAGATTTACCAAACATGTTCGTATCTAGAACTCCGTTTGGATTTTCTTCAAATCTTTCCATAATATAGTTGACCATATCTTCGCCTTGCTTTTGATTGCCTACTATTGGCGAAACTTCCGTTTCAACGTCTACTTTCATTATATGTAGACTTGGGGCTGTGGCTTTTAGTTTTACCCCATATCCACCTTTTTTCTTAACCAATACGGGTTGTTCTAAACTCATATCGCTACTAGTTGGTAGCACTACCCCATATCCGTTTTCTTCCGCCTCGACTAGCGCCTCTTTTACTAAGTCAAACTTTCTCTTTTCTTTAACGAAACCCTTAAAGTAATTCATTAGGTCGTACTCGCCAGAAATTTGCTCACCACTCTCTTCAGAGAGTATTTTATAAAACAAGCCGTCTTTCACTTTAAGCGTATACTCGCCGAATCCGTTAGCAAGGGATAACTCACTTAAAGTCAACCCATCAAACTCTTCACTCTCGTTAAAAGCGTCTAAAAGACAGGTAAAATCTTTCATTTTGTTTATTTTTGAGGACGATTCCTTTATAACTTCTATCGTTTTACTTATAATTTTGCTGTCAACGGGCAAAGATTGCATCCAATCGGGCATATTGATTTTTATTCCGTTCATTGGAAATTCAAATAAAACCTTTTCCATCACGTTTGCAATATCTTCGTCGGTAATATTTAGCACGTCAACAGCAATTACTGCCACGCCATATTTTTCCTCCAATTCTTCACAGAGTTTTAGCGTTTTACTGTCGCTTGGCTTGGCAGTATTTAACACTATTATAAATGGTTTATTACAATCAAAAAGTTCTCTTGCAACCTTTTCTTCGGTTTTGGCAAAACTTTCTCTTGGAATTTCGCCAAAACTTCCGTCTGAAGTCATCAAAATACCAATAGTCGAATAATCGGTTATAACCTTTTTCGTGCCAATTTCGGCAACCTTTTCAAAAGGAATTTCTTCCTTGCTCCAAGGCGTTTTAACTAATCTTGGCTTACCATCTTCTAAATGCCCAGTCGCACCCTCAGTAAAATAACCCACGCAGTCAACAAGTCTTACGCTAGCAGTTAATTTATTTTTAAATTTCACCTTAACTGCATTTGCAGGCATAAATTTAATTTGCGTAGTGATAGTAGTTTTACCATGTGCAGAGTGAGGCATTTCGTCGGGTGGAATTTGTTTTAATAATTTATCACTTATATTAGGAACGAGGAAATTGTCCATAAATTTAGTAATAAAAGTAGATTTTCCCGTTCTAACAGGACCAACTACTCCTAAATATATATCTCCGCCCGTTCTTTTGGCTATATCGCTATATACGTCTAACCTTTCCATAAAAAAACCTCCCATACTTTACAAGAGTAATATATGAGAGGATTTTTGCTAATATGAAAATTTTTATTCTTTGGCTTGATTTTTTTGCATTTCTTGTTTTTTAAGTCTTGCCTTAACTATCATTTGCTTAATTGAAGTAGGATGCTCTTCCCCAGATAGCATTCTTTGAATATTCTTTCTATGAGCAAACCAAGTAAAAAAGCAGATAAGCAATATAATCATTGATGTGACTATATATAATATCGTGGTAGAAATGTCAGTAATAGCGTGATATTTCCAAAACAATCTTATACCACCTGCTATCGCTGAAGGGGTTATCGCTATAAACGAACCCATTGCACCAAATTCGGTAAAATATATAAATAATACTGCACACACCAACGCCATTATACATAGTAGCGCCCAACCGAGCCCACTAACGCTTTCACAAACGACTAAAACTCCTATCGTTGAAGCAATTCCCTTTCCACCCTTAAACTTAAGAATTGCCGGGTAAATATGGCCTAAAACAACTGAGAATCCACAAAGATATACTGCAAAATCGGCAATTAGAAAGTTTGAGCCTTCAAAAATCTTGCCACTAAACACAAAGTAGGCAATTAACGTTGGCAAAGCGCCCTTTAGAACGTCTAGAAAGAATGTTAGAAGCCCCGTTTTTAAGCCGAAGTTTCTACTCATATTTAGAGTCCCAGGATTTCCACTACCCATTTGTCTAATATCGGCTTTTTTAAGTTTTGAAATTATTAACGCCCAATTTATATTGCCGAAAAAATAACTACAAACAGCAAATATTATAAGCAAAATATTATTCGACATCATTTTTCTCCCTAATTACTAGGCTAATTGGCGTCCCAGAGAAATCAAATGCGTTTCTAATACAATTTTCCAAATATCTCTTATATGAAAAG
Organism: Christensenellaceae bacterium; assembly: GCA_045655215.1. Lineage (GTDB taxonomy): Bacteria > Bacillota > Clostridia > Christensenellales > Borkfalkiaceae > UBA1259. The sequence continues at coordinate 883 of JAZOOV010000058.1, read as the reverse complement.
TGCATTAAAGTTTGGTCGTTTACAAAGAACACGAAAGTTGGCGGTGTGGTTTGAGCTTGCGTCACGTAGTTAATTTTTAATCTCTTTCCGTTAACTGAAGGCGGTTCGTTTGCCATAACCGAATCTAATACCAATTCGTTTAGTTTGCCCGAAGTTATTCTTCTTCTAGAATTTTCTAACGCCTTATTTACAAGAGATAAAATCTTTTCCGTTCTAAGTCCCGTTTTTGCCGAAACGTAAATTGGCAACACGTAGTCCATAAACTTAAGGTCTTCTTTTAATTTAGTATTAAAAACGTTTATAGTATTGGTGTCCTTTTCAATCAAGTCCCACTTGTTCATAACTATAACCGAAGGCTTATTTTGTTCGTGAACGTATCCGCAAATCTTAACGTCTTGCTCGGTTAAACCAATACTTGAGTCAACCATAATTACGCATACGTCTGCCCTTCTAATAGCGCCTAAAGCCCTTAAAACACTATAATATTCTAAGTCTTCTTCCACGTTTTTCTTCTTTCTTATACCTGCAGTATCAATTAAAGTATAATCCACTCCGTTATAAGAAAATGGCGTATCGATAGCGTCTCTAGTAGTCCCGGCAATATCCGAAACGATAGTTCTATCAAAGCCTAATAGTTTATTGCAAAGGCTAGATTTTCCCGCATTTGGCTTTCCTACAACAGCAATCTTAATGCTATTATCTTCATTACTTTCGCCAAGCCCCTCAAGGTTAGCAACCACTTCGTCTAATAAATCTCCAATTCCCGTGCCGTGCTCTGCAGATATTCCAAAAGGCTCGCCAAGTCCTAAATTATAAAACTCGTAGAGTTTATTCATATCGAAATTATCTAATTTATTTACTGCAAGAATAACAGGTTTCCCTG
>JAZOOV010000057.1:0-1670 GCA_045655215.1 Christensenellaceae bacterium | reverse complement strand
GATTTTTTTATACCAAGATAAAATTTCGTAATTTATATTATCCCAGTCGAAAAACATTCTATTTAAGGGGTCTTTATAGCCTTGCATACCAATTTCATCACCATAGTAAACACTTGGAACACCAGGCAACGTAAACTGAAGCAGAGTGGCAATTTTTAACCTAAAAAGGACTTTACCCCACTCGCTTGACGATATTTTTATCTTTTCCATTTGCTCTTTTGAATATCCATCAACGTTTACGCTAGATAGATTAGACAAAAGTCTAAAAGTGTCGTGCGTTGATAATAGATTCATTAAACAATTTAAGACCTTCTTTGGATAGTGATCGGTAAGTTGCTTAATCGTGTTAGAAAGCGCCTTTGCGTCGCCATTTTTAATAAATGATATAATAGCGTTTTTAAGTGGATAATTCATAACGGAGTCTAATTCGCCACCTAGAAAATACTCTCTTCTCTTTCCGTAAGCGATTTTATTTGACGCATCTTCCCACACTTCTCCTATAACGATAGCGTCTTTATTGATTTTCTTAACTGCCTTTCTTATTCTTCTAACAAAATGCGCCGGCAACTCGTCAACCACGTCGAGTCGCCAGCCACCAATACCAAGTTTAGTATAATGTTCTAAAACCCCGTCTTCGCCACAAATATAGTCTATAAAAGGACTATTTTCACTCTTATTTACGGCAGGCAAAGTTTTAATACCCCACCAAGAGTTGTACTTATCTGGATAATTTATAAAATCAAACCAACTTTTATATGGTGAATTTTGGTCTTGATAAGCACCGATTGAACCATAATTACCCTTTTTATTAAAATAAATACTATCTGAACCTGTATGGTTAAATACGCCGTCTAAAACGATTTTCATGCCTTTTTCTTGTGCTTTACATACTAATTCCTTAAAATCCTCTTCCGTGCCCAACAACGAATCTATTTTCATATAATTGGCAGTATCGTATCTATGATTAGAATACGCCTCGAAAATTGGATTTAGATAAATTACTGAAACGTTGAGTTCTTTTAAATAATCTAGTTTGTTTATAATGCCGTGAATATCTCCACAAAAGAAGTCGTTATTTAGCACTTCTCCCTTTTCGTCGGGCTTATAAATTGGCGTATCATTAACGTTATCATGGTAAATCTTTCCTTTAATCTTACCAATTTCTCTATTCGAACGATTAAATCTATCGGGAAAAATTTGATAAATTATGCCACCTTTTATCCAATCGGGCGTTTCAAAGTCACTATCGTATACGGATAATTGGAATTTAGTTATTTCACTTGAAATTTCGCCATCATAATTATTCGATAGAGATATATATTTGCCGTCACCTAGTTCAAAATAATAAAAATATAACCCACTAGAAAAACTAAGTTCCAATTCAAAATTGTCGCCAATACTATTCATTTCATATTTACAAACTTGCTCAAACTCTTTTTGCACGACAAAAATTACAGAGTCAAATTTAATATTGACTCTGAATTTTATTTTTGTATTATTTGGCACAGCACCTACTATGCTTTTATAGTTTGTATCTAATGGATTATAAATCATTATATAAAATTAAACTTCCTTTAAGCCCCAAATACGCTCGGCGTATTCTCTAATACTTCTATCTGAAGCAAACACTCCAGCAGTTGCAATATTATTAAGGCTCTTCTTTGCCCATA
>JAZOOV010000056.1:0-3866 GCA_045655215.1 Christensenellaceae bacterium | reverse complement strand
TTTTCTGCAAGTGCAGGAATAATTCAAATAGGCTCTTTTACTTTGATGGACTTATTTACCAATTGGGACTACGTATTAAAGTCGTATATAGCCGTCGTTTTGTCAGTGCTTTGGAACTTCACCTTTAATAGAAAATTTACGTTTAAGTCTGCGTCAAACGTTCCTATTGCAATGGCAAAAACTTTTGCCTATTACCTAGTTTTTGCACCCCTTTCCATTCACCTTGGCGATATGTATTTAGTAAAGACGCTAGGCTGGAACGAAATACTAATTCAAGCGATAACTATGCTTATAAATTTCGTCACCGAATTTTTATATCAAAGATTTTTCGTGTTCAAAAATTCGCTTGATACTAACGTTAAAAATAAGGAAAGCGTAGAGCAAAAAAAAGAATAAAATCGCATAGATAAAAAAATAAAAATCCTTTGAATTTTTCAAAGGATTTTTTCTTTTGCTTTTATAAAAATATTTACGCTGGTTGCCAGCCCATTTTTTGCCCGGATAAAATGTGAATATGCAAGTGGAAAACGGTTTGTCCTGCGTCGTCCCCTTGATTAATAACTAGTCTATATCCGTTTTCTAATTCCAATTCTTTTTCCAAAGTAGGAATTTTTTTTAGACATTTTTTAACCATTTCGGCTTGTTTTTCGTCCATTTCCGCAAGGAGTTTAAAGTGGCTTTTTGGAATACACAAGAAGTGATTTTTTGCCTTAGGCTCGATATCTTTAATTATAATCATATCGTCGTCTTCGTACATTTTTGTTGCGGGGATTTCGCCCTTAATAATTTTACAAAACAAGCAGTTATTATCCATAATTTTTCTCCTTTATAATTGGGCAAGAGCGCCGTCACTATAGGGCGAAATTACTTTAACTTTAATTTTTTCACCCTTAATTATTCCCTTAACGAAAAGCCTTAAATAGTTTCCAGAATACCCTACCGTGTATCCGTCTTTTTGCTCTTCGGGAATAAATTCTAACTCTTTGCCTATATTTTTTTCAATAAAATCTTTTTTACACTCTTCTTTCTTTTCTAGAAGTTTATTTAGCCTATCCCTTTTTATTTCGGATGGTAAGTCTTTCATATTATAGGCCACCGTCCCTTTTCTAGGACTAAAACAAAAGGCGTGAATATCGCTAAACTTTACTCTATCTATTAGGTCTAAAGTATCTAAAAAATCTCCTTCCGTTTCAGTTGGAAAGCCCGCGATAATATCGGTAGTTATTCCTGCGTTTGGGAAATAGTTTCTAATTAAATCTACCTTTTCAATAAACTCTTCTCTAGTGTATTTTCTATTCATATCCTTAAGGGTTTTATTTGAGCCCGACTGCAAGGAAAGATGAAAATGCGGTGCAAAGTCATATAGATTTTTTAAGTTCTCTAAAAGCCTATTATCGATAACTCTAACTTCTAGTGAGCCAAGCCTAATTCTCTTTTTAACGCTACTTAATTTGCCAATTAAGTCGGCGAAATCACAACCTTCGTAGTTATACGAAGACAGATTTATTCCGTTGATAATTATTTCGTATGGAGAAAGAGAATTTATCTCTTTTAAGATACTTTCGGGGTTTCTACTGCGACTTCTTCCCCTAAGGTAAGGAATTATACAATAGGAGCAAAAATTATTGCATCCGTCTTGAACTTTTATATAGCCCCTAGTACGCAAAATGCTAACGGGTAAAAGTTCTTCGAATTCACAACTTTCTTCACTTATTTTCTCTCCAATCTCATCTAGCATAGAAAGAATTTTGTTCTTGTTAAAAACGCCCGTCACCAAAACTTTTTCACTCTTTTCTAGAAAGGGATTAGGGTTGTTTTGCGAAGCGCAACCCGTGAAAATAATTTTAGCGTTAGGATTGAGTTTAAAAATTCTACTCGCCGTCTGCCTACTCTTTTTTTCTGCCTCTAAGGTGACTGCGCAAGTGTTTACTATATAAAGGTCTGCCTTTTCTAGCCTATCGCTAACTTCATATCCCCTATCTTTAAGTCCCGTTATAAGAGAATCCGATTCACACTCGTTAACCTTACACCCTAGGGTAAAAACTACTGCCTTTTTCATAATCTAACGGCTCAAAACGAGCGCACTCCACTCGCCCTTAATCTTTTGTTCCACGAACTTAAATCCGTTCTCAAGGTAGGCGTTTTTAACCTTATCTAGTCGGTCAACTAAAATGCCACTTAGTATGATTGTTCCATTTCCCTTAAGGTTGTTAGCAATTCCACTCGCAAACGAAATTAACACTTCAGCCATAATATTGCATACGATAACGTCGCCTTTAACGGTATTGTCGTCGAGCAAATTCTTTAGTAAAACCGTAGCGTTTTTAACGCCGTTAATCTTTGCGTTATGTTCACTTGCCTCGGTTGCACACTCGTCGATATCGGTCATTATAACTTCCTTTGCACCGAGTTTGCTAGCGCAAATACCGAGTATGCCACTACCCGAGCCCACGTCTAAAACCACGTCGCTTTTTTTAACGTACTTTTCTAGGTATTCTAAGCACATTGAAGTAGTTTCGTGCTCCCCTGTGCCAAACGCCATATTAGAATCTAAAATGATGGTAATCTCGTCTTCTTTTTTCTCATATTCCATCCAACCGGGAACAACCACGATTTTATTAAATCTAATGATATTAAAGTTTTTCTTCCACTCTTCACGCCACTTTTCGCCGTCGATAACTTGAGTTTTAATCTCTAGTAAGCCAAGGTCGAAAGGGCAGTTTTCCTTTAAGGATAGAAGGGCGTTTTTAATCTCACGTAAGGTCAAGTCGTCGTCTACTGAAATATAGCCCTTAACGACTACGTCATTTCCTAAATCCTTAACGCCGTCTTCTAAGTAGTCCCAAGTTTTTCCACTTTTTTCTAGGTCGATTACGTCGCAAATATCGCTAACCGAAACGCCTTCTTGGCTATAATTAGATAGCAAATCACAAACGAGTTCACTACCTTCGTGAGTGGTTGAAATAGATAGTTCTAAAAAATTCATTTTACTTTTTTTGGTACGGATTTTCGCCGTACATTTTTTCCATATTTTCTCTGTATTCTTTCATTTTAGAAGTCTTAGAAATATCCGTTTCCTTTTCTAGTGACTCTAAAATTTTCTTTTGTTCTCTTGAAATTTTAGTTGGAATCTCAACGATTACTTCAATGTAAAGGTCACCCGTACCCCTATTAGTTTTAATACCCTTGCCACGAACGAAGAAAATCTTTCCGCTTTGCGTTCCGTCTGGGATAGTATACTCTAAAGTATCGTCGATAAGTGGAATCTTAACCTTTCCACCTAAAACTGCCGTGGTGATAGAAATAGGAACGGTCACGTAAAGGTCAAAATTCTTTCTTCTAAAGAGTTTACTGCCTTCAACCTTAAATACGATAATAAGGTCGCCTGCAGGGCCACCGTTTCTACTTGCTTGACCAAAGCCGATTTTTCTCATATAACTGCCGGTATCAGCGCCTGCAGGAATATCGATAGTCACTTTTGTACTTGCTCTATTGTAGCCTTTTCCGTTGCAATCGGGGCATTTTTCGATAATCTTTTTACCCGTTCCCCTACACTCATCACAAGCCCTTACTTGAACTTGACGGAAAAATCCGTTGCCGGTAGCGTATTGAATTTGCCCCGTGCCACCACACTTTTCACAAGTTTTATACGCAGTGCCACCTTTTGCACCAGTACTTTTACAACTAGAACAAGGCTCATCTCTAGTATAAGTAACGTCCCTTCTGCAACCCTTTGCAGCGTCTAAGAAAGAAAGTTTTAATTCAATAGTGATATCTTCCCCTTTAGTTTTGGTTTGCGCACGGCTTCTGCCACCACCAAAACCACCGAAAATATCACCAAAAATATCTTCAAAGCCTGAAAAACC
>JAZOOV010000055.1:0-2935 GCA_045655215.1 Christensenellaceae bacterium | reverse complement strand
TAGAACTAGTTAAGCTCGATAAAAAAGACTTAAAAGTTGGGCTAATGGTGTACGTTAAATCGCTTGGTGTAAAGGCAAAAATAATTTCAATAAAAAGTAATGGTAGAGAGGCAGAAATTACATTTGGTGATATTACTACTGTTGCTAAAATAGTTGATTTTTATAAAGTTGAAGAAGTTCAAGAAAAACCCGAAAAAGTTGTTGTTAATAGAAAAGTTAGTGGGTTTATCTTAAAGCCTGAAATCAATATAGTTGGCAAAAGGGTTTTGGATGGGCTTGAAGACGTTAAGGCTTTTATAGACTCTGCTGTAGTATGTAATTTAGAAGAAGTTAAAATTATTCACGGAATTGGTGAAGGTAGGCTACTAAAAGCCGTTAGGGAATATCTCAAGACGGATAAAAACGTGCTAGAATTTAGAGCAGGAAAATACGGAGAAGGAGAAAACGGTGTCACCATCGTTAAGTTAAAGTAATGGTTGAATACGTATATGATGAAACCGTTGTTGATAACAATAGGGAATCAAACAAGAAAAAATATAATTTTTATAACGTTTTAGGAATTGTTTTAGTGCTTATAACTGCTATTTGGAGTGGTTACGTTATAACTTTTATTCCAACTATATCCTATGCGTTTTTGTTTTTTGGAATTATTCCAATTGCAATTTGCGTGTTTATTATCTTCTTTCTATTTAGAAAAAGAGATACTTATCTAGTTGATTACGACTATCAATTCGCAACAGGGGAAGTTAATATTTCTAAAGTTGTAAATTATAAGAAAAGAAAGCCTGGCGTTTCATTTAAATGCGTTGAACTTGACGCGATTGGATTATATGATAGTGAGAGATTTAATAAGTTTAAGGGCGCGCCAAACGTTAAAACTATTTATATGACTTCTAACGATTCGCCTTGTGACGGAAATGATTTTTATTACGTTTATTATTCTAGAAAAGAAGAAAAATATTTGGTAATTCTAGAGTGTTCTAAAAGATTTATTTCTTGCATTATAAATTATTCCAATAAAAGTATTATAGACGAGGAATTAAAAAAATTATGATATACTTAGATAACGCTGCGACAACCAAGCCTGATGCAAGTTGTTTGGAAAAGGCTAGTATTTTTAACGCGGATAATTTTTATAATCCTTCGGCTTTATATAGAGAAGGCTTAAACAATGCTGGCGAAATAAAGAAGGCTAAGGAAACTATTCTTAGGTGTATAGGCGCTTCGCAAGAATTTGAATGTCTATTTACGTCTTGTGGTAGTGAAAGTGATAATCAAGCCATTTTTTGTGCAGTCAAAAGAGGCGTTTACGTCACGGATAAGGGTGAACACTCTGCTGTTTATAAAAGTTTTTTAGAATTAAAAAATAGGGGTAATACGATTGAGTTTATCGACCTAAATCTTGACGGATCAGTTAATACCGATAAACTATTTGATTACGTAAAAAATAATAGGGTAGATTTTGTTTCAATTATTCACGTAAATAATGAAACGGGTGCTATTAACGACGTTAATTTGATTGCTAAAACCATTAAAAATATTAATCCAAAAATAATTTTTCACGTAGACGGTGTTCAAGCCTATGGTAAAATTCCTTACGTTTTATCTCGTGATATAGATCTTTACTCAATAAGTGCGCATAAAATAAACGCCCTAAAAGGCGTTGGTGCTTTGATAAAAAAGAAAAAAATTTCTATTGCTCCTTTAATTTTTGGTGGTGGTCAAGAAAACGGGCTTAGAAGTGGAACGGAAAATCTTTTCGGCATAAAAGTTTTTGAGTATGCTAGTATTAAGCATTACGATAATCTTTTAGATGGCTATAATTTCGTTTTAGGGCTTAAAAATAGATTTGTTGAACTTCTAGATAAAGATGTGTTTACAATTATTTCTAGCGATAATTCTTCGCCTTATATATTGTCGGTTTCTGCAAAAGGAATTAGAGGCGAGGTGCTAATGCACTCGTTAGAAGAATTTAAAATTATCGTCGGCAACGGCTCGGCTTGTTCTTCGAAAAACCCTTTTAGTAGGGTTATAGAGGCTTGCGGATATGATAAAAGTGTTCTTGACGGCGTAGTTAGAATTAGTTTTTCTACTGAAAATACGATAGATGAAGTAGAATTTGCCGTAAATAAACTTAACGAAGTTGCTAAAAAACTTAAAGGAATAATGCGAGTATGAAAGAAGCGATTATAATTAGATATTGCGAAATTCACCTTAAGGGTAAAAATCGTGGGTATTTTGAAAAACTCTTAAAGGAAAATATTAAAAATTCATTAAGGGGCTTTGACTATAAATTTACCGTTTTGCATAGTAGGTATTTAATTGAAGATTTTAATGAAAACGATTACGTTGCTATAACTGAAAAATTACATAAAATTGCAGGAATTCACACTTATAGTAGGGCTTACGTCGTAGAAAGCGAGTTTGAAAGTATATTTAATGCCTGTAAAATTCTTTGCGAAGGCAAAATTGGCTCTTTTAAGGTGGAAACCAATAGGGCTGATAAATTCTTTACGCCAAATTCAGTTGAGACTTCAAGACTAATTGGTGGGCGTTTGCTTGAAATTTACGGGAAGAACATTTTCGTTAATATTAAAGAGCCTTCTTTTGTCGTTAATATTGATATTCGTGAAGATGGAAAAACTTTCGTTTATACCGATACTATTCATTGTATGAGTGGTATGCCGGTTGGCTCTGCTGGAAGAGGGCTTTTACTTATTTCTGGTGGAATTGATAGCCCTGTTGCGGGTTATATGACGATTAAAAGGGGTATGAAACTTGACTGCTTGCATTTTCATAGTTTTCCATATACCGGTGAGGCTGCGAAAGAGAAAGTAATGGAGTTAACTAGAAGAATTGGCGAATATAATGGTGGAATTAACCTTTATATAGTTTCTTTTACTCGTATACAAGAAGCAATTCACGAAAAATGTCC
>JAZOOV010000054.1:0-5309 GCA_045655215.1 Christensenellaceae bacterium | reverse complement strand
TAATGAAGTCTATACAAGTTTTACCTACCGTGATAAAACTATTCTTCTTTAAGTCGCCACCTAGTAGTGCAACGGTTGGCTTTTCCTTTCTCAATATGGTTTCGGCTATAACTAACGCGTTAGTTAATACGTAAAAATTATCGTCTGGCAAGGCTCTTGCAAAATACGTTGTCGTTGAGCCACCATCTATAAACACGCAACTTTTTGGCTCTACTAGTTTAACCGCTTTGTCGGCTATCTCTAACTTCTCTGCAGTGTTATAGTTTATTCTCTCGGAAAAGTCGGCTTCCTTGGCTCTTAAAACGGTGTTTACCGATAATGCGCCACCCGAAATTCTAATTACGGCGTTCTCTTCTTCTAGTTTATTAAGGTCACGTCTTAAGGTCATTGAAGATACGTTTGGAAACGCACACTCTAATTCGTGAAAGGAAATCTTTCCGTTTTTATCAATAAATTCTTTAATTAATAGCAACCTATCTTTCATAAATAACACCTTTATAATGTTTATTATTTACATTTTACCATTTATTTTGTTATTTTGCAACAAAAATAAGCCACTATTTTTCTAAAGAATTCTTTTTTAGTTATGGAAAAAGCAGGATATTAATCCTGCTTTTATTTTATTGCTTAATTATATACGTCGTATTATCGATAAACTTCGACGAAGTAAAATCTATTGCTTTTAAGCATTTCGTTATGAATATAAAAATTCTCTATAATTTTTAAAAATTCTAGTTTTTATACTTTTTCCGTGATATAATTAAAATAATAGAATTTTGATAGTTGGGGTTTAAATGAAAAAAATCTTTCTAAGCGTAATTACTATTTTTGCAATAATGCTCTTTAGTGTTGGTTTTTCGGCGTGTTCTCACGTTCATGAGCATACTAAAAACGTTGTCAACGTCACGTGCACAAGTGACGGTTATACCCTTTACAAATGTACTTGTGGTGATGAATACAAAGAAAACATTACTTTAGCGCTTGGACACGAATTCACTAACTACGTATCAAATAACGACGCAACCACTTCTCAAGACGGAACGGAAACCGCTAAGTGCAATAGAGATGGTTGCGACCAAACGCATACTAGAATAGATGAAGGCTCTAAGTTAAATCACGTTATTGAATTTGTTGTAAACGGCGTATGTGATTATCAAATAGTTGTACCTGAAGATTATCTTGCAATCATGCACAAAGGTCATATAAAAAATGCAACTAAAGAACTCTCTTCTTTAATAGAAGAAGCAACGGGCAACCTTTTACCAATAGTAAAAGATTGCGATTACAATGGTGGTAAATTTATTTCTTTGGGAAATACAAAGTTAGTTCCTTCTACCATAAACGAAGACCTAAACAAATTATCCCTAGATGGAATATTGCTATTTAATCAGGAAGATAATATCTTTCTATTGGGAGGCGACGACTTTTCTGTTAATTTTGCCGTTTACGAGTTTTTGGAAAGGTATTTTGGATACGACGCAATAAGTTCTGGTGTGGAAATTCTAGATAAAAACGTGGAAAATCTTACTATCGAAAATTTTTACGTAATAGAAAATCCCGATATTAACCAAAGACACATAGATGGTAGTCATACTGAAACAATGACCTATAAATATCGTATGCGCACTGGATTAAAGGGATATACAGACGCTTCGGGCTTGTTTACCTACGATAAAAACGGCAAGCCAACTGAAACTTTCGTCGTACGAAACCAACATAATACTTTAGATTATATTCCATACGCTACACATAAGGATTTGCACGGCAACTATTGGTATGCAACCGACGTAAATGGTAATTTGCTAAAAACAAATTCTGGCAGTATAGGCGAAGTGTGTTTTACTGCCCACGGAAACGAAAACCAATATCGACAAATGATTAATGCCTATGCTGATATTATAAAACAGACTATAATACAACGTTTCGTTATTGCTGAATACCAAAAAATAGGCGAACTATGGTGGAAAAATTCTACCTGGGATAATATAAGTATCGGTATTGAAGACAATGGTATAACGTGCGGATGCAGTGCTTGTATTGAAAAAACCAATCTTTACGGCGGGCATAAGTCTGGTCTAGTTATTAGGTTTGTTAAAGACGTAGCAAACGTTATATATGATTGGTTTGAAACTAAAGAGGGTTCAAATTACGTTATAGATAATTTCCGTATTGCTTTTTCGGCTTATGCTAATTACGTTGATCCCCCTGCAAAATACGATACGTCCTTAAATAAATACGTTCCAATTCATCCTGACGTTGCGTTTAACGATAGAATTGTCGTTGACCTTTCTTTATCTTCAACCTATGAATATACTGCCATGCTCGATATCAACGACCCAAGAAACGCCAATGGAAAGACAAAAATCTTAAAGTGGCTAGATTTAACTTCTAACGCTAAACTTTGGACGTATAACGCTAACTTTAGCCAGTATTTGCATTTTACCGATAGTTTTGTATTCTACTCAAACGATACGTTTAAGTTCTTTGCTGATTTAGGTATAATATCTTGGTACAATCAAAACGCCTATAATACCTATCCAATTACCGGTTTTTCAGGACTCAAAACCTATCTTAATTCTAAACTAATGTGGGATACTGATGCCAATATAGACTTTTATATCAATAGATATTTTAACGCTATGTATGGTGAATATTCGGCTAAAATGCTTAACATATTCAATAAACAACGTCAAATGTATCAGCAAGCGCTTTCCGACTTCATAACTGCTGGCGACGACTGGAACGGGTTTAGTTATTTTGATTCTCGCACTACCTTGTCTGGTTATTATAAGGATAGCGACCTAAAACTACTAATAGCAACTTACGAAGAAATCCTTAATAAACTAGATAAGAATTCCGACCTATATTATCGAATTTTAGTTGAATCACTATGCCCCTACTATACCCTACTTACTAATGCAAAAGTGAGGGTTGCTACTAACGTGACAAACACCGATTATCCTAAAATGGATGCAAGTTTACTACAAATAAAAAGTAAATTTAAGACGATGGTAAATGAAGTAAACGAGCATTTTGGCAAACTTTACGGAGATATGGGTTTATTACTCGTTTCCGAAACGGCAGGTTATTTAGACAACGATTTATTATGGTCTCAACTTGGATATCGCAATCCTACACAAGGTTCAAGAGCGTATTCACTAATTATACCAAGACTTAACTATGATCGTGACGGAGATAGTGGCAGAGTTAATAATGCAACTAAAACTATAAAGGTAGGCAATCATGAATTAGATTGGGTTTTTGGTATTCATAGCAATCCTTATCACTTGTTTGATTACAAAGATATTAAATTTGAAGTTATCCAAGGTTCTGACGTTATAGAAATAACCCCTCACGGCTACGTTATCGATAATGAAGGTAAAATTCCTTCGAGTTTAATTACCAACGCTAGTATAAAGGACAATCTAGGGAAAAAATATACCTTTGTAAATCCTTGCACTGAAGAATTAGTTGAAGTTGGTAGATTTGATTATGGTATCCTAACTGCTAAAAAAGCGGGAACTGCCGTTGTTAGAACTTCATTCGTTTTAGATGGTATAAGTTATAAATTTGACGTATTATTTACGGTAAGCGAATAAATTTAATAAATCTTTTTTAGTTATGGAAAAAGCAGGATTAATATCCTGCTTTTTTTATTGTTTAATTATATACGTCGTATTATCGATAAACTTCGACGAAGTAAAATCTATTGCTTTTACTACAATTTTTCCTTGATAAACGTCTATCCATAGACCTTGAGATTTATCGTAGTTTCTCTCGTAGTTAGTTTGCTCTTCGTTAAGGTCTCTAACGAAAGCGCACGCTGGAACGTGCACCATAGTCATTGTTTGCTCGCTCTTATACACGTTAGGACTTGAAAAATTTGGATTGCTCGCTAATTCAGCGTTGATATGAGAATGTCCGTTAAACCAAATTACGTTGCTATAACTATTTACTAACTTTTCAAATCGTGAAGCATCTCCCACCGTCTTTCCCGTAGGCATTCCCGAATACGCCATATTACCTATGAGATTATCGTAGGTATTATTCATATATAGGTGAAAGAATAAAAATACTCTCTTATCTTTATTTTCTTCTAGTTTAACTTTTAACCAATTCTCTGCGTCGTCGTTTTTATACCAACTAGTATAATTCCAAAAATACATTCCTACGAATAAAAATACGTCTTCCCCTTGCTCGAAAGCATAATTTAGGGGCGTTCCAACGATTTCTTCCCACGCTTGCTCGCCGGTCATCGTTCCGTCTTTATAGTACGTCACTTTCTCGTTTAAGCCGTACGCTCCATGTGAATACCCTCTTAAAGACGCGTCGTGATTACCCGTTGTTGCATAAACTTTTTGACCACTTTCTTGGTCGTTAAAATAGTCGTTGTTTATGGAACTAAATAGCGTCACTTCTTCTAGCCAATAACGATTGGACTCGTCTAGTTCTGGAACTCCGTCACTTCCGTTCCAAATTGTATCGCCTACCACACACACGAAGTTTGCACTTCTACTTTTATAGTAATTTAACGCTCTTATATAGTTGGCTTTGGTGTCTGTTTTGTCAGCCGAACGCTCGGGGGTTTTTACGTGTACGTCCGAAATTACTCCAAAAGAATATAAGGGATCTTCTAAAAATTTGCCACAAGTTAGGCAATATTTTCTTTCGGGATGGTCTACTTCTTTATGTCCACAAGCGTCTATTTCTTGTTGGGCTAGTAGAATTTTATCGCATTTTGAACAACGTTTGCCTTCTGTGAGTCCTTTTTCTTCACAAGTAGGCTCTTTCCCAAGGTCAATCTCTTCCGTGTGGGCAATTTTAGGAATACTCCTTTGCTCTCTGTAGGTACAAGTCAAGCAACTTTTTATCTCCACTCCCTCTTGAGTACAAGTGGCAGGGCTTTCAACTGACCAATCACTAAAACTATGCTGATGAGTTGGTGGCTCAATATTATCATTATTATTTTCATAATAGCACGACGAACATAGTATTGAGCATATTATCAAGAACGGAATGATTTTTTTAAGTATTCTAGCCATATTTGTTTCCTAAGTAGTTTTTCTAAAGCATAAAAAATTATAACAAAAACTCTAATAATTCGCAAACGTTTTAAGTGTGAATTTCTACAACGAAAAAGAAAGAGTTTCCCTCCTTTCTTTTTTGAAGCTGGTGACGAGATACTCCTCCGCTTTCGCTACGGAGCCCTCGTCCATCAATGTTTATCCGTCAGTTGACGGGCGAACTAAGGTTCTCACCCGAAACACGCATCTCCATTTTTATCCCGTAGGGATTCGGGCGATTAGCCC
>JAZOOV010000053.1:0-9925 GCA_045655215.1 Christensenellaceae bacterium | reverse complement strand
TTTATTCAAGACTTCGTTGGCCCTTTAGGTGTGGCAACCCATTTGAAAGGATTAAAGAAAGTTTGTATCGTTGGTGGTGGCGTAGGTTGCGCAATTGCAATGCCAATCGCCGTTGCACTGCACGAAATGGGCGCTGAAGTGACTAGTATAATCGGCTTTAGAAATAAAGATTTAGTTATTTTAGAAGACGAGTTTAAGGCTTGCTCTAACAATCTCGTTCTTATGACTGACGACGGTAGTTATGGTAGACACGGAAACGTGACCGTTCCACTAAAAGAAAAATTAGAAGCAGGTGAAAAGTTTGATATGGTAATCACCATAGGACCGCTTATTATGATGAAATTCGTCACTTTAACGGCAAAACCTTTCGGAGTTCCTGTGACCGTTTCAATGAACCCTATAATGATTGACGGAACGGGTATGTGCGGTGGATGCAGACTTACCCTCAATCAAGATGGCAAGAAGGTGACTAAATTTGCTTGCGTAGACGGACCTGACTTTAATGGATACGAAGTTGATTTTGACGAGGCTATGTCTCGTGGTAGAATGTATTTTGGTTTTGAACGCCACGCTCACGAAGAAACGTGTAATTTGTTCAAAAAAGAAGTAAAGTAGGAGGGGAGAAAAATGGCTATAAATCCTAAAAAACACGAAATGCCCACTCAAGATGCAAAAGTGCGTGCGAGAAATTTTAGCGAAGTAGCGTTAGGCTATACTGCTGAAGTTGCTATAGAAGAAGCAAAACGTTGTCTTAATTGTAAAAATATGCCTTGTGTAAATGGTTGTCCAGTTAACATTGACATACCTAACTTTATAACCAAAATAAAAACGGGCGATTTTGAAGGTGCTTATCAAATAATTTCAAAGACCTCTTCATTACCTGCAGTTTGTGGAAGAGTTTGTCCACAAGAGACGCAATGTGAATCAAAATGTACCTTAGGTATCAAGTTTGAGCCGGTAGGTATTGGTAGATTAGAGCGTTTCGTTGCAGACTGGCATAATGAAAACAGCAAAGAATCGGCTAAAAAGCCTGAAAGCAATGGTCATAAAGTTGCAATCGTAGGTTCAGGTCCTTCTGGACTAACTTGCGCTGGCGACCTTGCTAAAAAGGGATACGACGTGACCGTGTTTGAAGCGTTCCACGTTGCAGGTGGCGTATTAGTTTACGGAATACCTGAGTTTAGACTTCCAAAAGCAATCGTTGCTAAAGAAGTTGAGGGACTAAAAGCGCTTGGAGTTAAGGTTGAAACCAACGTTGTTATTGGCAAAACCTTAACGGTTGACGAATTGTTCGATATGGGCTTTGAAGCAGTATTTATCGGCTCTGGTGCAGGACTTCCAAACTTTATGAATATTCCTGGTGAATCGTTAAAAGGCGTATACTCTGCAAACGAATTCTTAACCAGAAGCAATCTTATGAAGGCTTACCTAGACAATCCTACCACTCCTATAATGAAAGGTGGTAAAGTTGCAGTAGTTGGTGGCGGAAACGTTGCTATGGACGCGGCGAGAACGGCTTTGAGATTGGGCGCAGAAAAAGTATACATAGTATATCGTCGTTCAATGGAAGAATTACCAGCAAGAAAGGAAGAAGTTGAACACGCAGAAGAAGAGGGCATAGAATTTAAACTTCTTTGCAACCCAGTAGAGATAGTTGGATATAATAATCCAGAAAACCCAAGAGACGAAAGAAACGGATTTGTGACTGGTATTCGTTGCGTTAAGATGCAACTCGGTGAACCAGACGCAAAGGGCCGTCGTCGTCCAGTAGTTATCGAGGGTTCAGAGTTTGAGATGGAAGTTGACACGGTAGTAATGTCTATCGGAACTTCGCCAAACCCATTGATTAAAGATACGACTTCTGGATTAGAGGTTAACGCTCACGGCGGAATAGTTGTAAATGAAGATGGATTAAGTTCAAAAGAGGGCGTGTACGCAGGTGGCGACGCTGTCACCGGTGCGGCAACCGTAATATCGGCTATGGGTGCAGGAAAGACTGCTGCGGCTGCAATCGATAAATATTTAAGCGAAAAATAAAATTAAAATGGAGTAATTATGAAACAAAAGATTGATTTTAGTGTTTTAGACCAAGCGATAAAGGAGTATGGCAACGAAGAAAAATCGTTGATTGCAATACTTCAACGTGCGCAAGAACATTATAGATATTTACCGGAAGAGATTTTTGCGTATTTAGCAGAAAAGTTAGATCTTCCAGAAGCAAGAATTTATGGCGTTGCAACTTTCTATGAGAATTTCTCTTTAGAGCAAAAAGGTAAATACGTTGTAAAAGTATGTGACGGAACTGCTTGTCACGTTAGAAAATCAATTCCTATTTTGGAAGCATTAAGAAAAGAACTCGGCTTATCCGAACAAAAGAAGACGACGGACGACCTTATGTTTACCGTAGAGACGGTTTCTTGTTTAGGTGCATGTTCGTCTGCTCCTGCTGTAATGGTTAATGATGAAATTTATCCAACGATGACTCCGGAAACTGCCGTTGCTTTAATAAATGAGTTAAAGGAGAAAAACTAATGTTTAAGAGTGTTGAAGAACTACGTGTTTATCGCGAACAATGTAAGCAATTACTTCAAGCGGAAAAAAAGAAAATAATAGTTTGTGGTGGTGCTGGTTGCGTATCTAAGGGCGCAAACAAGGTTTATGAAAAACTCGTTAAAGTAATGAGCGAGAAAAACTTAAATTACACCGTAAAACTTGAAAAATGCAATGAGGGTGATTCTATAAGACTTACCAAGAGTGGTTGTCATGGTTTTTGTGAAGTAGGTCCTTTAGTTCGTATAGAGCCACAAGGTTGGTTGTACGTTCAAGTTAAGGAAAGTGATTGCGAAGATATTATTGAAAAAACAATGCTTAACGGCGAGTGCGTTGAGAGACTTTGCTACACCGAAAACGGAGTGGTTTACAAAGAGAAAAAGGAAGTTCCTTTCTATAAGAAACAAACTCGCGTTAGTTTGGATAACTGCGATAAGATTGACGCGACAAGTATTGAAGAATATTTAGCAAACGACGGTTATACTGCTTTTGAAAAAGCGTTAACAGAAATGACCGGAGAAGATATCGTAAATCAAATAACCGAATCTGGTCTTCGTGGACGTGGTGGCGGTGGATTCCCAACGGGAAGAAAGTGGAGCCAAGTTGCAAGACAAAAGAATTTCCCAAAATACGTAGTATGTAATGGTGATGAAGGCGACCCAGGTGCATTTATGGATAGGTCTGTAATGGAAGACGATCCACATAGAATGCTTGAAGGTATGATTATTGCAGGTATAGCAACGGGTGCAACTAACGGCTATATTTACGTTCGTGCCGAATATCCTTTGGCTGTACAAAGATTAAGAACTGCTATTAAGAGAGCAGAAGAATTAGGCATTTTAGGCGATAATATTTTGGGAACTGATTTTTGTTTCCATATGAATATCAGTAGAGGCGCGGGAGCGTTTGTTTGTGGTGAAGGTTCAGCATTGACCGCATCAATCGAAGGTAAACGTGGTATGCCTAGAGTTAAGCCACCAAGAACGGTTGAACACGGCTTGTTTGACAAACCAACCGTACTTAATAACGTTGAAACTTTTGCTAACGTTGCTGATATTATCAATAAGGGTGCAGATTGGTACAAAGGTATTGGACCAGAAAAGAGTCCTGGAACTAAGACTTTCGCTTTAACTGGTAATATTAAGAACGCCGGTCTTATTGAAGTGCCAATGGGTACGACTTTAAGAGAGGTTATTTTTGATATCGGTGGTGGTATTCGTGGAGACGGCAAGTTTAAGGCAGTTCAAATCGGTGGTCCGTCTGGTGGATGTTTAACCGAAGAACACTTAGATTTACCATTGGATTTCGATTCGTTAAAGAAGGCAGGGGCAATCATTGGTTCTGGGGGTCTAGTAGTAATGGACGAAAAGACCTGTATGGTAGAAGTTGCGAGATTCTTTATGAACTTTACGCAAAACGAATCGTGTGGAAAGTGCGTTCCTTGTCGTGAAGGCACTAAGAGAATGCTTGAAATTTTAGAAAGAATAGTTGCTGGTGAAGGTCGTGACGGAGATATTGAACTTTTACAAGAACTAGGCGAAATGATTTCCGATATGGCACTTTGCGGTCTTGGTAAAACTGCTGCAGGTCCTGTATTGTCAACTATTAAATACTTTAGAAACGAATACGAAGCGCATATTTACGATAAGCGTTGTCCTGCAGGGGAGTGCCAAAAACTTAAACGTATCGTTATCGACCCTGAACTTTGTAAAGGTTGTTCAAAATGTTCTAGAATTTGTCCGGTTGGTGCAATCAGTGGCAAAATCAAAGAACCTTTTACCATTGACCTTAACAAATGTATTCGTTGCGGTAGTTGTATAAGTGCGTGCGCATTCAAGGCTATCAAGGAGGAATAATTTTATGGATAAGAAAAAATATATGACTGTTGACGGTGTTCCCGTAGAAATAAACGGCGAGAAGAATCTACTTGAAATAATTAGAAAAGTGGGTATCGAAATGCCAACGTTCTGTTATTATAGTGAACTCTCTGTTTACGGTGCTTGCCGTATGTGTATGGTAGAAAACGAGTGGGGTGGATTTGAAGCCTCTTGTTCTACTCCTCCTAGAGAAGGTATGAACATCAAAACCAACACGGAAAAATTAAGAAAATATCGTAAAAACATATTAGAATTATTGCTTGCAAATCACTGTAGAGATTGTACGACTTGTGAGAAGAATAACGATTGTAAACTTCAAGC
The DNA here is from genome assembly GCA_045655215.1 of Christensenellaceae bacterium. Lineage (GTDB taxonomy): Bacteria > Bacillota > Clostridia > Christensenellales > Borkfalkiaceae > UBA1259. Next base: position 5,177 of record JAZOOV010000053.1, on the reverse strand, counting down.
ATTAGCAAGAAAGTTTAAGATAGAGGGAGTTCGTTTCCCAAATACTGCGAGCAAGACGGAGAGAGACCAATCTTCACCTTGTATAGTAAAAGACCAAAGCAAGTGTATTCTTTGTGGTGACTGCGTTAGAGTATGTAATGAAGTTCAAAACGTAGGGGCAATAGACTTTGCTCATCGTGGCTCTAAAATGACCATAAGTACGGCGTTTGATAGACCACTTGCACAATCTCCTTGCGTAGGTTGTGGACAATGTGTGGCAGTATGTCCTACAGGAGCGTTGATTCTTAATAGTGAAGCCGAAGTTATTTGGAAAGCTTTACATGATAACAGCCTAAAGACTACCGTTCAAATTGCTCCTGCCGTTAGAGTTGCTATTGGCAAGGAACTCGGCTTTAAGGAAGGAGAAAACGCAATGGGTAAAATCGTTGCCGCTCTTCGCCTTATGGGATTTGACGAAATTTACGATACGTCTTTGGCTGCAGACCTTACCGTTTTAGAGGAAACTAACGAATTTATCGATAGGCTAAATAACGGAGGAAAACTCCCACTTATGACATCTTGCTGTCCAGGTTGGATTCAATACGCAGAAAAGAAACATCCTGAATTACTAGAAAATATTTCAACTTGTCGTTCGCCAATGCAAATGATGGCTTCAATTGTAAAGGCGCAAGCAAGAGAAAAGGGAGAGAAGCATTTCCACGTGGCAATTATGCCTTGTACTTCTAAGAAGTTTGAAGCAATACGCGAAGAATTTACCGTTGACGGTCAACGCAACGTAGACGCAGTATTAACGACTAAAGGCTTAATTCGTATGATACAAGAAGCGGGTATAAAATTCTCTGAAATTGAACCGGAAGCAATTGATATGCCGTTTAGCACTATTTCGGGCGCTGGCGTAATCTTTGGTGTCACCGGTGGTGTGACCGAGGCTGTGCTTCGTAGGGTTTCAAGCAATAAAAATCGCGCTGAATTAGTGACTTTAGCAAACGTAGGTCAAAGAGGCGAAGAGGGCATTAAAGAATTTGAATTGCCGTTTGGTGAAAGAAGTCTTAAAATTGTCGTATGTAGCGGACTTGGCAATGCAGAAAAGGTTATTAAGAGAATGGAAGCAGGCGAACATTTTGATTTCGTAGAAGTTATGGCTTGCCCTGGTGGTTGCGTAAACGGTGGAGGACAACCTTTTGCTGTAAGAGAAGAAAAGAGTAAGCGTAGCAAAGGATTGTACGATACTGATAGATTGCTTTCAATTCGTAGAGCAGAAGATAATCCAATTCTTAACGAATTGTATAACGGCGTTCTAAAAGATAAAGTTCACGAATTGTTGCACGTTCATTACGGAAAACACAAATAAAAAATTAAAAGACAAGGTTGTATGGTTAAAGTACAACCTTGTTTTAAGGTAAAATATATGAAAAAATTCGACACGAAAGTTCAATATCTTAAATATAAAGTTTTAAAAGAAGTTGCAAAACAGGCTTGGGAGGGGACTTTGTTGGAAAATCTTATGGATATTCCAAAAATCATAGTTCCAACCAACGAGCCTACTATGAGATGTTGCGTTTATAAAGAACGCGCAATACTAGGCGAGCGCGTAAAAATGGCAATGGGTGGAAGTAGCGACAATTCAAACGTTATAGAAGTTATAGATATCGCGTGTGACGAATGTCCTGTTGGGGGATATGAGGTGACCAATGCGTGTAGAGGGTGTTTGGCTCACCGTTGTGAAGACGCTTGTAAATTTGATGCGATAACGTTTGATAGTAATCACGTAGCGCACATAGATAAATCTAAATGTAAAGAGTGTGGCGCGTGTTCTAAAGTTTGTCCTTATTCGGCTATAGTTAATAGAAAGCGTCCTTGTCAAAACGCTTGTAAAATAAAGGCGATTTCGATGAACGAGCAAAAAGCCGCAAAGATAGACGACGACAAATGTGTTAGTTGTGGCGCCTGTGTTTATCAATGTCCGTTTGGGGCAATAACGGATAAGTCGTTCATACTTGACGCGATAGATATTATTAAAAAGAGCAACGAGGGTAAAGAATACAACGTTTACGCAGTAGTTGCTCCGGCAATATCTAGTCAATTTACTTATGCAAAATTAGGACAAGTAATAAGTGGTCTAAAAAAATTAGGATTCACTAACGTTGTAGAGGCGGCATTAGGCGCAGATATGGTTGCCGAAGCAGAAAGTAAAGAACTTGTGGAAAAAGGATTTTTAATAAGTTCTTGTTGCCCTGCCTTCATTTCTTACGTGCATAAGTCTTTCCCTGAATTGATTGATAGTGTATCGCAAAATTTGTCGCCAATGGCAACTATTTCTAAGATTCTTAAAGAAAAAGAGCCTAATTCAAAAGTAATTTTTGTTGGACCTTGTACGGCAAAGAAAGCAGAGGCTAAATTAGAGTCTGTAAAAAAATACGTTGATTGTGTAATAACTTTTGAGGAATTGCAAGCACTTTTTGATAGTAAAGACGTTGACCTCAACGAGTTAGAAGAAAGTCAATTCGACGACGCTTCGTACTTTGGTAGAATTTTTGCTAGATGTGGAGGACTTGCCTCAGCAATGCAAGAGGGTTTAATTGAGCACAATTCTTCGTTTGAACTAAAAGCCGTTTCTTGCGACGGGATAGAATCTTGTAAAATAGCCCTTTTGAGAAAGAGTAAAAATCTTTTAGATGCAAATTTTGTAGAAGGTATGGCTTGTGTTGGTGGATGTGTCGGAGGAGCGGGGTGCTTAACCCACGGTGAAAAGAATAAAGATGCCGTAGAAAAATTTGGTAAGGCTTCGGCAAGAAAAACTATTAGCGAGTCAATATCCTCGTTTAAAAAATAAACTAGATATAATATATATTAATACATTAATATATATTAATACATTAATATAGAAGAGTAAGAAGATAACATGAGCGATTTTAGAAGATTTTTTGTGGAAGAAATTTATCCCGAAACCATAGTTGATGGAGAAGAGTTTTTTCATGCCGTTAACGTTTTGAGAATTAAATCGGGCGAGAAAATTTTTCTTTGCGACGGAACGGGCAAGGAGTTTTTAGCAGAAATTATAAAAATAGAGAAAAAAAGTTTTACGGCAAAAGTTATCGAAGAGAGAGTAAACGAGTGCGAGCCGAAAGAAAAAGTCACCCTTATTATAGGCTATCTAAAGGGGGATAAAACTGAACTCGTAGTTCAAAAAGCCGTGGAACTTGGCGTTAGTAAAATAGTGGTTTTTTCTTCTAAATTTTCTTCAAGTTTTATAAACGAAAATAAACTAAATAGATTAAATCGTGTTTCACTAGAGGCTGTAAAACAATGTGGTAGAGCCGTCGTTCCAAAGGTGGAATACGCGGAAACGCTAGAAAAAGCCTTAACTTTTGGAGATGCTAGCAAAAATAAACTTTTTGCCTGTGAGTTTGCTAAAGAAAACCAAGTGGACTTTTGTAATCTAAAAGGTAGCACGGCAATAGTAGTCGGCTCAGAGGGCGGTTTTTCTAATGAAGAATACCAATTAGCCTTAGAAAAGGGATATAAGACGGTGTATCTAGGAAAGAGAATTTTGCGTGCAGAAACGGCGGGAATTTCTTTAACTGCTATAATTATGCACTCTTTAGGCGAGATGTAAATTTTAAAAAACCTATTGACAAAGGGCTTAGTTAGTGTTATATTTAATGTTGTTTTTAAAAACAAAAAGGGGAAATGTATGGAAAAATTACAAAGGAAGTATGGACTTCTAACTGCAATCTGTATGGTTGTTGGAACTGTAATCGGCTCGGGAGTATTCTTTAAGGCACAGAACGTGCTAAACGCAACGGGTGGAAACATGCCACTTGGTATCGCTGCGTGGGCAATAACCGGTTTGATTATGATAATTTGTTCGGCTCAGTTCGCCGTAATGGCAACTAAGTACGAAAAGGTTAGTGGCGTAGTTGACTATGCAGAGGCAACTTGTGGTAAAAACTACGCGTATTATTTAGCGTGGTTTCTAGTTAACCTTTACTATCCTGGAATGACTTCGGTGCTCGCTTGGGTATCGGCTAGATATTTCGGCGCTATGTTCGGTTGGAGTTTAGTTAGCCCTGAAGTAATGACCTTAGCAGGCTTTTTCTTAGTGGCAAATTACACCTTAAACGCATTGTCGCCAAAACTTGCGGGTAAATTCCAAGTAAGCGCAACCGTAATTAAACTAATTCCAATATTCTTAATGGCTATCGTTGGAACTTTAGTCGGCGCGTTTAACGGAACTTTAAGTTATAACTTTACCCATACCGTTTCGGAAGCAGTAGGTGGAACTAGTGGTGGATTATTCGCCGCAATAGTTGCTACCGTATTTGCGTACGAAGGTTGGATCGTTGCAACTTCAATTAACGCAGAACTTAAAAATCCTAAAAAGAATTTGCCAATAGCCCTAATAGTCGGTGCGTTCATAGTAGTAATCGCTTATATATTGTATTATATCGGCGTTGCTGGTGGCGCTTCAAATGAAGTTTTAATGAACGAAGGTGCTTTGGTGTCTTTCTCTAACGTGTTTGGAAAGATTGGGGGAATATTGCTAAACATCTGCATAGTAGTTTCTTGCTTGGGTACGCTTAACGGACTTATGGTGGGCGCAACTCGTGGTATGTACGCTATCGCTGCTAGAAACGAAGGTCCTGCTATAAAAATGTTTGGTCAAATCGACAAGGCTACCAACATGACAACAAACTCTTCAGTTTGGGGCTTATTCGTATGTGCCGCTTGGCTCGTTTATTTCTACGGAGCAAACTTAACAAGCGGATGGTTTGGCGTATTTAATTTCGACTCTTCTGAACTTCCAATCGTCACCATTTACGGAATGTATATTCCAATGTTTATCGCTTGGATGATTAAAGAAAAAGATTTAAGCGTGACTAAGAGATTTATTTTGCCTATCATTTCAATTATTGCTTGCGCTTTCATGGTGTTTGCAGCAGTGTACGCTCACGGAATTACTCCATTTAAGTTGGCTCAAGCAGATGGCAAATTTAGTTTCCCTGTTCTATTCTATCTAATTATATTCGCAGTTATTATGATTGCGGGATTCTTCTTCTCGCCTTTCTATAGAAAGTTGACGGCTAAAAAAGCGCAACCCATAGAAGAACCTATAGAAGAAATTGCAGAATAGAAAATTCAAATTAAAACTTAAGCACTCGACTTAAAAAAGTCGA
>JAZOOV010000052.1:0-1827 GCA_045655215.1 Christensenellaceae bacterium | reverse complement strand
GCAAGAACTGAAGATTCAAAATCGAGTTTAATTTTTTCGAATAATTCCTGGGCTTTAATTTCATTTTCAGCCTTAACTGAATAATACACCTTTAACTTAGGCTCGGTGCCTGAAGGACGTACGCAAATAAATCCACCATTTTCTAATTCGTAGTAAACTGCGTTATTTTTTGAACTATTGATTTGTTCGGTAGTGCCGTCTGCCAAAGTGCGAGTTAGACTAGAATAATCTCTGGTTGCGACGATTTTTACACCAGCAACAGAGTCCACCTTTTTGGTTTTTAGTCCGTCCACAACGGCGTTCATTTCTTGCATTGCGTTTAACCCCTTATATTGAGTTGAACAATTGCAATCGTAAACGTAGCCGTACTTAGCGTACAATTCTTGAAGTCTTTGATATACGCCTTGATTTTTATAGGTATAATAACAAACCATTTCGGCAAACAACATTGATGCAACCACAGCGTCCTTATCCCTAGCGTGTGTGCCACGAAGATAACCACAACTTTCTTCTAGCCCGAACACAAACTCTCTCTTGCCCGTATCGTCAAGGTCTTTTATCTTTTCACCGATAAACTTAAACCCTACTGGAACTTCCATCAATTCCACGCCGAAATCTTCTGCAATAAGTTTAATCATAGACGTGGTGACAAAACTTTTAACCACGAAACTCTTTTCGTCAAGTCTGCCTTGTTTTTTAAGTCTAGTTAGGATATAGTCTAGTAAAAGAATACCCGTTTGGTTGCCTGATAGAGCAAGGAATTCGCCCTTATCGTCTCTAATAGCAACGCCTAATCTATCGCAGTCGGGATCGGTGCCAAACACAACGTCGGCTTCCTTAAAGTCTGCCATTTTGATTGCTAGTGAAAGGGTTTCTTTATATTCAGGATTGGGCACTTGTACGGTTGAGAATTCGGTGTCTTTATCCTTTTGCTCTGGAACGACCATTGCGTTTATTCCAATCTTTTTTAAGATTGTTGTGACAGGAATATATCCACTTCCGTGAACGGGTGTATAAACTAGTTTAACGTCCTTGCCCACGTATTGAACTGCCTTTTTAGATAGGCATAACTTTTTAAGTTCTTTATAATAACTCTTGTCTAAAGACTTCTTAACGATTTTGATATTCTTTACTTTCTTTTCGTCGCACAAAATTTGCTTAGACAAAGGCGAATCAATGGCAAGAATATATTCAACTACCTTTTGGGTGGCTTGTGGCGCCATTTGAGCGCCGTCTTCCCCATAAACCTTGTAGCCGTTGTATTCTTTTGGATTGTGGCTTGCAGTAATCATAATTCCCGCAATAGCCTTTAACTTGCGAACGGCATACGAAAGCATTGGAACAGGGTGAACTTGCGAAAATAAATGCGCTTTAATTCCGTTATTTGATAGTACTAGGGCTGAAGCGTATGCGAACTCTTCCGACATTCTTCTCGTATCGTAAGAGATAACTACGCCCCTTTTCATTGCCTTTGTGCCGAGTGATTTAATATACTCTGCAAGACCTTGCGTTGCTCTCTTAACGGTGTACACGTTAATCATATTAGTACCAAGTCCAATAAGACCACGCATTCCCGCCGTGCCGAACTCAACGTCTTTGCCAAATCTATATTCTATTTCTTCTGTTTGATCTTTAATATCATATAATTCTTTTTTTTCAGCGTTAGTTAATACTTCGCTATTAAACCAACTCTCATATCTTTCTTTATACATTATATATACCTATGTTATTTTTTATTGTTTTAATTTAGATTTTAAGATATATCCACAATATATCCTATTATAATTATATAGTTTATAGGCGGGTTTGTCAAAGATTTTTTGAAAC
>JAZOOV010000051.1:0-17032 GCA_045655215.1 Christensenellaceae bacterium | reverse complement strand
AGTGAAATTTGTCTAAGGACGGTTTCACTTCTTTTTTTGCATTTTTTAGTAGTTTATCATATTTATTTATTTTACTTGTCAAATTTTAATTTTTCGTTTATAATTGTACTATAGATTTGTTTGAGGGATAAATTATGTTTTACTGTGAAAATTCTCATACCCTTACTGAAGGAAGTGTGTGTTATAGATGCAAAAATAACAAATTAAGAGAACCAAATTTGGAAGATTTTTGTTTCTTTGTATGTGTTGACGATTTTTTTGGTGAAATGTTTATTCAAGCCTGCAAGAATGAAGGCATAGAATGTATTTATAAGCCAGTTGGAAATGGTGTGCGAAGCCACATGGCACTATCGTTAGGCAATTATGAGCTTTACGTTCAATATGAGAAATACAATAAAGCGTTAGATATTTATAATTTTTTCGCCCAGAACTATTCAACAGACAAATTGAGAGAGAAAATTCTTAAAAATATCAATTTATGGCATTTTGAGAATAACAAAGTAGAGAAAAAAATAAGAAAAAAACTAAAAATAGCGCAAGATGTAGATGTTATGCAAATTATAAAAGAAAACGTCGAGAGAGCACGTCGTATAGAAGACGTTGGGTTAATGGTCAATAATGAACATGGTTTAGTTGTAAAAAATGATAACATTATTTTATGGTTTTCATCAGAAAGCTTTGAGATAAATATATAAGTTAAGTATTGTATAGATGAACAAAAATACTTATAGTCATTTTGTTGTTCTAACCTATAAAAACAGGGCAATTTTAGAGATTTTGTTGTACTAACGCATCAAAAGAAAACATCAACCAAATGGTTGGTGTTTTTCTTTTGCCGTCGGTCACCCGACGGAGATGAACTATCCGAACAATGCTATGCATTGTGTCGTCGACGCTGCTCCGTTTTACTACCGAGGGCTACACTGCGTTTCGCCCGAGTCTTATAGACGAAGAACGTAGTTCGGACGCCTTTGATGGGCTTGTATAATGGACTTAGTCCATCGTAGCGACAGCGGAGATGCGTCTGTCAGGGGCTTTCCCGACAGTGCATAAACTAACGAGAGGTTTTGCTAAAAGCAAAATCACGTCGTCGACGCTCATACGCAAATAAATTTGCTCCTGAGCCCTAGTCCGTCAATGCAGGCTTGTCAAAGTCGGGCGAGTCTAAATAGTAAAATACAAGCGAATTTGAATTATAACTCATTGCATTCGAATAACGGGTGGAATTTCTTGCTTTTTAATACTTGAAAAACTTTCAAGTCCTCAAACTTATTTTTTTGTTGCAATATTTATAATATTTGATATAATGTTTGTAGTGTTAATAGAGCAAAGAAACAACGAGTGGTAGTAATAGAGGAGAGATAATATGTATTTTTCTGGAAGTGGAAAAATTCCGTCTGGAGAGTATGAAAAAATTTCGGCGAAAGGGAGAGTTTCTCTTTGTGGAAAGGTTAGATGCGAATCCTTTTCTATGCTTGGAAAAAGCAAGGGTGAAAGTCTTGAGTGCAAAGAAGATTTTAATGTGTCTGGCAAAGCGATTTTTTCTAAAGACGTTAAGGCAAAGAAAGTTAACGTTTCAGGTTTATTAAAGTGTGGTGGAGATATAACGGCAGAAAGTATTAAGTCTTCGGGTGCGATAAATTGCGCAGGCATTCTCAAAGCAGAAGATATTAAAATTAATGCTAAAAAAACGACAACTATTGAAGGCGTGAGAGGTGGCATTGTTATTATCAAACGAAAACGCCATTTGTTAGGTAGAAAAGTTATTGTAAATTCCTCAATTGAGGGAAGGGATTTGATTCTTAAGCACGTCACGTGTCCACGAGTAGCTGGGGAGGTTGTTATTATTGGGAAAGGGTGCAAAATTGATTTTGTTCAATATGTCAAAGAAATAGAAATTTCTCCAAAAGCAAAGATTGGAAAAATAGAAAAGTTGACAAACGTTTTATAACGTTGTAGTGTTAGAGTGAGAGAAAAAATGGAAAATAGTTTTGGTGAATTTTTAAGGCAAAAAAGGCTAGAACAGAATTTAACTCAAAAAGAATTATCTAAATTATTATTCGTGTCTGAGTCCACGATAAGCAAATGGGAAAAAGACGTTGCACACCCTGACATAACGCTACTTCCAAAACTCTCTGCGATTTTGGGTGTTTCTGAGCACGAACTTATAACGGCTAGCGTTGATAACAAGGCAAGGGAAGAAAAAGTTCAAGCGAAAAAATGGCGTACACTTTCTATTTCTTGGAGTTTATTTTTTTACATTGCATACGGAGTTGCGTTAATTCCATGCTTTATTTGTAATTTGGCAATTAATAAAACTCTTTCTTGGTTCTGGATAGTGCTTTCGGCGTTAATCCTTGCGTTCACTTTTACGAATTTACCAAAATTGATAAAGAAATATAAACTTATTCTAATTCCATTATCGCAGTATTTAGCACTTGTTCTACTTTTAGGTGTGTGTTGTATTTATACTGGCGGTAATTGGTTTTGGATATCGACTTTATCCGTGCTTTTCGGCTTAACAACTATATTTGTGCCTATTTTCATTTCAAAATACGACCTTTTTTCTAAAATAAAAAAATATAACGATTTTATTTCGGTTTCCGTTGATTTTTTGCTGCTAAATATTCTTCTCGTCGTGATTAACACGTACACCTTAACAAATGGATATGCTAACGGTTGGTGGTATATTAAAATTGCTTTGCCTATTGTTTTAGGGGCTTACTTAGCATTAAACGTGCTTTTATGTGTAAGATTACTAAAAACAAATAAATTCTTAAAAACGAGTATTATTTTGTTCTTAACGAACTTCTTCTTATACTTACCACCGCTTTTTATAAAAGTAAAAAATCTTGAAATTCAAAGAGAAATCGACGACATAAATATTTTTAAGGCGAATTTGTCTTCTTGGCAAACAGGCATCACTCTTGAACAAAATATACACCTTATTATTTGCTTAACGCTGTTGTTTTTAGCACTTGTCTTTTTGATAGTCGGGTTAATTCGTCATTGCAGAAGATGCAAATAAAAAATACTTTTTGTCCCACACACATACCCTAAAAACGAGATTTTGTTCCACGCACATACAAACGCAAAGCGAATCACAAAAGTGGTTCGCTTTTTCGTTGCACTGTCCATAACAGTGCGCAAACTGACGAGTGATTTTTGTTCATTTTATAAAGATAAATATTTTTAAAAATAGTTAAACGCTAAACTAAATTGTTTGTAAAACAAAATTCGTTATGTTATAATGATTGAAATAAACGGAGATTGGACTTATATGGAAGAAAAGATAAATAAAGACATATACAAGGCAAGTCGAATTTTATACATAATAGAAGCAGCGCTCGAGTATTTTATTTCAATACTTGTGGCTGGTGCATATCTTGCTAAAATAACTTCTTCAATCGGTATCTCCGATTCATTGACGGGAATACTAACTTCGTTTGTTTCGCTTGGTTGTGGTTTTCAAATCATTGCAATTTTTCTAGCAAATAAACGCCCTGTAAAGCGTTGGATAACCATATTGCAAGTTATAAATCAATTGGCTTTTGCCCTAATATATCTCGTGCCGTTTGTGAACGTTTCAAGGGAAGTAAAGATAGCAGTATTTATCGTATTTTTATTGCTTGGTCACGTTATCAATAACGTAGTTTATTCACCTAAAGCCAACTGGTTTATGTCGCTTGTAGACGATAAAAAACGTGGTGGTTTTACGGCAAGCAAGGAAATGGTTTCCTTGATTGGCGGAATGATTTTCTCTTTTGCAATGGGTGCTGTAATTGACGGATTTGAGGCTTCGGGTAATTTAAATGGAGCGTTTATCGTGAGTGGTTTAAGCGTGTTTGTTCTAACTTTACTACACGGCGCTACGTTAATATTCTCTAAGGAAAAACCTGCAGAAGAAAGGGAAAAGATTTCGACAAAACAACTACTTGCCGAACTTATAAAAGATAAAAATCTTTTCAAAGTAATCTTAATTTCTACGTTGTGGAACGTAGTGGTTTATTCGTCAACGCCTTTTTACGGCTCGTATCAAATAAAAGAACTTGGCTTTACAATGACTTTCGTTTCGGTTTTGTCGGTGGCGTACGCAATTGTGCGAACTATGTTTTCAAAGCCGATGGGCAAGTTTGCCGACAAGTATTCGTTCGCAAAAATGTTGAATATTTGCTTTATTATAATGCTTGTAGGGTTTACGATAAACGTGTTTACCGTTCCCGAAAACGGCAAGGTGCTTTACACCATTTATTACGTACTCTACGCAATAGGTATGGCGGGAATAAACAGCGCAACTATTAATCTTATCTACGACTACGTAGAAAAAGAAAAGAGAGTGGGGGCGCTAGCGTTAAGTAGTACGTTCTCTGGCTTTGCTGGATTCTTTACAACACTTGCCGTGAGTCCTTTGGTTTCTTACATACAAGCAAGTGGAAATACTTTCCTAGGTTTAAACGTTTATGCTCAACAAGTAGTTTCAGTTATGGCAGTTATATTGCTAATTGTGTTAATTGTTTACTTAAATACCGTTGTTAGAAAAATTAAAAGCAATAAATAAAAATCATCACTTAAAATATAAATAAGTGCATATATTAAATAGCCTTTACTTTTGGGGAATCATATGACCAAAAAGAAGGGCAAAAATTTATTAGGAAAAAGAGATAAAAACATGCTACCTATCATAGGGATATTTGCCGAGTTTGACGACGAGAAAAACTCAACATTACAATACGCTTATACTAGCGCAATAGAAAAATCAGGCGGTTTACCATTGCTCTTGCCATGGGTGGAAAGAGAGGACGTTATTTCTCGTTTCGCAAGCGTTTGCGACGGGTTTTTGTTTACTGGTGGAGTGGACGTTAATCCAACTTTTTATGGAGAGGAGCCTAGAGTTCCTTGTGGAAAAATGCAACTTAATCGCGACACCTTAGAGATGAAAGCCATAAAAGTAGTATTGAAAACAAAAAAGCCTATTCTTTGCATTTGTAGAGGGGCGCAACTTATCAACGTGGTTTTCGGTGGTTCTCTTTATCAAGATATTCCATTCGATTATAAAACTGATATTTGCCATAGGCAAATAGAAGATAAATTTAGTCCATCGCATAGCGTGCTTATAGAAAAAGACACGCCCCTTTATCAAATAGTGAAAAAGGGAGAGATGACGGCAAATAGTTTCCATCATCAAGCAGTAAAAAAGTTGGGCGAAGGCTTTAAGGTTATGGCAAAGGCTAGCGACGGAGTTATTGAAGGCTTTTATTTTGAGGGCGAACAATATATTCGCGCATATCAATGGCACCCCGAAAGAATATTCAATGTAGATAGTGATAATAGGCAAGTCTTTGCCGATTTTATAGAAAAGTGCAAAGAAAGGAATTTCTAAGTTCGTAAATTATTTAAGCGAATTAAAAACCTTTACAAACATTAGAATAAGGTGTATAATCAAATAAAAAATTAGATAACAAGGAGCAATTATGAAAGTTATAATCAAAGAAAATTATAAGTCAATGAGTGATTGGGCTGCAGAACATATTGCTAATGCCATCAATAATCACAAAGAAAGCCGTCCTTTCGTTCTCGGCTTGCCAACCGGTTCATCACCACTTGGCGTTTACAAAAAGTTAATCGAAATGAACAAGGAAGGCAAGGTTTCTTTTAAGAACGTTGTCACCTTCAATATGGACGAATACGTTGGTCTTCCTAGAGAACACGACCAAAGTTATTGGTATTTTATGCACGATAATTTCTTCAACCACATTGATATTCCTAGAGAAAACATAAATATCTTAAATGGTATGGCAGAAGATTTAGAAGCAGAGTGCATTCGCTACGAAGATAAGATTGCATCTTATGGTGGAATCGATTTGTTTATGGGTGGCAGTGGCGTTGACGGACACATTGCGTTTAACGAGCCTTTCACTTCGCTAACTTCAAGAACGGGTGTTCGCGCATTGACCGAAGATACCTTAATCGTTAACTCTCGTTTCTTTGACGGGGACGTTAATAAAGTTCCAAAAACTGCTCTTTCTGTTGGTGTTGGAACGGTTTGCGATTCTAAACAAGTTATGCTTTTAATTAGTGGACACAATAAGGCGCGCGCTCTTCGTCATTGTGTTGAAGGCGGGGTTGACCACGCTTGGACTATCAGCGCTCTTCAATTACACAAAGACGGAATTATCGCTTGTGACGAGGCTGCTTGTGGTGAATTAAAAGTTGATACCTATAAGTATTTTAAGGAAATCTATAAAAACGAAAAATAAACTTAATAAAAACCTAAAAGAAAAAGCCACTCAAAAGAGTGGCTTTTTTTAATCTTCTAAACCTAAAATATAGTCGGTTGTTTCACTAAAAAAGTTTGCAAGTGTTATTATTGCGCTTGCCGTTGGTTCGGTTTTACCGAGTTCCCACTTGGCGATTGCCGATTGACTAATGTTTAGTTTTTTCGCAAGTTGCATTTGACTTAGATTTCTAGAAAGTCTTAATTCTTTTAATCGTTCCTTAAATTCCATACTTATATTATAAACAGTTCAAGTCTTAAAATACTTGACAAGTCTTATAAGACTTGTTATAATTGTTAACATCTCAAAATAAAGGAGTTTTGCGATGAAGGAAAAAAAGGAAGAGCAACAAAAAGAGGTTTCTACTATACTCCCATATAGAATAGAAGAGCCTAAAAAAATCGTGTGTGAAGTTTGTGGGCACGCAAACCCAGAATACACGGCAATTTGTAAAAAATGTAGCAACTATTTGCAAAGGAGTTAACAATGTTAGGTGTAAAGTACGAAAGAATGGACGCAGAGCAACTATCTACTTATATTGAGATAGAGGAAGTTGACGTAAACGACCTATTCTTAAACAAAAAAAATCAAAGAGAAGCATTTTTTAAGGCTATTAAAAAGCGTCCTGTTTTACTTACAAAGATAAAAAAGGATAACGAAGACCATTTTTTAGTTCCTGTAATGGACAAAGAGCCGTCTTACTTTATTTATTTTAAGAAAGAACAATATAAAGAAGAGTATGCGCAAAAATTCTTATCTTATCGACTAAATCAAGTTGAAGAAAACGCAAAGGGAAAAACGGATAAAAAAGATCCGTCTTTAGTTGTTCAAAGTAGCATGGACAACAAAGTTTTATTAAACTATAATTTCGTTGCAAAAGATGAAGACGAAGTTAATTATTTTGACAACGAATTACACGTTCCCGTATCAATAAAAACTAACTTTAAGGCAACTCTTAAAATAGTAGATGCGCTTAAAATGATAAACAAAATGGATTTACATATAACTCAACTCGGTAAAAACAAGATTGAAACCACTATTACCGACTTACTTGATAGTAAATTCAAAGTGTATTTAAGCGAATATATCATTGAAACAAAAGCAGGATATTATTCATTATGCGCAAATATAGGCGACATTGAAGAAGAATTTAAGAAGTTGTCTTCAGTTGTTTTTGCAGAGTACGGAATTGAAGTTTGCGAGTTTATCATAAAGAGATTTGCTATTCCAAAGGATATTCAATATAAAATTGAAGACCAAGCCTTCCAAATTAGACAACTAAAGGCAGAAAATCAAGCAAGCAACGAAATTGCCAAGAAATCTCTTGAAAATTATGAAGCAAGATTAGCCATTGAGAGCAAGTATCCAGAAGTAGAACATACTTTAACCGAATACGAAAAAGACCTTGCTCTAAAGAGATTCTTAATTAAGACGGGAAGAAGTACAGAAGAAGAAATCAATCACTTTATCGGCACTAAAATTACTACTGAAAAAACTGACGTTGCAATGGATAAGAAGAAAGACGTTGTTCCTGAAGTTCCAGAGAGAGTTAACGTGTTCAAGATGGCATATATTGTGTCGCTCATTATTTGTGCGATTATAGACGTATCTTTGTTCTCGTCAAATATGGGAGTTGCGCTAATTCTTCTTGGAGTGTTTACTTTAGGTTTTGGCGTTGTTGGAATAATTTGCAGTGAAAAACTCAAAGGTCAAAAAAATGAAATAGTCACGGCAGAAGAAAAGGCTGCGCTCTTAAATGGTTCAACGAGTCAAGAAAACAGTGAAAGTGCAGACAAAAAATAGGAGATAAATTATGGGCAATAGTTTAAATTTAAGCAAAAATAAAGCAATTGGACTTTTAGTAATTATCGTTTTATCTTTGGCGTGTATTATTGGTGGGGCTATAACTCTTGCACCAGGAAACTCGTCAGATAATTCTAAGAAAGGAACGATTTATACGGAGTATGGTGAGTATGAAATGGTATATTTTAACGTAGAAAACTACGCTTACTGCTACGTTTACTATTCAGGAGCAAGCATATATGAACTTAGAGATGCTTACGACAACAAAAAAAGTAGCATAGATAGTGATTATGGCGGTTTTTCAGTTGGTGGCAATACCTATAGTTATATGCAAAAATATTATCTAACACCAGGAAGTTGTAGTGTAGAATTTAAAGCAACAGATAGCATGATAAAATACTATATCGTAATTGAATAAGATTAAAACCCTTTGTTTTCAAAACAAAGGGTTTTTTATTAGTTTTTATTTTAGTGACTTTTTATGACGTATTTCTACAAAAAAGCGTTGAAAAAAAGGGGGAAATGTGGTATATTTTGTAGTGAACGAATATGCGTTCTAGAATTTTAGGGAAAAAAGTTGATTTTTAGGAGAATATTATGGAAAAGGGCAAACACGGAATTTTAATTTTCATAATTGGCGTTCTTGCCGTTGCAGTTTCTGCGGTTTCGGTAATCGTCGACGCAAGAAACTTGCTAGTAGGCGTTGATTTTTCAAACATAAAGAACATTTTACCTTTAGCGTTGACGGAGGACGGCGGTATCGTTGAACTTGGTTTCTCTATCCTAAAGATTAGCATTGGAATTTCTTTAATTAAACAATGGAAAAATCACGAGATTTTTGAAGTTAATCAAACCCTTTCAAAGTTAATAGGGGCTGTGGTTTACGCGTCCTTTTTGAGTATGCTAGTAGGCGTTATTGCTAACGCTTTTATTAAAATCGGCACGGAAGGCATAGAGATTGATATTTTTACTATTTGTATTTACGCACTTTACTATTTTGTGTTAAACGGCGTTGCAAATATGGTTAGAAAGCGCAAGATTTCATCCTTGCTTTATGGAATGACCGTAATTTCACTTATCGCCGTATATTTTTCTTGCACGGAAACGATAGGAATACTTGCAACTGATTTTACCATTTTAGACCTTTCGCTATCTATTTCTAACGTGGTGATAGGGCTACTAATAGTTGCCTTTTCAATTTGTTCAATCGTCTTTTATCACAAGCACCCAGACCTAATGTATGAAGATATGGTGAAAGGGGAGGATAGCGAGATTGTCAAAGAAAAAGAAAAATACAACGTCGTGAGAATTTTTGCAACTCGTGGCTCTAAGGACGTAGGCAACGTTTTTTCTATGATTTTCTACTCTCTTGCAATAGCCGTAGCCGTTTGTGGCGTTTATTTCGTTGCGATGGAAGACAGCGTTCAAACGCTCTTTGCAACAAGTATAGAAGATTTTATTTCCGTATTTACTAGTTTTGGCTCGGGAAGTATATCTTCCTTGCTAGAATTATTCACTAATGCCTACCTAGTTATTTTATATCCACTAGTAATCATTTCGTGTGTGATAGGTGTAATCACAAGAAAAACTCAACAAAAAATTGGCGTTATGTCGCTTGCAAGTCTTGGCATGACTCTTCTCATTTTTGGCGTGATTGAAATTATGTTTAAATTTATTTTTGAATTTGCTTACACTCGTACTATAGATTTTAGCAATTATTCTATTTGGGAATTGGTGATTGGTGCTCTCTTTGTAGTTCAAATGATTACGGCAAAATTCATAAATCAAATAGTTGGCGATATTAACGAAGGTATAAATAGAGGCGAAACTTTTCACTCACACGTTAAAAACGTCTTTAAGGTCGCTTTATATTACGGAGTTTTAAGCGTTGTGGGGCTAACTGCTCTATTCCTAATGCAAAACAACCTTTCTGGAAATAAGGAGTTATATCTTATTGCGTTTGCACTTTCATCAGTCTTTATAGTGCTAGCACTCGCTATCGAAATTAAGCACCCGTTTACCGAAAGTTTCCTAGTTAGAAGAAAAAAGATTAAATTTGGCGATATTGAAACTTCATTAAAAACAGAAGAATCTAACGACGAAAACAAGGAAGAAAGTCAAACGGAGATAGCCTAGAAAATGAATCTTGGTGAAAACATAAAAATTTTGCGAACGGAAAAAGGTTATACGCAATACGAGTTAGCCGAAAAATTAAACGTTCACTTTCAAACGGTTTCTAAGTGGGAACGTGGTGCGTCTTTGCCAGATTTTTCCATGCTAGGAATAATTGCAAAGGAACTAGACGTTAGTTTAGAAATCCTATTAGACGTTGACGGAGATGGTTTAATGGGGGAGTTTGACCTTGTTAAAATGGGCAAAGCTATCCGTGAACATAGAAACAGCCTAAGATTAAGTCAAGGAGAACTAGCAAAGGAACTCAACACAAGCGCAGACACGATTTCTAAATGGGAACGTGGCTTAGTGTGTTTGGATATAGAAAGACTACTATTGCTCTCTAAGATGTTTTCCGTAAGTCCGTCTAGTATATATTTTGGAGTTGTAAAAATCAAGAGAGAAAAAAGAAGAACAAAGAAGAAGAGAAAACCTTGGGTAAAGTGGCTGGCTGTTTCACTCGGTATTTTTATGGCGCTTGTCGGGACTCTCTTATTTTTCATAATTAGAGAGAGTAGGACGTTAAGGCTTGTTTACCCATTAAAAAGCGTAGTAGAGCACCAAAAAGAATCGCCGTTTTTTTGCGACGTGCATGGTAGATTTTGTTTTAATAACGGCGTTTGGCTGGAAACGAGCGTGGGACAAGATGTCTTTGCCGTTATGAACGGCGAAATCAAGTCGATAAAAAATAAAATCTATCAAAGCGGCGTAGAACTAGTTATAGAAAAAGGAGAATATACGGCGACCATTTGTTCTATAGTATTGATAGATGGCTTAGAAGTGGGGAGCAAGGTTAAAAGGGGACAAAAAATAGGAACGGTTGGAGAGCATTCGCCAATTTGTTGTGAATCTAAATTTGAAAAACCTTGCTTAAAATTTTACGTGTCGAAAGATGGAGAGGATATAAACCTAAAAGAATTTTTAGAAAATAATTAAAATAAAAGTCGAGCCAATTTAGGCTCGACTTTTACTCTACGATATAGTAGCCGGATTTTTCTCTATCATAAGTCACGGTAAGCAAATAATTTTCCCAAAGGTATTCTCTAATCAAAGATAGATAACGCCTAAAGGTAGGGATAGAAATGCCGTAGGCTTGGCAAAAATAGTTGATTTTTACAACTTTTTTTTGCTTTAGCATATCGTACAAGATTAAGACGACGTATGTTTTATTCACCTTCTTAAAATTTTTAAAAAGTACTTTTTGAATCTCCTTAGTATTTGTCATACACGTGTTTTCGACTAATTTAAGTATATCAGTTTACTAATTTCTTTTAAAGAGCGCAGTTTTCTAATTTGCTGGAAAATTACGCTTAAACTATAGTATAAAAGACGTAATAGGTGGTTTCCATCGTCAAAAGATAAACAATTGAGATCAAAAAGGATATGCCACCGTAAACTATTCCGTTAAACGCAAAACGTTTTCCACTTTCCTTGTTTTTTTCAATTTGCATGTAGCCTGCGATAGAAAGAGCAAGACCTAATCCACTAATTAAAAAATACCAATCTATAAACAAAGAAAAAATGGAAATTGCAAAGCCAATTAATGCTAAATTGTTCATTTTGCCTAATTTTTGAACTAGGCTCTTTTCTTCTTTTTCCGTTTGCGCTGCTCCACAATGAACACAAAACTTGGCTGAATCTTCTATAGTTTTTCCACAACTTTTGCAGTACATATCCAATCTCCTTTATAATGGTTTATAGTTTTCGTCGGTTTGGGTTGCCTTAACGTTGGCAAAGCCAACGAAAGATACTTTATAGTAGCAACCTGGTGAAACTTCAAGTTTACAAGGATCACCGAGTGCGCCTTTTACCACGATTTTAATAGGCGTTCTTTCTTTTAGGGAAAGACTCATATATTCGCCTTGCTTAACTCTCGCTAATTCCTGGTCGGTTCTTTGGTCGTACACTATGCAGTCGTTATTAAATAGTTGAAAAGGGAAAACGGGAAAGGAAATTCTAACCGGCGAATTGGCAGAACTTGTTGCTTGTTCAAACTCGCCTATCGCCATTCCACAGTTAGAACAAAACTTAACCGAATCATCTAATTGCGTGTTGCAGTTTTTACAAATCATAAAACTCTCCTTAAAAACATTTTTGAATTACTTAAATTCATTTGGTAGTATAGCAAACGAGTGTATCAAAAACTGATAACGAGAATAGTTTTTGGCAAATTTTGTAAAAAAGATAAAAATGCCCTTTGGGTAAAAGAAGAATTTTTCTTCAAACTTTGATAGAAAACGGCGAGTAGGGGATATATAATTGACAATTACTTAAAAATATTGTAAAATAAAATAGTTTTTTATAGAGAAAATTTTTATTGGAGAGAAAAGATGAATATTTACGAAATAATTTCTTTTGTCATCTATTTTATCGCTATGACGGCGATTGGCGTTTACTTCTTTATTAAGAATAAAAATGGCGGAGAAAAAGAATACTTCCTCGGTGGCAGACAAATGGGTGGTTGGGTTTCGGCTCTTTCTGCAGGCGCAAGCGATATGTCGGCTTGGGTTTTGATGGGGCTTCCTGGTGCAATCTACCTTTCTGGTATGAATCAAATTTGGATTTCTATCGGCTTAATTATCGGCACGGTTTTGGCTTGGGCTTTAATTGCTCCAAGACTTCGCCGTTATGCAATTCTCGCTAACGACGCTATCACTGTTCCTGAATTTTTATCAAACAGATTTAAAAGTAAAAGCCCAACTCTTCGCATTTCTTGCGCAGTAGTTTTCGTTATCGGCTATTTAGTTTACGCTGCGTCTTCAGTTTACGCTTGTGGAAACTTGTTTGCGTTAATCGTTCCAAGTGAAACTACCGATATGAGAGTTGTTGGTATGGTAGTGTTTTCCATTATTATCCTTGCGTACACCTTGCTCGGTGGCTTTAACGCAGTTTGTTGGACGGACTTCTTCCAAGGCATGCTAATGCTTTGCGCTTTGATGATCGTTCCTATTATTGCTTATATTATGACTTCAACTCAAGGAATCGAAGGCGGGGCAGGTGCTCCAGATGCTAACTACTATAGCCTTTTAGTTAACGGCGAGTTTAATTGGACTAGCGTTGCTAATATTATTACGGGCTTAGGTTGGGGCTTAGGATACTTCGGCATGCCTCACATTATCGTTAGATATATGTCTATCAAATCTAAAAAAGAAATGAGAAAATCTCAAATCGTCGGCTCTACTTGGACTTTCCTAATTTTGACTATGACTACTATTATGGCTTTAGTTGCTAGAGATTTCCTAACCACTCCTTTAGAGGCTTCTAACAAGGAATTGGTTTTTGCGTACGTTGTTAGGGGAATCTTCGGCGTTGGACCTCTCGCTCTTTTAGGTGGACTACTAATTGCCGCAATCTTGGCTGCATCTATGAGTACGGCTGACTCTCAACTTCTAGCATCTTCTTCTGCCTTTGCGTCGGATATTTATAAGACGACTATCAATAAAAAGGCAGACGATAAAAAAGTTCTAGCAGTTGGTAGATACGCTGTTATCGGCGTCACCTTGCTTGCTTTCGGCTTGGCCATGATGGTGCACTTTTTAAAACTCACCGATATTATGGGTTTGGTTTCTGCCGCTTGGTCAATCTTCGGCGCTGCGTTTGGTCCTGTAATTATCTTGAGTTTGTTCTGGCGTAGATTTAACTATAAAGGAGCTATCTCTTCTATCATAGCAGGATTCGTTGGCTCGATTTTATGGATGGCTTTATTCAATTTAGAATACTACGGATTCACTTCGGTTATTGCAGGCACGGGCGTTTACGAATTAGTACCAGGATTTATTATCGGTATTGCAACGGGTATTATCGTTTCGCTTTTAACTAAAGCGCCTGACAAGGAAGTGACCGATTTGTTTGATAAATTCAAAGCCGTTAAAGACGACGACCAAATAGTTAGCGAGTAATATTATGAGAGAAAAAATATTGATTGCCTACGGCATTTACTTGGTTTTACTATCTATAATAACCTTTATAACCTATTGGGCAGATAAGAAAAAAGCGCAAAAAGGAAAGTGGAGAGTGCCCGAAAAAACGCTACTTCTTATGTCTTTTTTTGGTGGTGCGTTTGGCGGAATTTTCGCAATGAAAAAAGTTCGCCATAAAACGACGGGCGCACATTGGTATTTTACCGTGATTAACGTTTTAGGCGTGCTAATTCATTTAGGTTTAGCCTTTTGTATCGCTTTTATATTTAAATTTTAAAAACAAAAAAAGTCTTGCAGTTTGCAAGACTTTTTCTTTTAATTTTTATTTACGCGATGGTTGAAATTAAAGCGTCGTAAGTTGCAGGGAAGAACATAAATACAACTACTACTGCGCATAAAAGCAAGAAAAGCAATTTAATGATAAAAGGCTTTCTTGAAGTTGCTTCTAAACCAACTATTGCAATTAATGCAAGTGAACCGAAGTTCTTTAGGTAAGCAAGTATTGCCGTGAGAACGGGTGGCAACGAATCTAAGAAACCAAAGTTTATGTTAAGTATATATAATACGTAAACGAAAACTAAAACGATTGCCAAAACTTGACCTATTATATCCCATAATCTTTTCATTTTATAAACCTCCAAAAAGTTTAGTTTTTCTTTATTATATTGCAAAAGTCGAACTTTGTCAAGATTTAGCGAAATTTTTCTTTCCTTAAGAGAAGCCACATTATTCTTGACTTTTTATAATATTGTATTTATAATTAAAATGTGAAAAACAAAGGGTGATAACTAATGGAAATTAAAGCACAAGCAAAAAAAATTATCTATGAACTTGTAGAAAAAGCGGGCTTAAACAAGGGTGATCTTTTGGTGGTTGGTTGTTCTACTAGCGAAGTAGTTGGCAGTAAAATCGGCACTAATTCAAATGAAGACGTTGCAAAAGAAATTTTTGAAGGGCTATATTATCCCCTAAAAGAAAAGGGGATTTTTGTGGCTATTCAATGTTGCGAGCATCTAAATAGAGCAATAGTAATAGAAAAAGGGGCAAAGCCTAATCTAGAGAGAGTTAACGTAATTCCACAAAAGAAAGCAGGTGGGAGTTTAGCAACCATTGCTTATCAAACTATGGAAGACGCGATTGTGGTTGAAGAAATCAAGGCAGACGCAGGGATAGATATTGGAGGAACGCTTATCGGCATGCACTTAAAAAAAGTGGCTGTTCCCGTTAGGCTATCTGTTCAAAAACTAGGGGAAGCAAATATAATTTGCGCAAGAGTTCGCCCAAAATTCGTAGGTGGAAGCAGGGCAATATACGACCAAAATTTACTATAAAAGGGGAAATAATATTGAAAAAAGTTTGTGTTCTCGGCTCTGGTGCGTGGGGAACGGTTATAGGTAGTTTGCTTGCAGATAAAGGCAATGAAGTAATCATTTACGGAGTGGTGGAAAGCCAAGTAAACGAGATAAATTCCACTCACACCAACAAGCAATTTTTAGGAGAGAATTTTAAGATAAACGAAAAAGTTAGCGCAACGCTTGACTTTGATTTGGCGATAGAAAATGCCGACGTTATAGTTTTTGCCGTGCCGAGTTTTGCGGTAAAAGAGACGGCGGAAAAGTTAAAAAACAAAGTAAAGAAGGACGTTTTAATCGTCAATTTAGCAAAGGGTTTCGATAAGGAAACTAAAAACACTTTAGGCGAACTTATAAGAAGCGTTTTGGGAGAAGAATTAAAGGGAAACGTCGTATCTCTATTAGGACCTAGTTTCGCTGAAGAAGTTGCCGAAAGGCAATATACTGCGATAACTGCGTCGGCTAGAGATATTAAGTATTCACTCCTTGCACAAGAAGTGTTTTCTAACGAGTATTTTAGAGTATATACTAACGACGATTCTATCGGGGCAGAGTATTGCTCGTCGCTTAAAAACGTAATTGCCTTGGCGGCGGGAATTGCCGACGGGCTAGGGTTTAAGGTTAACACTAGAGCGGCTCTCATTACTAGGGGTATGGCAGAGATAAAAAGATACGTCATGTTCTTTGGTGGAAAGGAACAAACTTGCTTTGGACTTGCAGGGGTTGGCGATTTACTTTTAACTTGCTCTTCAAAAACTTCTAGAAACTATAGTGCAGGTTATAAAATCGGCTCTACTTCATACGCCGAGTTTGAAAGGGAAAATCAAAAGACGGTAGAAGGAATTTTTGCCGTAGAGATTGCATACGAGATTGCTGAGCAAAAGGGAATTTATTCCCCTATCGTAGAAGCAATTTATAAAGTGGTTAAGATGGGCGCAGACCCAAGGACCGAAGTTAAAAATTTAATGAGTGGAAGTCCAAAAAGCGAGTAAAAAAACGATAGAAAAAGCCTACCAATTTGGTAGGCTTTTTGTAATTTAGAATTTGTTTATAAAGACTTAAATTATTCGCCGATAACCATAATTTGAACGGTTCTCGTTCTGCCACGGGTTTTATCCCAATCGATAAAGTAAATAAAACCGAATTCCCCAAGGTCAATTTCGCCGTCGTCGATAACGGCAGTCACGTTTCTGCCGATAATAGAAGAGATAAGGTGCGCTTCGGTGTTGTGGCAACCCCTTGCGTCTTCACCGTGTTCTTCGGCAAACTTTAATGCCTTTGGACCTGGGTGCAAGTATAGACCTTCTCTAGTATATGATGGGCAAATTTTTTCAAAAACGTCAACTAAATCTTGTTGAAGAGTTTCTCTTCCCGTCATACTCATATCGAAAGCGCACTCTTGAGTGATTACAGAGCAAGTGGTGTGGTGTGAGTAAACTACAACGATTCCGTTTTTAATTCCTGAGTTTTTAACCGTTTCTTTAACGGCTGCAGTCACGTTGTGGAAAGT
>JAZOOV010000050.1:0-8977 GCA_045655215.1 Christensenellaceae bacterium | reverse complement strand
CGCCGACAATCATAATATTTAAACTTTTCATATTATTTTTCCACCTTTTTAATCGCATCAAATTTACAACGGCTCATACATAAGCCACAACCATTACACATCGAAGCATTAATCTTAATTTTTCCGTCTTCTGTCTTGGTTATTGCAGGACATCCTATCTTTAAGCATAAACCACATTTTTTGCACTTATCAGCATCTTCTACACATTTATTTGGGAAAGATAATCCTTTTAGAAGAGCGCAAGGTGCTTTTGCAATAATTACACAGAGTTCTTCTTTTTGTGTTGCTTCTTTTATAATCTTCTCTAAGCCCTCAACGTCAAAAGAATTTACTTCATAAACGTTTTTAACGCCTATTGATAAGCATAATTCTTTTAGGTCAATAGCGTAGGTTTCTTCACCCTTTAAAGTTTTGCCCGTTGCCGCATGTTCTTGATGCCCCGTCATACCGGTAGTTCTATTATCCAAAATCATAACGGTTGCAGTAGACTTGTTGTAAACTAAATTTATAAGTGAGTTTACGCCCGTATGTAAGAAAGTTGAATCGCCAATTACTGCCACCCAATTTTTAACGTAATCTTTTCCCTTAGCCTTTTCCATACCATGTAGCATAGAAATACTTGCGCCCATACAAACGGTTGAATCAATTACACTTAGTGGAGCAACAGCACCTAAAGTATAACAACCTATATCACCCGAAGCGTGAATTTTCAATTTATTAAGAACGGAAAATACGCTTCTATGAGGACAACCTGGGCACAAAATTGGAGGACGTGATGGAGTTTGCTCTTTATTAAACACAACGTCGTCTTTGCCGTAAATAACTTTCTTAATCATATTTACGCTATATTCACCTTGCTTTGTAAACAAGTCTTTTCCTAAAACGTCATATCCCCAACTCTTAATTTGCTCTTCAATTACAGGCTCAAGTTCTTCAATAACGTAAACCTTATCCACCTTAGAAATAAAATCTGCAATTAGTTTTTTTGGTAGTGGATTTACAAGCCCTAGTTTTAATACACTCGCATTTGGACATGCTTCTTTTACGTATTGATATGGAATACCACTCGTTATAAAGCCAATCTTGGTATCGTTCATTTCGACTTTATTAACCGTGAAATTATTGCAATCTTCTTGCATTTTATTTTCTCTATCTTCAACGACTAAATGTCTACCGATAGCAGAACCCGGCATCATAACGTATTTTTTAACGTTTCTTTCGTAAATCTTATCTTCCACTTCTACTCTATCTGCAAGTTCAACTGCACTTTGAGAGTGAGAAAGTTTAGTAGTCGTTCTAAGAATAACGGGAGTATCGTATTTTTCACTAAGTTCATAAGCGTATTTAACAAATTCTTTTGCCTCGCTACTATCAGATGGCTCTAAAACGGGAACGTGAGCAGAACGGGCAATCATTCTAGTATCTTGCTCGTTTTGAGAACTTGCCAACCCCGGATCATCTGCCACAACGATAACTGAGCCACCGTTTACCCCCGTGTAAGCGAAAGTATAGAGTGGATCGCTCGCAACGTTTAAGCCTACGTGCTTCATACAACATAAACTTCTAACACCCGAAATTGAAGCGCCGATTGCTACTTCCATAGCGACTTTTTCGTTTGGTGCCCACTCAGTATAGACGTCGTTATATTTTG
This sequence comes from Christensenellaceae bacterium, assembly GCA_045655215.1. GTDB lineage: Bacteria > Bacillota > Clostridia > Christensenellales > Borkfalkiaceae > UBA1259. The sequence continues at coordinate 7,326 of JAZOOV010000050.1, read as the reverse complement.
CTAAAAACTCACTAATTTCGGTACTTGGCGTTCCCGGATATGCGCTTGAAACCTTTACTCCAGCCTCATAAACACCCCTAGCAATCGCCTCGTTGCCAAGAAGAATAACTTTCTTTTCCATATTATTTACTCCTTAAATCCACTATTCTTTTAGCCTTACCCTCGAATCTTTTCAACGTATTTGGGGATTCAAGTTTAATTTTTGCGTCAAGACCTAGTATGATTTTTATCTTATTTGCAATGCCCTTAGTTAAATTATCAAGTTCGGTAAACGAGTCGGTTGACTTAGCAAGTTCAACTCTTATAGTAAGTTTATCCGAATATCCCTCTCTCTCAACTATGATCTCGTAGTGAGGTCCAAGTTCATTAAACGATAAAATAACTTCTTCTATTTGACTTGGGAATACGTTTACGCCACGAATTTTTAACATATCGTCACTTCTTCCCGATAGATTTTCCATTCTACAGAAAGTTCTACCACATTTACAAGGCTCGTATTTTAATCTTGTAATATCTTTCGTTCTATATCTAATTAGTGGCAAACCTTCTTTCTTAATACAAGTAATAACGAGTTCGCCTTGTTCACCTTCCGGTAAAACTTCACCCGTTTGTGGATTTATAATTTCTGGAATAAAGAAGTCCTCGTTAATGTGCATTCCATCTAAGTATTCGCACTCACCCGAAACGCCAGGCCCCATCAACTCACTCATACCGTAGTTTGAAGTGACAAGCATATCTTTACCCCAGAACTTATGAACTTCATCACGCATTGAATCGGTTAAAAGTTCACTACCAACTAGTCCTATTTTAATGTTCAAGTCTTTTGCTGGATCAATACCCATCTCAAGAGCAACTTCGGCAAGTCTTAACGCGTATGAAGGAGTTGCAACTAATAGAGTCGTTCCAAAATCCTTCATATACATAATTTGTTTTTCCGAGTTTCCCGTAGACGACGGCACGATTGCTGCGCCAATATTTTCTAATCCGTAGTGAAGCCCTAAAGCACCCGTAAACATTCCGTACCCAAAACAAATTTGCGCAACGTCTTTAGGTGTAGCCCCACCCATACAAGCAATTCTTGAAACACACTCCGTCCAAGTTTCTAGGTCTCCTTTAGTGTAGCCTACGACGGTTGGTTTACCCGTTGTGCCAGACGAAGCGTGAATTCTAACCAAATCGTCTCTATCAACGGCAAATAAGCCGTATGGATAATTATCTCTTAAATCGGCTTTGGTGACAAATGGAAGTTTTTTTAAGTCGGCTAAACTTTTAATATCTTCCGGTTTAACGCCTGCCTCTATCATCTTTTTTCTGTACGGCAAAACCTTTTCGTAAACTCTATTTACCGTTTCCTTTAATCTTTCAAGTTGAATTTTTTCAATCTCTTTTCTAGATAACGTTTCTTCTTTAGACCAAATCATAATTCATCCTATAAAATTTATTTAATTTCATTTTCTATTTCTTTATTAAAAGCCTCGTTTATTATCTTTTCGTCAGGTTTTTTGGTAAGCAAACTAACCACAACGGTTATAATAATTGAGAAAATCATACACAATACACCGGTCAATGGTGATAACGCCACACCCGCCTTTAGTATTTCGCCAAAGGTTGCACTTGCAGGAGTATTTAATATTCCAAACACGATAGTAAACACTAAGGTAAACACTAGTCCACCAATTACCGAAGTTATCGCAGCGGCTTTGGTAATTTTTTTGCTATATAATCCTATAACGAAAGGACCAAAGAAGCAACCGGACAACGTTCCCCAACTTAGTGACATTAAGTAAGCAATTGCAGTTATTTGGAACTTCTTATTAAGAAGCGCAATTACTACCGACAACACTACGAAAGCAAAGCACATTATTCTTAAAACTAAGGTCACCTTTTTATCCGATGCGTCTTTTTTAATTCCACCCTTATACAAATCAACTGAAAGCACCGATGCACTTGATAATGAAACGGATGCTAAAGTTGACATTGACGCTGCAAGAACTAACACGCCGATTAAACCTAAAAGACCTTGTGGAATTACTTGATTTAACATTAGTGGAATAATATTATCGGTGTTAGATGCAAACTCTGCGCCACCTTCAAAGAATAAGTGAGATAATCCACCAACAAAATACGCGCCTACACCGACGATAAAAGCAAAAATAGTGCTTACAATCGTTCCTTGCATAATCGCTTTTTTATCTCTAACCGTATAGTATTTATGTACAGTTTGTGGAAGCCCATATACACCAAAAGAAGTTAAGCAAATTAATGAAACAAGCATAACGAGAGGCGAATTTAAGAAACTTTCGCCATTAGGCTCCATAAAAAACCCAAAGCCAGAGTCTATAAGTTTATTTATACCATCAAATCCATTTACGTTTGCGTTGCCCATAAAGAATACAATCATAATTACAACGCCAACAAGCATTATAATACCTTGTATAAAGTCGGATAAAGAAGTTGCAAAATATCCACCAAATACTAAGTATAACGCAGTAAGTACAGCCAAGACAATAACAACTAAATTTCCATCTATGTTAAGAATAGTTTCAAAAAGATTACCAAGTCCGTTATAAACCGACGCGGCATATGGAATTAAAAATATAAAAATTATAATTGCCGACATAGTTTTAAGAAGAGATGAATCATATCTTTTCTCAAAAAACTCAGGCATCGTTTTTGCGTTCAATCTAACGGTCATATTTTTTGTTCTTTTTGCCATTAACATCCAAGCAATAAGGCCACCGAATAATGCGTTTCCTATACCAATCCAAATTGATGATAGACCAAATCCCCAGCCAAATTTTCCAGCATAACCTATAAAAACAACTGCAGAAAAATAAGTTGTACCATAAGAAAATGCACTCATCCAACCATTTAAGCCCTTCTTACCTGCAAGTAAAAAATCTTTAACTGACTTAGCACGATTTCTGGTGTATAGCGCAATAAAGACCATACATAAAGCATATAAAACTAGAACAATTACGTCTAATACCATAATATCTCCCATTAAAAAAACCGCTATACTCTGCACAGCGGTTAATTTATAATTTTTTTATTCCGCGCACGCAAAAAGATAAAACTAATCTAGAAAATAGTTTCTAAAATAATAATATCCGTAATAGTATGCGTCATAGTAAAACATATTCTTTCGTTCCTTATTCTAAATTATACTCTTTAAATATATTAAAGTCAATAAAAAAGGCTGTTAAATTTTAGATAATCTAAAACAAAACAGCCTATTTTTATTAGAATAAATTATCTTTGAACTCTACCTGATGCATCTCCACCGGCAAGAGTTTCAACTTCCTTAACGCTTACCATATTGTAGTCGCCCTCAATTGAGTGTTTTAAGCAACTTGCAGCAACTGCAAATTCAATGGTCTTTTGCTCGTCAAATCCATTTAGCAATGAATAAATAAGTCCACCGCCGAACGAATCGCCACCACCTACTCTATCAACTATATGCATAGCGTATTTCTTACTGAAATATGCCTTGCCGTCGGTGTAAAGCATAGCAGACCAATTATTGTCGTTAGCAGATAAACTTTCACGAAGAGTAATTGCAACTCCCTTAAAGTTAAACCTATCGGTTAACTTTTTAGCAACTGAAATATAGCCTTCTCTATTTAGTTTTCCACTATAAATATCGGTGTCGTCCGCTTCGATTCCAAATACGTCTTTAGCGTCTTCTTCGTTTGCAATACAGTAGTCGATATACTCGCAGAGTTTACCCATTACTTCGCCGGCTTTTTCTTTAGACCATAATTTTTTACGGAAGTTAAGGTCACAAGAAATCTTAACGCCAAGTTTTTTTGCTTCTTTGCAAGCCTCTAGGCAAATTTCAGCAACGTCATCTGACAATGCTGGAGTAATTCCTGTAAAGTGAAACCAATCTGCACCGTCAAAAATCTTAGCCCAATCAAAATCTTCTTGTTTAGCCATTGCAATAGAACTATACGCTCTATCGTATACAACCTTAGATGGTCTTTGACTTGCACCTTTTTCGCAGTAATAAATACCAACTCTTTCTCCACCACGAACAATCTTCGTTGTGTCAACGCCAAATTTTCTTAAAGAATTTACTGCTGCTTGACCAATTTCATGAGCAGGTAGTTTGGTGACGAAACTAACGTCTACCCCATAGTTTGCAAGCGATACGGAAACGTTTGCCTCTGCACCACCAAAAGTAGCTTCATACTTGTCGCTTTGAACAAATCTTAAATAACCCTCTGGAGCGAGTCTTAACATAAGTTCACCAAAAGTAATAACTTTCATATTTTCTCCTTATATCTAATTATTTTTTTTCATTATATTTTTTACCCTCGTCTATGAGAGCTTGAAAGCCTTTTCCCCTAACTTCTACAGCCTCGTTAATAACTATAAAAGCGTTGTGATCAACAGAATTTACTAGTTGCTTTAATTGTGGAATTTGACGATTTTTTACACACGTTAATAAAACGTATCTTTCTTTATGTAAATACATTCCTTGTCCGTTAAGCATTGTCACTCCACGTGGGCTATGTTCAAGCAAGGTTTTAGATATTTCTTCACCTTTATCGGTAATAATTATACATAATTTTGATTTATCTAAACCAAATAAAATAATTTCAGAAACCTTTGTACTGCAGAAAATAACTACTAGCGCATATAACATATTGTTAGGATCTTTAGTGACTATAGCACCAAAAACGACTATAATCATATCCAAAATACCAACGCAAACGTTAATTTTTAGTAGTTTAACTTTATGACAAATTAGTCTACCTAAAAGTTCTGTACCACCACTTGAAAATTCAAATTTAACGAAGAAGCCTATGCCGATTCCTTGAAATACGCCACCGTATAATGATCTTAAAAGTGGATTATCGTCAATATTAACGTTAATCATTGCAATTAAATCGGTTGCAAAACCTAAAACAGCAACAGTTAAAAGGCATTTAAGAACAAATCTCCACCCCTGAACTTTAATTGCGAATATAACGATAGGAATATTTATAGCAATAATAAGCATACCTACGGGCAACCCGTTTGGAAGATTAAACAACCCCCTAGTCAGTATACCTATCATTACAGATAAACCTGAAACACCACCAGCAACAATATCGCTTGGAGCTAAAAAAAGGCTAGTACTAAGTCCGTATGTAATGCAACCAACGAGCATAAAAAAGTATCCCTTAAAATGCTCGAAAAAAGACTTCTTAAAAATGAATATTTTATCCATAAATCAATTATTTGTTTACTATCTTAATAATTTCTTCGCAATTTTTTTGAATATCGCCTTTCATCATAAAACTTCCGCCAACAGCGTAAATTTTATCAAACTCTAAAAATTCAGCAAGGTTAGTCAAATCAACTCCACCGGTTGGTATAAATTTAACTTGTGGGAAAGGACCAGATAAAGCCTTAAGCGCCTTTAATCCACCATACACGTTTGCAGGGAAGAATTTAATAACGTCTATACCCAATTCTAAAGCACACATAATCTCGGTTGGAGTCACGCAACCTGGATAATAAGCAACTCCTTTCTTTTTAGCGAACTTAGCAACCTCTACGTTTAAGCCTGGTGAAACTAAAAATTTAGCACCTGCTTTTAGAGCGCTCTTTGCTTGGTCTAAATTAATAATAGTACCTGCACCTACGTTCATATCTGGGAACTCTTTAACAGCTAAACTAATTGCTTCTGCAGCACAAGCCGTTCTAAAGGTAATTTCGGCACAATTTATTCCACCATCTTTTAATGCTTTTAGGGTTGGAACTGTGTCTTTAACGTCTTTAATTACAACTACGGGAATCACTTTATCCATTTTTATATCCTCTTTTTTCGGAATACACCGAAATTATATTTTTTTCTTTATTTAACTGTTGTTTTAACAGATTATGTCAAACATAATCGCATTAAAAATCATTTGTTTTTATAACACCATTACGCCTTCGCTTCTAATTAAAAAACTTACTACGGATTCTTTTGAAAAAATTTTTTCAACTGCGTTTAAGAACTCGCTTAAATTTTCCTTTTTTACAAAGTTTATAATGCCACCTGCAAAGCCACCACCATGCACCCTATTCGCTCCACATTTAATAAAGTTTTTACAAATCGATAGACTTCTAATTATCGGCTCATTTAAACTTCCGTTAACGTGGCAATTTTGCAAATTGACGATACAACTTATACCCGATTCGTTAACGCAATCTAAGAAAGTAGAATAATCTTTTTTGAGTAAACTTTCTTCTGCAAGTATAACTCTTTCGTTCTCTTCAAAAAAATGAATAGCTCTAAGAATTGCTCTATCTGATATGTTTTTCATTTTAGAAAGGTTATTAAAAAAATCATCTTTACTAATCTCTATAAGCCTTTCAACTCCAAAAAAGGAAGCAACTTCTCTCATTTCCGTTCTAACAGCAGCATATTCGTCCGTTAAATCGGCGTGGCTCCCTCCCGTATTTATTAAAACTAAGGCGTAATCTTTTAAGTCTTCTTCAATTTTTTCAACTTGAATATAATCTTTTTCAAAATCCAATAAATTTAAGCCACCAAACGAAATTGCCGTTTGATCTAATAGACCACAAGGCTTACCAAAATACTCGCTTTCGGAAAATTGGCAAATTTTGGCTCTTTCTTCAGGCGAAACAAGTGTGTCGTTATAAAGAAAGTTTAGAATTTCACACACTAAAAGTTCGTATGACGCAGAACTAGATATTCCAACGCCTCCAACCACGTCACTTTCCACGTAAGCGTTAAATCCACCAACTTTGTAGCCGTAATTTTTTAAGCCCTCAAGCACGCCTTTTACTAGTGCCTTAGACGTTCCCTTTTCGCAAACTTCATTAGATAAAACGTCTAATTCAATAATTGGATAACCCTGACTAACAAGTTTAATTTTATTATCTTCTCTAGGCAAAAATGCGGCGACTGTATCTAGGCTTATAGAACACGCAATAACCTTACCCCCATTATGATCGGTATGATTACCTATAATTTCCGCCCTACCACTAGATGAGATAAAATGAGCGTCTTTAACGTTAAAAATGCTTTTAAATTCATTAAAGATTTTAATATATCTTTCTTGTTGTTTAGTTGAATTTTCTCCATACAAAAGATTAAACTTTTCAAAAACTGATTGAACGTTTTCGTATGGTTTTTTAAGTGTTTTCATAAGCAATTATTCCTACTTTGAATATTATATCACCTTTTTTTTCAAATGTAAATGCAAAAGTAATTAAAATATTAAAATTTTTAACAATATTCTCAGTTTTTAATTGTACAAATTTATTATTCCAACAAGTTTGATTGACATATTTGCTTGACTTATTTGGTTTATATAATATATA
>JAZOOV010000049.1:0-7008 GCA_045655215.1 Christensenellaceae bacterium | reverse complement strand
TGAAAATAGGTTGTCCGTTTTGGCTTTCTTAAAACCTTCTAACTTTAGAACTTCTTCTTTATCTAGGTTATATAAATCGCTAAAATCTTTTACCCCGAACTTTTCTAAAAGCAAACTTGCAGTCATCTCGGAAAAGCCTTCTATATTCATTCCGTTTTTACTTGCAAAGTTGGTGATTTTGGCTATTATTCTAGGCTCGCAAAGTTGGTTTGGACAAAATAGGTTTGCACCGACTTCCACAAGCGCCGTCTTGCAGTACGGACACTCTATTGGCTTACTTATATCTTCACTATCGCTATAGTATTCGGTTGCTCCTAGTATCTCTGGAATTACTTCGTTGCTCCTTCTAATTAGCACTCTTGAGTTCTTTTTTACTCCCTTTCTAATTAGGTCGCCATAGTTATTTAGGGTGGCTTTTTTTACCGTTGCTCCTGCTAATTCTACGCTCTCAACGAGTCCTAGTGGCGTTAGTTTTCCCGTTCTTCCTACCTGCCAAATTACTTCTTTTAAAATAGTGGTCACTTCTTCGGCTTCAAATTTAAACGCTATTGCCCACCTTGGAAATTTATCCGTTTCGCCTAGTTCTTCTCTAAGCGAAAAATCGTTGATTTTTACTACTGCTCCGTCAGTTAAAACGTCTAGTGTTTTTCTAGTGTTATCAACTTCTTGTATAGCCGAGATTACCTCTTCTATTCCCTTGCATTTTTTTAGGAAAGGATGCACCTTAAATCCGTTGGCTTTTAGAAACTCAACGCACTCGGTTTGGCTATTTAGTTTGCCCTCAGACATATAGTTTACGTTGTAAAAATATATCTCTACCTTTCTTTTTTCAGTCACCTTTGGATCAAGGTTTCGTATTGCGCCGGCTACGGCGTTCCTTGGATTTTTAAGCGTTTCTTCGGCAGTTTTATTGTACTCTTCAAACACCGATAGTCTAATAATCGCTTCGCCTTGAACTTCTATCGTACCCTTATAATCGATAGTTAGTGGAAAACTCTTTATGGTTAAAACTTGCGCCGTCACGTCTTCCCCAACAGTTCCATTGCCCCTAGTGGTAGCCCTAGTAAACTTTCCGTCTTCGTAGGTGATGCAAATGGTGAGCCCGTCGAACTTATATTCTACTGTGTACTCAAGTTCTCTTTCACTTTTATTTATCCTTTTTTCAAAGGCTTTTAGACCTTCGTATTCAGTGGTTTTATCTAGGCTATATAACCTTTTTAGGTGGGTGTGCTTTTTGAACGCGTCAATAGGCTCTCCACCAACTCTTTTAGTAGGTGAATCAAATAGCACTACCCCCGTTTCCTTTTCTAGTTTAACTAGTTTATCGTAGAGAGCGTCGTACTCCTTGTCCGAAACGGTGGGGTTATCTAGAACGTAGTATTCGTAGGCGTACTTATTGAGAATTTTTACTAATTTTTGCATTTCTTCCATTAGTTTCACTCCCCTAAATTATTTCCATAGGTGCGTACGCAACGGATAGAGATTTTATACCTATCCCCTTAAACGCTACGTCCACGATAAGATTATTGCCTTCACCCTTAACCATTATAACCGTGCCTTCGCCAAATTTGGCATGCCTAACCTTAACGCCCGATTTATATCCTTTAGCGTTAGACGTATTTGTTTTTGGCTTGGTTTGAGATAAAAAGGTCTTTGCATAGTTAGAAGAATACCCCGTCCTAGACGTATAGGTGTCTTCGTCTTTAGCGTAGTCTGTTTTATAGTAGTTAGGGGTTTGCGAATATTTTGGCGTTTCTTCTACCCTTTCTGGATATAAAACTTCCTTGGCTTCCTTTAAGAATCTCGACTGAGTCATAAACTCTCTTCTTCCGTACATATATCTGCTAGACGCTCTAGTTAAGTGAAGCCTTTCTCTAGCCCTAGTGACGGCAACGTACATAAGTCTACGCTCTTCTTCAAGTTCGTCGTCATTGCCTATGCTTCTTCCTATTGGAAGCACCTTTTCGTCTAGCCCTGCTACGAACACGCACTTATATTCTAGCCCCTTTGCCGAGTGAATAGTTGCAACCGTCACAGCATCGTCGGTTTTTATATCGTCGGTATCCGAACTCAAGGTGACTGAACTTAGATAATCTTCTAGCGTTGCACCGTAGTTAGTCCTTTCAAACTCTTCGGCTGAGTTTTTAAGTTCGCTTATATTGTAGAGTTTGGAGTTGTTTTCGTCGTTCTTTTCGGCAGTAAATTGCTCTAAAAAACTAGTGGTTTCTAAAATGTATTCGATAGTTTTGCTAGTTGGATTCTTTTGCGAGTATTCTCTGAAACTCTCTAGTAAAAGTTTATAGTTTACTAGTTTTGTCCTAGTTGCTCCCGTTATCCCGGATAGTTCTAGATAGTCTATCGCGTCGTACATAGATAGACCTCTCCCCACTGCAAATTCTCTTAAATCGGACAAACTCTTTTCGCCTATTCCACGCTTTGGAACTCCTGCAGAACGAATAAACGATTCGTCGTCATATCTATTATTTATTACCTTAAGGTAGGCTAATACGTCCTTTATTTCCTTTCTTTCAAAGAACCTAAATCCACCGAATACTCTATATGGTATTCCGTATTTAGTGAACTCTTGTTCGTACGCTCTAGATAGCGCGTTTAGACGCATAAATACTGCAAAATCTTTATACTTAAGGTCAGTTCTTTCCATAAGTTTTTTAATTTGCAATACGGTATATGATGCCTCTTCATTTTCGTCTTGCCCAACGAAAAGGTCAACCTTTACACCTTCTGCATTGTCGGTGAAAAGTTCCTTTTTTCTTCTTTGACGATTGTTTTTGATTATGCAGTTGGCAAGTTCTAGAATTTTTTTAGTTGAACGATAATTTCTTTGTAATTTATACACCTTTGCGCCACGATAAACGTCGTCAAAAGTTAAGATGTTTTCTATCTTTGCACCACGCCATCCGTAAATACTTTGGTCGTCGTCCCCAACGACGAAAATATTTCCGTGCTTTATAGATAGTCTTTGAGCAATTGCAAATTGCACTCTATTGGTGTCCTGAAATTCGTCGATATGAATATACTCGAATTTATTTGAGTAGTAGTCTGCAACTTCAGGATAATCTCTAAATAAAATATACGTCTTAAACAAAAGGTCGTCAAAATCAAGTGAGTTTGAACGGTTTAAGGTTTTTTCATATTCACTATAAATTTTTGCGAGTTCTTCTACGTTGACTAAGTCTGCGTAAACGTTTTCAAAGTCTTCCACCCCTACGCACTCGTTTTTAGCCATAGAAATTTGACCTTTGGCAAGTTTAAAAAACTTATCGTACTCTAAGTCAAGGTCTTCTAAAATACGCTTTATGGTTTTATCTCTATCCGTTTCGTCGTATATCGTGAAGTTTTTATCGTAGCCTAGTCTATCTATAAAACTGCGTAAAATCTTTACGCACATACTGTGAATAGTGCATACCCAAAGTTCACCTACTTCACCTAATATTTTACCTAACCTTTCCTTCATTTCGTTGGCTGCTTTGTTGGTGAAGGTGATTGCTAGTATTTTTGAAGTAGGCACGTTTTTCTCTTGCACTAAATAGGAAATTCTAGTGGTCAATACTCTCGTTTTTCCACTTCCTGCGCCTGCAATTACTAAAACTGCACCCTCGGTATCTAACACCGGTTTTATTTGCTCTTCGTTAAGAGTTTTTATAAGTTCTTTTACGTCTACCATATTTAAATATTTTATCATATTTTAAATACTATTTCAAGGGTATTAAAATAAAATATTTATAAGCCTTAATTTTTCTTTTTATTTTTATTGCATTTTACCTATTCTTTGTGCTACAATTTTCTTATGAAAAATTGGCTTAAAAACAAAACTATAGTTATTAGTGGCGCTAGCGGTGGGTTAGGTTTCTCTATCGCTAAAAAACTCATTTTAGATTTTGACTGCAAAGTCATCGGCATTGGCAGAAATAAGGAAAAATTTGAGAAAAATATTCTCACTCTCGGCGATAAAAAAGATAACTTTTCCTATTTTCTATTTGACGTTGGCAAGTTAGAAGAGTGGCAAAAATTCGCTAAACAATTACGTGAGCAAAATATCGGCGTCGACGTACTATTAAATAACGCTGGATTTATGTTGCCTTTCGATAAGTTTTCTAACTACTCTATAGATGAAATCTTAGAGATTGTAAACACCAACTTTTTAAGTTATATTTACGCGACTAAAACGCTATTTCCTATTCTTGAAAACTCGCCCTCACCTGCAGTTATTAACGTTAGTAGTTCGGCGGGACTTTCTGCAGTCGTTGGACAAAGCATGTACTCGGCAACCAAGTTTGCCGTTCGTGGGTTTACCGACACTCTTAGGGTGGAAAATAAGGACTTCTACGTTGCAGGAATTTACCCCGGCTTTATTAAAACGGACATTTTATATAGACAAAATATTGATAAAAAAGACGGGAAGTTAGTTGACCATTTTATGATGCCACTTTCCAAGGCAACTAAAAAAATCGTTAGAAAAATAAAGAGAAAAAGGAAACATATCGTTTTGGGAATAGACGGCAGATACCTTTCTTTTACGGGAAAGCATTGCCCCATTATTTCACACAAACTTACTGCTAAAGTTTTAAAGGCTTTTAAACTCGATATGTTCAAAAAAATATAAAGGAGTTATTATGAAAAGAGTTTTAACAGTTCAAGATATTTCTTGCGTAGGAAAATGTTCGCTTACAGTAGCACTTCCTATTATCTCGGCGTTTTCTATTGAAACTGCCGTTTTGCCTACTGCCGTTTTATCTAACCACACGGCTTTTAAGGAGTTCACCTTTCACGATTTAACCCCTGAAATTGAGCCAATTTACAAGGCTTGGAAAAAAGAAAATATCACTTTTGACTGCGTTTATACAGGATACTTAGGCTCAAAGGAACAAATTAAACTCGTGGGCGATATTTTTGACGCTTTTAAATCAAGTTCTAACTTTACGCTAGTTGACCCCGCTATGGCTGACCACGGAAAACTATATAAGGGGTTTGACCTTGATTTTGCTAAGTCTATGGCTAGCCTTTCTGGAAAGGCCGACGTGACCGTGCCTAACCTAACTGAAGCATCTTTTATGTTAGGTATTCCCTACGTTGAAAAAGGCTACACGGAAGATTACATTAAAGACGTTTTAGGTAAACTTTGTGATTTAGGCTCGAATTTAGCCGTTTTAACCGGCGTTTCGTTTGATGATAAACTACTTGGCGTTTATGCTTACAATAAAAGAGAAAACAAATATTATCAATATTATAGAGAAAAATTGCCGGCTATGTTCCACGGCACAGGCGACGTTTTTGCATCTTCTCTAACCGGCGCTTTATCGCTCGGTAAAAACGTACAAACTGCACTTGAAATTGCAGTTGATTTTACTTGGGAAAGCATTGATTTAACCATTAAAAATCCAAACCATAATTGGTATGGAGTAGATTTTGAAAACGCATTCCCAAGCCTTATAAAAAGACTAGAGAAATAGTATTTTTGGCATTAAAAAACCCTTTGATTTTCAAAGGGTTTTTTGTTTTCTTATCTTTCTTTTATTTAGTTATCGTCACTTTGCTTAAGGCTCTCGGTGCGTCGGGATTATTGCCTATTGCGCACGATATTTTACATGCAAACATTTGAGCAAATAACGCAAATACGAACATCGTAAATTCTTCTGCCCCACTAAAATTAATCAAGGCGTCGTTGCACTTTTTAAACTTGCCCGTTAGCAAGCAATCGTTGGTGACTAGTAGTACCGGAGCATCTAAAGAAAGCATTTTTTTCACCAATTTAATTTGGTCTGCCCTTACGGTTGACTGCATTTCTAAGTCCCCCATATTTTGAGCACAATATACTATTATCGGCGTCTCTTCGTTTACCATTGCCATTGGACCGTAATAAAATTCACTTCCCGCATAGCCTTTCATTTGAATATAACACGTTTCCTGTAGTTTTAAGGTTGCCTCTAATGCGATTGAATAAGTTATGCCACGTGAAAGCACGAATCCTTCCTTCATATCCTTAAACTTTTCGGCGTACTTACTAGTTAACTCGTCGATTTGAGGAATAACGTGGGCTATTTCTTTATCTAATATTCTTAGGTGACTTAAGTTATCTTTCATATTTGCAAGTTCACTCGCTAACCACAATAGTAGATATAGTTCTGCACTAAAAGTTTTGGTCGCCACAACGCTCTTTTCTTCCCCTGCACCACAATATAAATGATATTTTGCCGACTTTGCTATTGGGCTATTTTGGTCGTTAGTTATGGCTATTGTTATTGCGCCTTGCTCGTTGCCAAGTTTTATTACTTCTAAAACGTCTTCTGCTCTTCCACTTTGCGAACAGCCTATTATTATACTATTTCTATAGTTTACTTTTCCTTTATATAGCGTCAATACGGACGGAGCGGAAAGTGATAGCGTATAATTTGAGTTTATCTCAAGCAAATACTTAAAATATACTAACGCGTTATTAGAAGATCCTCTTGCCGCGGCAACAACGTTTGTAGCTTTACTATCTTTTATCGCTTTTACTAGCGAAGTCATAACGTCCTTATTTAACCCTTGAATTTCGCTAAAAATTCTAGGTGTTTCGTTTATTTCTTTCCACGTTAACGTTGATTTGTAGTCCATATTTTTCCCCTTTTATATTAAAATTACTTCCCCTTAAATTGATTGTACCACCGTTTACTCCGTTTGTCAATCGTGAATTTTTTGTTTTATCAACTTTTCCTTTCACCCATTGACTTTTTTTATCCTTATGTTATAATTACTTTAATAGATCTTTTTGGAGGCTTTATGGATAATTCTAAAACTAAGTTTTCACTAAATAACTCGGCTAGAATAGTTGGCGCTATACTTTTATTTTTAGGTATTTTGTTTTTATGCTCTAATATAGGCGCTTTTGCTATATTCTTTTCACTACTTTCTATCGCTTTCGTTGTAATTGGAATTTACTATTTTGTAGACTCTATAAAAAGAAACTCTAGTAAACTTGCAGTTAGAATTATTTGTTCAATTCTAGCA
>JAZOOV010000048.1:0-1956 GCA_045655215.1 Christensenellaceae bacterium | reverse complement strand
AGGTAAAATTTATTATTTTTGGAGGAAAAATATGAATCTTATTGAAAGTGAAACCTATTATAACCTAGCAAAAGCGTTCGCTGGAGAGTGCCAAGCACGTGTTAGATACGAGTTTATCGAGTACGGCGCAAGAAAGGAAGGCTACGGTCAACTTGCCGAAGCCATTGATAAAATCGTGTATAACGAATTTAATCACGCGCGCATGTTCTACACTAAAATTCAGTCGGCAAGCGACGAGATTATTAAAAATATTGATATTTCTGCCGGCTATCCTTTTAAGGAAAAGTGGGATTTAATCGAAAACCTACGCTTAGCCGCTGAAGACGAAAAGGCTGAAGTTGATCTCTACCCACAATTTGCCGAAGTTGCAAAAAAAGAAGGTTTTAAAGATATTGCTACTTTATTTACAAATATTGCGCAAATTGAAAACTGCCATATGATGCTTTTTTCAGACCTTTATAATCAACTTAAAAAGGGAACTCTTTACAAAAAGAGCAAGCCTGTTAAGTGGAAATGCGCCGACTGTGGCTACGAAGCAATTTCTAAAGAAGCGTGGAAAAAATGCCCGGTTTGTAGTGAGCCTCAAGGCGACGTTATGCTCATTTTAAGCGACGGTAATTAGTAAATTTTAATATTAAAAAAAGACTGATTTCTTCAGTCTTTTTTTACACTTTTATAATCTCTAAATTATTCTTTATTGCGTAGTCTAGAGTGTACTTTGTGCCACCACTATTTTGGCGAATATAACATATAATAGCCGAACTATTATCCACCATAAATCTGTTTCTTTTTAGCATACAATACGGGGTGTATTCTTTTGAAAGCAGAATAACGTCGTCGGCAGTTTCAAGCGCTTTTTTATACTCTCTCTTTTGCTTTTCACTATACTTTAAGTCTTGCTTTTCACACGGAACGCAGGCAATAATTCTAAAGTTAAATTCATCTTTTAACTTTTCTAAAATCTTAAAGCAATAAAGGTCAAATCCAACTGCCATACCTACTAAAAAAGTATCGTATCCCTTTTCAATTAGGTAAATGAATTTTTCCTTTACGTCCCTTTCTTGTATATTATCGTACGCCTTTCTATGCCCCGAAATACAAGCCGTATACTTTTTTACTAAATCTACTTCTTGTCCAAGAACGTTTATAGCGGACATTTTCTCTCCTTTCCTCTGCCCCTTGGATATTTTTCAGGCGTTGACTTTATCTTTTCTATATAAATTATTCCCCTTTTTGCTCCTTCTAAAGTAAATTCTTCTACCTTTTCTACTTTTCCACCAAGTATCTTTATTGCGTTTTCGGCTTCTTTTAACTCTTCTAAATAATCTCCCTTAAAAGCAATAAACTTTCCACCAACTTTAGTAAAAGGCAAGCAGTATTCTGCTAACGTATTAAGCCTTGCTACTGCCCTTGCAGAAACTATATCAAATTTTTCTCTAAAGTTTTCTTTTCTTGATAACTCTTCGGCTCTTTCACAAAAGATATCAACATTTTCTAAACATAAATTTTTAACTACTTCCCTTAAAAAATCACATTTTTTTCCCGTTGATTCTACTAGTGAAACCGCTAGATTTTCATTAACTATTTTAAGTGGCAACGCAGGAAACCCACCACCAGATCCAACGTCTAATAACTTACCATTTAACTTATCCACGTTTAGTATGCTATCAACAAAGTGTTTAACAATAATTTCTTCTCTTTCAGTTATCGGCGTAATGTTAAACATTTGATTATACTCTACTAAAAGTGAGTAGTATTTTTCAAACTTTTCTAGTTGCTCTCTATTTAATTTTAAGCCGTATTTTTCAAAAATTTTTTCCATATTTTTATTATATCACACTATAAATTTTTTCTCAACTCTATTTTTTATTCCACAACAAATTTGTAAATTTTGTTAAATACTTTTTCTGCGCTTCTTTATCTTTTTTTTACTGAATAAAATTTTATCTTTTCACT
>JAZOOV010000047.1:0-2074 GCA_045655215.1 Christensenellaceae bacterium | reverse complement strand
GAAACTGGATTTAAGAACGAGCAATTTGCATTAATCCACCCAGGTGGAGCAGTTGGTGAAAGATTAAATAAAAAATAGGAATAAAAAATGAAAGAGTTAGCAAAAAAACTTATTAAATATAGCGAAAAGATAGAAAAAGCCGAGAGATATCTTTGGAAAAACGCAGAAGTAGGCTATAAAGAGATAAAGTCCAACGAATTTATGAAAAAGGAATTTATTTCTTTAGGCTATAAATTGCGTGAAAATCAAGATATAACCGGATTTTCGGCAGAACTAGACACGGGGAGAGAAGGCCCAACTTTAGCCTTGCTTGCAGAACTAGACGCTCTCTATTGCGAATCTCACCCTGAAACAAATAAAGAAACGGGGGCAGTTCACGCATGTGGGCACAATATCCAATGTGCCGCGCTTCTAGGCGTTGCAAGTGTAGTAAGTGAGAAAAACGCTTTAGACGGATTGTGTGGAAAGATAAGATTTATAGTAGTTCCAGCCGAAGAGGGCGTAGAGATTAGTTTTAGAAATGAACTCATCAAAAAAGGAGTAATTAGTTTTACTTCGGGCAAACCCGAAATGATAAAACGTGGCTTTTTTGACGGAGTAGACCTTGCCGTAATGATGCACCTAATGAATTTAGGAGATGATATTAGGTTTTATATCGACGGTGGTAGCAACGGAAATATAAGAAAGAAAACGGTTATAACGGGCAAAGCGTCACACGCAGGCGAAGCGCCACAAGATGGAGTTAACGCGTTAAACGCAGCGTCGCTTGCAATAAGCGCAACTAACTATCTAAGAGAAACCTTTAGAGAAAAAGACGTAGTTAGATTCCACTCTATAATTACAAGCGGTGGAAGTTCAGTTAACGTAGTTCCAGATAAAATAGTTATAGAAAGTTATGTTAGAGCGGAAAACTCAAGGGCTCTTTTAGAGGCTAACGAGAGAATAAATAGGGCGATAATTTGTGCAGTTGCGTCACTGGGTGCAACGGTAGAGATAACCGACCTTCCGGGCTCAGAGCCACTTCATAACGATAGTAATTTAGTAGATGCCCTAGAAGATGCGTTTAAGGTAGTTGCAGGTGAAGAGGGTTATAGAAGAGATAACGTTTGGAAGGGTTCTTGTACGGATATGGGGGACGTAAGTACGATAATTCCGTCCGTACACGGCTATGTAGGTGGATTGAAAGGAAAACTTCACGGCAAAGATTACGTAGTTGAAAAACCACTAAATAGTTGTTTAGATTCAGCGCTTTGTCAACTAGTTTTAACCTTTGATTTACTAGGGAACGGGGCAGAGAGAGCAAGAAAGATTATTAAGGAATTTAAGCCCGTATACCCAACGATAAAAGAGTATATTCAAACTAAAGAAAGCGTAAACAGAGTAATTAACGCCGTGAAAATTATAGATAACGGTGTAGAAATAAAATACTAAGAAAATAATGTTTAAGGAGAAAAAATATGGAATTCAAGGTTTATCAAAAAGAACTCGAACTACAATCAAAGGGTTGGAGACCAACTTTTCACGACGTTTCAAAAGAAGTAATTGAAATCGTTAAGGAAAGTGGCATCAAAAACGGAACTGTGACCATTGCGTCACACCACACTACTTGCTCAGTAATGGTGCAAGAATGTTCACACGACTTAGACAAATACGATTTAGAATATCTACAACACGATATTTTAAAGATTATGCAAAAACTCGTTCCTGATTTTTCAGAGACCAACGAATATATGCACCCAGGTCCAATTCACACCCAATTTGGTAGATTCGTTAACGAACCAGGTGACTACACTTCATTAAACACCGACGGACACTTAAGATCAGTATTCTTTGGTAGAAGCGAAGTTATGACCATTAAAGACGGCGTTTTAGACGGCGGTGAATTTGCTCACGTATACTTTGTTGACTGGGATCAAGTTAGAGCAAGAAGACGTCAATTAAACATTACCGTTATGGGAACTGCAGAAGAAATCAACGACAGAAAATATAATGGTGGAAAGGTTATCGATACCGGTAGAAAATACACTGCTGAAGGAAAAGCAGAAGAGGTTCACTTCAGTTTACAACAACAAAG
>JAZOOV010000046.1:0-5223 GCA_045655215.1 Christensenellaceae bacterium | reverse complement strand
AAAATTCTGTGTTATAATAAATAAAAGTTTAGAAAAATTTAACTCTAGAAGGAGGTAAGGGGGTTCGCCCTTAAAATTATGCGAGTAATGAATTATAAATATAAAACAAAGTCGGTTTGTTCTAGCGAAATTACTTTCGATTTAGACGGCGAAGTAGTTAAAAACATTAAATTTTTGGGTGGGTGCAACGGAAACCTAAAAGCCCTTGCTAAAATTTTAGACGGGTATACGGTTAGTGAAATCGAAGAAAAACTAAAAGGCAACACTTGTGGATTTAGATCCACTTCTTGCGCAGACCAACTTGCTATAGCCGTTAGAAAAGCATACGACGAAATAAATAAATAGAAAAAAAGGTGAGAAAAAGCCGAGTCCTTGCAAGGGATTCGGCAACTAAATAAATCCGTAAACGGATTTGTGATATTCGTCTAACGACGAGTGATATTGCCTTACGGCAGTTATATTCGCCTATCGGCGAGTTAAGGATTTATTTAATATAACTGCGACTAAAAGTCGCAATATAACGCAAAACTTGTTTCGCATATCACTTTTAGCCACAAGGCTAAAAATATAACTTATTTAACTTGATTATTTGTGGATAAGAAAAGCCCACCATATTTCGCATTTTGCGAAGTATAGTGGGCTACACTTTTGTGTTAAATTAAAATTCCCTTTTAGGAACTCCATAATTTCTCACCTTTTTCTTGTGTTTTTTATTTTACTATAATTTCTTCTCTTTCGTCGGGACTTATTGGCTCTATTTTAACGTTATCTAGCTTAATTCCATCGACGTTTTCCACGTACAATCCGTAGCAAGGCAACGAAAATTTAGTGCTTTCCGGGTATTCGTTTTTAGTAGGGAATTTAACTTCTATATCCTTTTTACCCCCACCTAAAACCTTAAACTTAACGTTAGTTAGGCTTATATTTTTTAGTGGATTATCCTTATCACAACTCATAATAACGCTAGTGTGCGATGGATTAGTAAAATAGTGAAGGTCAAACGGCTCGCCACTTGTTGGACACCAACTATTTATAATTGGATACTTATCTCCATGAACGTCTGCGTAAACGTTAGAAATATTAACGTCACTAATACTGCCGATTTTAGTTCCCTTAGGGGCTCTCAATCTTTCGCCGAGATAGATAAATAGTGGGTTTGCAACGTTTTGCATAGTTATATTAGAAATATTTACTGCTTGAATATTAGCGCCGTCCACACTTTCGATAGCAATACCCGAGTGCCAAGTATTTACTACTACGCAGTTTGTCACGTTTATATACTTAAAATCGCCATACGATTCAGTACCTAACTTAATTGCGTTTGCCAAACTACTCAATATGCAGTTTGCAATAGTTATCCTTTCACAATTATGTTTTTGCCTATCAAAATACGAGGTTTTAAGTACTAGCGCGTCGTCCCCCGTTTTGATTATACAATCGGAAATAACTACGTCTTGGCATCCGTCTGGACTAATTCCGTCAATATGTGAATTTATAAAGAGTCTACTTATAATTACGTCCTTACAAGCGCCCATTAAAACACCGATATCGGTTGCGTGCATTATCTTTAAATCATAAAGTCTTAAGCCTTCAACCTTCCTTAAAGCAAATACCTTTACTCCACGATAATATCCGTCTTTTGCACGCTTATTATCGTCGTCCCACAAAGAGTGCATATCGATAGTTGCAAGCCCTCTTATGCTTACGTTTTTAACGTTATCTGCGTAAAACATTGCGCAAGTATACGAACTATGCGAAAGATCTTGATATCTAACTTCATCTAACGGCTCGTCGGCATTAAAATCGCTAATTTTTTCCGCAGAGTGAATCATTACCCCGTCTTCAAAAACTATATTTGTATTATCTTTAAGTATTACGCTTGATAGAGTATACGTTCCAAACGGAACGAAAACCGTTTCGCCACCCCGTTTTGAACCTAAGTCAATTGCTTGTTGGAAAGCCGAAGTATCGTACTTACTATCCTTTACTAAAAAATCTTTTAAATTAATCATTTTATTCCATTTCCCCTACTGCCGTACCAAAGTATTCGTACAAGAAAAACTCCGTATTATTGTCCATTTCTAAAACGAGAACGTCGCCCTTAAATCTAAGCACCATATTTACGTGCCCGATATACATATCAACTACGTTAATCTTTAAGAATAGACAGTCTTCCATAACCCAACTGCCAAGTCCCATACTATCGTAGCCCCTGTCCATCATCTCGCCAAGTTTTATGCCACTATAAATTTCGGGAAGTTCAAACTTAACGTACTCTTCTCTACCGAATAAAAATTCCTTTACGCCACGTTCATTTTCGTAAATAAACTTACCGCCGTCCTTGTCAAAGCAAACTTTTACCCAATTTATACCCATTGGGTTTTCTTTCAACTTGAATTTTTTGCCGTTTATCTTCTCTTCGGTTTTAGAATACTTTTCGCCGTATCCCCTTCCTAAACTCATTTCCCCAAGCGCCTTTTGCATTTGAGAATATTCGCTAGGATTTTCTGTGATTGACTCTTTTTCAATATTCTTATAAATTCTAAGAAGTTTATCATATAACGAAACCTTGGCAACTTGGTCGTTTACACCGCCTTGATATGCTATAATTACGTCCTTTTCAGGGAAACAATGCACGCTATTGCTATTCATTCCGTGTAGCCCATATCCGTATGGCTCTACCCAAATTTGATAGCCGTAGCCACAACTATTATTCATTCTAAGACCACTTATGCAGTTTTCCGTGTGTTTAGAAACGGCTTTTTCCATAAAGTCTTGTGGAATTAGTTGCTTGCCGTTAATTTTACCTTTATTGAGTAGTAATCTACCCATTTTAGCAAAATCACGAAGGGTTGTTAAAACTCCACTTCCACCCCAACTCACTCCGTCTGGCGATTGAACGCAGTCTATCTCTTTAGAAATACCCATCTCGTCAAATTCCGGTCTTAAATATTCTAAAAAGTTTAGCCCCGTCACCTTATAAACGATTGCGTTAAGCAGATAACTTGCCGCCGTGTTATATCTAAATTTCATTCCGTTAGGAAGATTTCCCTTAGTTCCAACGAAAAATGATTTTGCCCATCCACTTGGCTTATACGTATAATTTGTATTGCCGGCAAACTTAACGTTTACGTCTGCATAAGATACGCTAGCCAACGAAACTTGCATTGTTAGAGCATCTTCAAGTGTAGTTTCGGCAATCGTAGGATGGCAATCTTTTTTATATTCAGGGAAAAAATCTATCAGTTTGTCGGTGAGTTTTGCCTTTCCTTCGCCAATTAGTTTTCCTATTGCTATTGCACTATAAGTCTTACTAGAAGAATATACTCTGTGGTGATAATCCTTATTAAATGGCTCACTATACCCCTCGGCTAGCACCTTATCTCCCTTTATTATTATGAAGGCATGTAAGTCAAATTTTTGCTCTTTAATCTCCTGCAAAAACTCGGTCACGTACTTTGATGAAAGCCCTTGACTTTCGGGCGACGCGTTTATTAGTTCTATCATTTATATTATCCTTTCTTATATCGATTTTTATTAAAATTTAATGCCTAGATACCTACTCCAGAATATATCTAAAAATCTTGCAGCATATTCCCCCATTTCGCACTCAACGGTTAGTCTAATGTTTTTAAGTTCTCTAACTCCCCATTTTTCGTACACTTTATCTCCAACTTCTTGGCATATCTCTTTTATTACGTTTCCATTCCACGATTCATATTCTTCATCTGCAAAATCTGGATAATGGTGAAGTGTTTCCAATACGATATCTTCTATATCGCACCAATCGTCTTCTTCTAACGCTACGTCGATCGCCTTTAGTAATTCTTCTCTACTTCTCATATTTTATCTCCTTACCTTTACTACTATTTTCTTTACGGGAACTTGCTTTCCGTTTATTGCTAATCCTGGTCTATGTATATCGTGTGGAAATAATATTGCATATTCCCCTTGTTCTAGAACGCAAGTTGTTGGATTTTCTGCATTAAAATAAAACTCCACGTCCTTTTCTGCGTTATACTCGGTTTTTGTTTGAATAGAGTTTATGTCGCAAACTTCAATTATCTCTTTGCCCGACACTACGTATTGAACGTCTATATAATTTCTATGCCCTTCGTTTTTAGCATCTACGTCTAGTTTAGAATTGTATTCTTGAACGGACGCGTAAACTTCCTTTCCGTCAATTTCATATTTACCTACGGGCATATTTTCCTTTACAGCCTTTTTTATAAAAGCAAAAGCCTTTTCAAAATTTTTGTGATTAGCAAAATATAACTCACAATTATTTATATTGTCTTTAATCATACTTTTCTCCTAAAAATTATTTTATATCAGTTTTTCTAGCAACTGAAACAAGCATTGTTTCGCCAAACCAAAAAGATGGACTTCCAAATACTTCTTGCAGTTTATCTAGCGCCGAATTCATCCAATCTAAATCGTTTTTTACTACGGCGTTGTTTGGATCTTTTGCAAGTTCTTTTTGGTAATACATTGTTCTAAGTGAAAAACGCATTTTATATAATGCCATACGATCGTCATAACTCATTTGCGAAGTATTTATAAACGTACCAAATACGCGAATATTTTTATAGCCTGTAGATTCTAGATAGTGAAACATTTTTCTACCTATAAATCTATCGTCAATACCCGGCGCATTTAAGTATCTTTCACAAATTTTTCTAACCAAGCCATCGTCTCCATAAGCAATATACGTACCCTCGTCAGACTGACGGAAAATTACGTATCCGTCTTCACTTAAACACGCTCTTAAGTTTCTCAAGGCTTTAAGTGGATCTTTTATATGTTGCAACACGTATGCCCCGAACACAACGTCGAATTTTTTTATTTTGTATTTGTCCATTATCATTTCAATTTCTTCATCAAAATTGTTTGATAATAAGTCCACTTTTTCATAGTGAGCATTTTCGTCGTCGTTAAGTTCACGCGCTTTTTCTAGCACGACCTCTGAAATATCTATACCGATTATAACCTTGTTTGAAAAATCGGCAAAGCGATCTCTCCCCACTACGCCGTACCCACAACCTGCGTCTAGTATATAGACGGTTTCTTTGTCTTTTAGTTGCTCTTTTACGTAGTCAACACCTTTCATATCGCTAGGTCGCATTGCCTCGCCTTGCATCTTTAAGCGTTTGTATTCTCCACTAAAGGTTGAATCGTAGTAAGACGCTTTCTTTTCTCCAAATTCACTCACTAGCCGTAAAT
>JAZOOV010000045.1:0-3681 GCA_045655215.1 Christensenellaceae bacterium | reverse complement strand
AAAAGTCAAATACAACTTTTTATTCAAGTTTGATAATTGATATATGCTACTAATCGTAATTTCTTTTTTCGTTCTATTAATACTTGACTTTACTTCCACAAATGAATCGTCAAGTTCTATATCGTAAGACGACTGATTTGGACCATTCCACTTAGGATTTAAGCCTTTTTGAGCATAATATCTTAAAACGGCAAGCTCTCCTATTACGTCGTACACTCTTTCGTCTATAGACTTATTACCCAACAATTCTTTCCACGAAGCCCACCATTTTACTGGAGAAGCAAGTAACGCTTTTCTGTATTCTCCGTTGTCTCCGGGATTAACGAAGTCGAAACATAAATTAGTAAAAGCGGAATCCATAGAAGAACTCTTTGAAGATAATACGAGAACTTTATGATTTTCTCCGTTTATACCGATTTGCTCACAATAAATCGCCGCGTTAGAAAAATCCTCTCTAACGTCGTCCCCATCGTAAAGAATAGCAACACCATAACCTTCAAACGTTTTAATCGTCCAAGCTGGATATGAATCTTTTAACGATTCTATTTGCTGCATTTTATTATAAATATCTAATTTCCAGTTAGATTTAATCTCTTCAAATAGTTCCATCCACGTTACCTCTAGGCAATTTTTCGTCTAATATTTTATCTAAAAACGAATCAATCCCGCCTTCCACTAAAGTAGGTTCAACAACGAACATTTTGGCGTAATATAACATCATAAGCGCCCTAAAGTCATCTTGTGAGACTTTACTTTGTGGGCATCTTTCCGCCATCTTTTTAAGAAGCTTTCTGGTAACTTCTACTCTGTAGCCCTTACCAGCTCTTTCTAAAACTTGACTTATTCGCCCGGACCCATATTTTTTTAACACTTCATACGTGCTTTCAACGTCACCTTGCCAACCTAAGTGTATCCACCACCAAAGTTGCTTTATCCAAATACGCTTAGTATGCTTATACACTCTGTCGTGGCTAAAATAAACGCCAAATCTATCGTTCGACGGTTCTCTTAAATACGTAATATCTAAAAATACACGCACCGATAAATATCTCCAAATATCATCATCGTTTGCATATATAGGATTTAATTTATACTCGTCTTTAAGCAATAATTCATACAATGCCAAACCGACTCTTAAATCAATTTCATAGCCGCCTTTATTTTTACACTTAGAATATTCGTCGAAAATTTTATCTCTAATTACGCGATATTCGGCGTCTACTTCGTCCGAAAATTTACCTTCTTTCCATCCTTCAAGCAACGTATTAAAAGCTTCTTCGCTATTCTTTTCAATACCTTCAACAATCTTTTTGGCTTCAGTATTATTCATTCTTTTCCAAATCATTGCAAAGCCCCTCCGCACATTGCGTTAATCTCTCTTTGAAGTTCGGCCATTAGTTTCTCATCGTTTAACTTCTTCATTCCGTCGAAATCCAAATATTGTAACATCCCACAAAAGTGGCTCATAACGTCACAAACACTAAACTCTTCAAACTCGTCGGAGCCATTAAATATACTACGCATTATCTCGTCGTCGTTTATTCTTAATTTCTTAATGATTAAAAAATATACCGACGCTAATATAGTGCATAAAAATTCGGCGTCTTTTCCTGACTTAGGATAGGTTTTAAACTTCTTATTAAGAAAAACCGTAACACAGTTATCAAATCTTTCAACTTTAGGGTCTTCCCAATCCAAAGTAACCCACCAAAGCGGCTTATTATCATCCTTAACTTTAATAATCGGGAAAGACAAGTGGTCGTCGTTAAGCAATACGCTTTTACTTGCGATAACGCCAATAGATACTCCTCTATCGTTCATTAAAAAACTTTCTTCCGTTGATACGATTTCAGCAGGAGATTCAACAAAAGCATGTATTGCAACGTTAAGAGTTCCTTTAACCATTTCGGGAGCAAAATATTGACTAAGTTCAAAATTCACCCCATCAATAGACTCCAAAAGTCTACTATCTGATTGCATAGTGCTAGGATTTGACCAAATTGCATAAAAGCCTATTTTTGCACCGCTACATACGACGCCATTCTTTCCGTATAGTTTTTCGGGCGACTTCAATTTTATAGACGTTCGCATTGTCATACCGTTATTTTGAACAAGCCAAGTTTTCTCTGCAGGATTACGCAAAACCCCCGCTTCGTCTACTTTTAACGTCATATCATTATAACTAAAAATAAAATCTTCAACTTCAATCCCAAAATCTTTTGCGATAGTTTCATTCAAAGTAGGATAAAAATATAATTCTTTCATTAGTTATCCTCCTCTTTTTTCTCTTCACAGTCAATTACAAAAGCAAGCTTTTTATCCGATGCTTCAATCTCAAAGGTCCCGCTAATTTTATTTTTTGCACCTGTAAGCACAACTTCTTTATTCTCTTCACTAACAACAACTTCCTCATCGTTTTCTTTTGTGGAAATAACAAAATTTATAACTCTTAAAGGATACGCAGTTCCTATTTTTTCCTTCCATTTTTCCGCATCAATAGCAACGTCGGAAGAAACTTTAGTCTTTATGGCAACCATTGCGTTTTCTTTAAGTTCTAATTCATATAAAACTTTTATACGCCCTTCAGAAGTGATGCTTATCCCTTTTGTAAAGAAGTTAAATCTTTTTTCACTTCTAGAAACCCCGCCGCCAGAACCAGAGCCGCCACTGCTTCCTTTAGACTTCGCCTTTTTATTAAGCGGGAATAACTTTTCACCCAACACTCCCGCAAACTCGCTCATGTCAGATTCGCCGTGTTGTTCAAATTGCTCAGGATTAAAATGCTTTCTAACAGACGTGTCCACGGAATTTTTTATCTGCTTTACACATTTAACTTTCATCTTTGCAGGGTCATCATCCCATTTCATATGGTCGGCTTCTTCCCTTTGTCTTAAATATTCCCCAAGATAAATTGTTTCTCCACCTATAGTAATATCTGCCGTTGTATCCGGGATAAATAAAGTAATAAGAAGTTCTTCCGGCGCAAGTGAAAATTCTTTTACGTTAATCCAATTTTCCTCGTAATTTAGAATCATTCCAAGGTCTCTTGTGTACAATGAAATCATCCCATTATATTCTTCCTCAAACAAATTCATATAAACGTTTGGACGTAAAAGATTTTCATCCCCTTGCAAATCTTCTAATTTAAGTTTTGAAAATGCAATATAGCCACATTTATAAGTGTGTTTCTTATAGTTGGCAAGACTTTCTTTGCATACAATTGGATATTTAGGCTGATAATTCTTACCAGCAAAATTCGCATATGCAGTTGAATATAATTCTTGGACAAGTTTGAATACAGGATACATTTCATCCTTTCCAACCAAGTCGCCGTTAACGTATGCGTTTAGGAACTTTCTCCCAAAATTTCTTAACTCAAAATTATTATTTATCGGAGCATACCACTTTTGTATAGCATAACGCAAATATGAAGAAATAGAATTTAAGAAAGAGCATCTGTTAAGCATTTCTTCCGACACTTTAAACCCAGTCTTTGCTTCCGCCATTAAAAGCTCTTCATCCAAATAAGGAATAATAATCGACGTTCCCGTTTCTTCTTCTGTAAACGGAGTTATCCCGAATGCATCAAGAAACATTTCAATCAAAGACTCATCGGTTATTGGGTATAAATCACTACTTCCTTCTTTGCGTTCTCCCCACCAAGCACGACCAGCCGAATTG
>JAZOOV010000044.1:0-3408 GCA_045655215.1 Christensenellaceae bacterium | reverse complement strand
CATTTTTTCCGTTATAAGTACTTCCATCTTTCTCAGTAAAGTGACGTGAGAATAATGAACCGTGACCTTCATAATTAGTCTTAAAATTAGTAAGATCGTTTTGAATATCAGGAATAATGAAAGTGTCAGCAAGTGGATATTCAACGATTACGTTATTAAATTTGTTGTAATAGCAGTATCTAGTCAAAGATGCAGTATTTCTAACGAAAGTTGCTTGTTCGTTGATTTGAACGTAAACGTTATCAACGGTCACAGGGTTTCCTGAGTTAGATGCCATAGCCTCTGCAATCAAATAGTTTCCTGAGTTGCTTGCAAAAGTGACGTCGGTAAATGCAACGTTCTTAAACGTAGTACCAGTTAATTTGTGTAATTTTGTGGTTTCTCTATTATCGTTAATATTAGAGAATAATCCGTAAGCACCAACTATTTCAATATCACTAAATACGTGTCCACGACCATCAAAAGTACCTGCGAAACAAGTAGAGTTTGATGAACCAATAGAAATACCTGAAACGTCTTCTAATAACGCGAAGTAGCCGTAGCGATATTTATCAGCAAAGTTAAGTGAATTAGCAACAGCAAAGGTATCTTTCCACTCGTTAATATTTGATTGAGCGAATAGTTTGGTTGCAGCCTTAACGTCAACAATATATTGTTCGGTAGCAGTACCGATAGTTAACTCAACGTCGTAGAAACCTTCGTGGTGAGTGTAAACACCTTTAACAAGGTTATCTTCAACTACTAGAGGAGCAACAACTTCAAATCCACTAAATACATCAATATATCTTTGAGATGCATCTACTAAAACTGCTGAATTCGTGCCGTAAACTAAGGAAGAAAGAGTAGTTTCCTTAAATGAACCATTGAGGTTTGCCATAGCAGCGCCATCTGCAGCAGAGAAGTTTTCAATTACTTGGTCGTATTTAACTATAGGACGATCAACGTAAATCTTAATAGTTCTTTGATATACATTATTTGAAGAAGTCCAAGTTAAAGTAGCAATAGTTTCACCAAAACCAACTTTACTTAATACACCATCTTCATACTTAGCAACTTTTTCGTCGGCAATTTGTATGTCAACAGGTAGATTAGAAAGAACTCCGTTTTCTTTAACTGCAAGTTCAAAAGCAGTTGACGTAGCGTATTCTACACCATAGAATTCGTCTCTAGTATATAATTGAATGTCTTTAACAGTATCGCCGTTTAGTGACATTTGAATATCATTTACAACACTAACGTCAACTTCAGGAAGTTTAAGTGAGTTTCTACCATCAAAAGTCACACCACGCCAAGTAGCAACTATTTCAAGTTTTGCAGTACCTTGGGCGAGCACCAACAATTTGTTGCCCTCTACCCCGATAACGTTGGTATCACTAGAAGTAATAGCAAGCGAAACGTCGTAGAACTTTTTGTTGTTAAATTGCACGAAAGGTACTAATTCAAATTCAGAACCAGTGACAAAATTCCAATCGTTTGAAGTTTTATTTTCGATAAATAAAACAGGGATATTATCACCTAAAGTGACAGCAATTTGCGCTGAATCAGTATAGGTGTTAGTTCCATTACTATAAGTAGCGGTAATTTGAGCATTACCTTGTTTTAATGCTTCTAGATTTCCGTCTTCAACAGAAACTACTGAAGCATCTGAGGTTGCCCAAGTCAAAGAATAATCGTCTTGACCATTGGTTATAACCGCTGAAAGAAGCGTCTCATCACCCAATATCATGGTAAGGTTTTTTCTATTTAAAGTCACCGTAGGATTTGATGGTGATGGTGGTGGATTTTTTCCACCATCATCAGGGTCATCACCACAAGCAACAAAAAACATAGCCATGCACACGATTAATATGAGCGATAAAACTAATGTTAAATGTTTCTTCATTTTCATTGTTTTTTCTCCTATATCTAATACTTATTAAAGTATTAATCAACACAAATTAGTTCAAACTATCAATGTAATCAATAATTCTACCAGAACCACATTTTACTTCTGGGAAATATTTTTGACACATATTTCTAAGTTCAGCCTTGTAGCCTTCACGAACGTCAGCGCTAAACGGAGCCGTTTGAGCACGTTGACCGTGAAGTTGTAAAGTGACGATTAATGGGTTAACCATTTCCATACATACTCTTGACTTAATGAGTTCAGCGTGAGCCTTGTCGCTTGCATAGATTAAGTCAACCTTTGCAAGAACTGCTCTAAACTTCTCAATAAGTGGTTTCAAGAAACCTGAATAAGAATAGTATTTAGCTTCGTTTGCAGTACCACCATTCTTATTACCAATCCAAGATAGATCTTGTTCAAGTAAAGTACGTTGATTAATAAACATATAGAAAATTTCGTACATGTCATCTGCAACTTCTTCGTACATTGCATTAAAGTAGTTATCTAATAATACTTTAGAGTCTTGCGTGCAATCCCATTCAAGTTCTCTCATTAAGTATGCAGTTGGTTGACGCCAAGCATAGTTATCTGAAGAATAAGCTGACATTGAGTTATATCTTTGGTGACAATTCATGCTCATCATAAATTGATATGAGTTAGAATCTATAAAACCAATATTATTTTGATAGTGTTCGTCAGCAGTGAAATAGTAAGTATTGTACCAATACCAAGTTTCTCTATCTTTACATACGTCTGACCAAGCATCCAATTTCTGTCTCATTGCATCGTTTACAGGATCATAAATATCATATGGCCATTCAAATTCTGGAACTACCCAACAAACAACGTGTTCATTTGGTCTATGGTCTTCGTTATACATTTTATAACTTTGAGATTCTTCATCCCAATAAGTTGGAGGTGTTAAACCAGCAGTAGTATAAACGAAGATAACGCACTTTAGATCGTCTCTTCTATATGCATCTTTAGAAATTTCTTGAGTTGGATCTGCCATCCATTCATAAAGTTTATCAGTCACGGCATTAGCAAGTTTAACGAACGCACCAGAAATTGAACCACCATTTGCTTCTTTATCTTCTAAGCACCACTCACAAGTACAGAAAGCTGTATTATCTTCTTGAGTAATGGTAAAGTAATTAGCAAGTGGATATTTCTCATTTGGGTACATGTTAATCATAGAGTCAACAACTTTTCTTGCCATATGATCGACTAAATCGTTATACGCTTGTTCGTCACCACGAGTGGTATAGCAAAGTTGATCGCCTTGGTTAGAGAACCATTTTGGATTTACGTTAGGATGTGTTGGAGATGCAAATTCCGAAGTGTTGTGGAAGCCCGCACCAGTAGTATAATCACCAAATTTTGAGTAAATACCAATACTATTAGAATACTTTTTCTCTTGACCAGCACGATAAGTTCTATAATATACAGTGTTAGCATGAACACCTGCCGCTTGTTCGTAGTTTCTTACACCGTCGTAATAAATTTGATGGTCTTGAACGTCG
>JAZOOV010000043.1:0-3945 GCA_045655215.1 Christensenellaceae bacterium | reverse complement strand
TATACCAAACGAACTCACCAAAGCCGTCGTTTTATATAAATATTTCAAAATTTTATTTGCGTCTGCGTCCTTTCTTAGTTTGATAACGGCTCTCATTCCGTTTCTAGCCGACTCGTCGACAACGTCTGCAATTCCACCTAAAATATCCTTCTTTTCATCTTTTAAGTTGGATATTTTCATTAGAAGTTCGGCTTTATTTACTTGGTATGGCAACTCTGAGATAACTAAATTTTGCTTATCACCCGTATCTTTTTCAATGGTGACTCTAGCTTTGATTTTTATCTTGCCCCTACCCGTTTTATAAGCCTCGACAAGTTCTTCGCCTGCAATAATATGTCCACCCGTTGGAAAATCAGGCGCTGGTATATATTTCATCATTTCTTTTAATGAAATCTTTGGGTTGTCAATATATGCGATAGTGCCGTTAACAACTTCCCCTAAGTTATGCGTTGGAATATTAGTTGCTAGACCTACTGCAATACCCGTTGCCCCATTAACAAGAAGGTTTGGATATCTTCCGGGAAGAGTTTCCGGCTCCATACAAGTATCGTCAAAGTTAAGGTTAAAGTTAACCGTATCTTTATCGATATCTCTAAGTAATTCTAAGGCAAGCGAATTTAATCTCGCCTCAGTATACCTATATGCAGCCGCAGAGTCCCCGTCTACCGTACCGAAGTTTCCGTGTCCGTCGACAAGCGTAGTTCTCATATTAAAGTCTTGCGCTAAGTGAACTAGTGCACCGTACACTGAACTATCGCCGTGTGGGTGATATTTGCCTAAAACTTCGCCGACGATTTTTGCACATTTTTTGTGTGGTTTATCGGGCGTTAGTCCCATTTCGTGCATTGCGTATAAAATTCTTCTTTGAACAGGTTTTAACCCGTCCTCCACCCTAGGAAGCGCTCTATCAAGAATAACGTTTTCCGCATAGGGAATCATAGAATTTTTTAGAACTTCGTCAATTGAACTTACGATTACGTTGTTTTCCTTTTCCATACTTCCCTCTACCTTTTAATTTTTGCAAACGCGTCTTCTTTATTAAAGTCTGCGTGTTCAAATATATATTTCTTTCTCTCGCTAACTTCATCTCCCATCAACACGGTTATCAGTCTATCTGCCTCGGCAGCGTCGTCAATGGTCACTTGCATAAGCGTTCTCGTCTTTGGATTCATAGTGGTTTCCCAAAGTTGTCCTGGATCCATTTCACCAAGACCTTTATATCTTTGAATTTGATAGCCTTTACCAACTTTTTCTATCTTTTCTTTTAATTCTTTATCGTCGTATGCGTATTCTTCTACGTTGCCTTTATACACTTTATAAAGTGGTGGAATACCCATATAAACGTGCCCTGCATTTATGAGTTCACGCATATACCTAAAGAAGAAAGTCAAGAGTATTGCTTTTATGTGCGCTCCGTCTTGGTCGGCATCTGATAAAATTATTACTTTATGAAACTTTAAGCCCGACAAATCAAATTCCGATGCTATACCCGTTCCCAAAGCGCTTATTATAGTTCTAATTTCAGTGTTTTGCAAGATATGATCGAGCTTTTTCTTCTCAACGTTCAAAGGCTTACCACGGAGTGGTAAAATAGCCTGAAATTGACGCATTCTAGCCTGCTTAGCACTACCACCTGCAGAATCACCCTCAACTATAAATAGTTCGTTTAGTTCGGCTTTTCTGCCCGAACAAGCGGCTAATTTACCTACTAGGTTTTGAGATTCTATACTCTTAGATGCCCTTGCAATTTCCTTAGCCTTTTTTGCAGCCAATCTAACCTTAGCAGCATTTAGGGCTTTGTTTATTATGGTCTCAAAAATTTTGACCAATTTTTTATTGTTCATCAATGCCGAAAGTTCGTTAACCGTCACGTACTCAACGGCAGGTCTTGCCTCGGGGTTGCCGAGTTTAGTTTTTGTTTGACCCTCAAACTGAACGTTTTTCATTTTGATAGACAAAATAGCCGTCAAACCTTCCTTAAAGTCGTCTCCAAGCAAGTTTTCGTCTTTATCTTTTAGAATATTTTTATTTCTCGCAAAGTCGTTTAATACCCTTGTGACACCCGAACGGAAACCCGTTTCATGCATACCACCTTCGCCCGTTGGAATATTGTTAACGTACGAATAGATACTTTCAACGTAGGCGTCGGTATGTTGAACGGCAAATTCAACCATAATTCCGTCCTTTTCAGCACAAGCATAAAGTGGCTCGTCGTAAAGGGTGGTCTTACCTTCGTTTAAGTATTTAACAAAGTTAATTAAACCCCCTTCGTATTTATAAACCCTGTGAAAATCTGTATTTTCGTCGTAAAAATCAATCTCTAATCCCTTATTTAAGAAGGCAATTTCTCTTAATCTTTTAAGGATAGTTTCAACTGAAAAATGAGTTGTTTCAAAAACTCTTTTATCGGGTAAAAACCTAACGAAAGTGCCTTTTTTCTTAGTTTTTACCTTAGTGTCTTTAAGTGGCGCTACGGGAACACCCGATTTAATTTTTCCACTCTTTTCGTCAAAATAACTATGGAACTCCATAGAGTAAACTGTATTTTTATAAACTTCAACCTTAAGCCACTCGGAAAGAGCGTTGGTGACAGACGCGCCAACTCCGTGAAGTCCACCCGAAAAATTATAGTTATCCGAGTCGAATTTACCACCTGCGTGAAGTTGAGTAAATACTACTTGTACACCAGAAACCCCTGCTTTAGAGTGAATATCGGTTGGAATACCACGTCCGTTATCTTCAACTGAAGCAGAGCCGTCTTTATAAAGTTTAACTTCTACTCTATTAGCAAAGCCGTTAGACGCTTCGTCTACGGCGTTATCTACTATTTCCCACAATATATGATGAAGACCTTTAACACTCGTCGTTCCAATATACATACCGGGACGAAGTCTAACAGCGTCAAGCCCTTCTATAATTTTAATGTCTTCTGCATTGTAATTAGTTTTAGCCATTGTGCCTCCAAAAACCTTAAAAGGTTAACCTACCTATCTATTTTACTATATATTGTGTTTTTTTTCAAGCAGTAAACACAATTTTTTTACTTTTTTATAAAATAAAAACGCCCTCTAAGCAAAATTTTATAATACTTATTTTTTTAGCATTTTAAAATTTTATTCAAGGACGCGTTAATTCTGGGAAGTGTATCCTATTTTACGCCAATAAACTTATATCCTGGCTCGTCGATAAGTTTTTTTGCAACTTAAATATCAAACTCCCCTTCAACTACTGCAAGTTTTTTCTTTAATAGAATTTCTACACTCTTAACTCCATCAATTGAAGATAAAATTTCTTTCACTCTTCCCGCACAATGATTACACATCATGCCTTCTATCTTTAATTTCATAATCTCTCCTTTTTTATAATCAAATTTTTTATAATTTCTAATCCTAAGCGCATTTTGAACGACAAACAAGGAAGATAAACACATACAAACTGAAGCAATTGTTGGCGTTAAGGAAATGCTAGCAAAAGAAAGTACGCCACTTGCTATTGGAATTGCAAGCAAGTTGTAAATAAAAGCCCAAAATAAATTGCCCTTTATAATGCTGTTAGCTTTTCTACTAATTTTAATAGCGTCGACTATTGAAGACGGCTTGCCGTTAACTAAAACTACGTCTGCACTCTCTATCGCAATATCCGTGCCCGTACCCATAGCAATACCGACGTCTGCCGTTTTTAACGCAGGGCTATCGTTTATCCCGTCACCGACGAAAGCCGTTAAAGTATCACCTTTATTATCTAAAATAATCTGCGCTTTTTGCCCCGGCAACACTTGAGAAAAATATCCTTTTAAGCATAAATTTTCATATGTCTTTTTTGCAGATTCTTCATTATCTCCTGTAATCATATAAGAGTCAATGCTCATTGAATTTAACTCTTCTAATGCTTGTTTGCTATCTTCTTTCAAGCAGTCGAAAATGCCGAAAATTGCTAGCGTTTCGC
>JAZOOV010000042.1:0-2984 GCA_045655215.1 Christensenellaceae bacterium | reverse complement strand
AAAGAAGACATCACTACTTTCTTTTTCTAGAGCAACATCATTAAATAGTTGCTTTTCAATAACCGAATACTTTAAGTTATTAGAAAAGGTTGGAACTCCGTTATCTAAAATAAAATCTACTTGATAACGAACGTAGCCGTTTTCTGTATAAACGGTCATAGTTCTGCCGACGATAGAAACGTTAATTTTATGATCGCCTGCAACTATTTCTGCTTGTCCTTCAGTTTTTGCGCTGTTATAGAGTTCTAAATTATTAAATACTAACTTTTTATTAGCATTATCTCTATAGATATAAGTGCTATCAAGTTCAAAACCTGCAAAAATCTTATCATTATTATATTCAAACGATTTTTCACTAAATAACTTTTCTACGTCAACTTTATATTCGGTTGAAACTATGCTACTTAAGTCGTTATTAAAGGTTAAAATAACTTTAGTATATCCGTTTTCAGTAGAAACAATAACACCATTATCGTTGTGCTTATAGTTAACTAGTATATTATGATTAGAAGTTTCTGCCACTCCATCTTTAACTAAAGGATAAAGTTTGCTATCTAAAATAACTAAATTTCCATTAGCGTCTTTAGAAATATACTCGTTGTCTAATTCAAATCCGTCGTAAATAACGCTGTTATACGCTCTACTCATTTCGTAGAAGTTAACTTTGTTTTGGTATTGAGAGTAAGCGTTAAAACCATTAATAGCAACGATAAAGATAACCAAGGTTAAAATGGTAGGCAAACAAGAACCCCACATAGAGTAGCCGTTCTTTTTATAAAGAGCCATCATTTTTTGGTTATATAATTCTTTATTGTTAGCGTATTGTTTTTGAAGTTTTTCTAAATCCGGCCTCATTTGTTCCATAAGAAGAGAATTCTTTCTCATAGAAAATCTAGACATAAAGTCAAAAGGCAAGGTTAGAAGTTTAAGAATTACGGTAAATAGAACGATACCCATGGCGATAGAACCGAAGGTTTCTACCAGCCAAATCATAATATCTACTAAAAAACTATCCGTAAAAGGTTGCGCAAAATTTATAATATTCATAAATTAATATACCCACTTTAAAAGACTTTTTTTATCGGGAACTTTGTCAAATCCCCCTTTAGAAAAAGGATTACATCTTAAAATTCTCCAAGCGCCGAGTAAAACTCCCTTAAAAAAACCGTGTTTTAAGATTGCCTCAAGCGTATACTGAGAGCAACTTGGAATAAATCTACAATTTTTTATTGAAATACGTTTTTGATAAAACCTAATTAGTTTTATGCTAATAAACTTAAGCATCTAAAAAATCGCCTTTTTTAAGTAAATAACCTAAATCTTTGCTAAATTTATCAAAAGAATAGTTCTCACTAATCTTTGGTAATAAAACAAAAAAGAAGTTTTTGTGTATTTTAGGCACAAAACTTCTAAAAGATTCCCTTAAAAGCCTTTTTATTTTATTTCTTTTGACACTAATTCCGTGTTTTTTGCTTACTACGAAGCCAACCTTAATTTGATTAGCAGGGTAGTAAAGCAAAGTAAGACTATCGGAATACAATCTTTTACCGTTTTTAAAAACGAGATTGAAATCTTTTTCTCTTTTTAACCTATCAGGTAAGGTTTTTGTCATTTTAACTAAGCCGAAATCTTATGACGACCTTTGTTTCTTCTACGTCTTAAAACGTTCTTACCAGAACGAGTTTTCATTCTTGCTCTAAATCCGTGAACTTTGCTTCTTTGTCTCTTTTTTGGTTGATAAGTTTGTTTCATTTTATTTCTCCTAAGCGTTTTGCTTGTATTTTATTAAATTTCTTTATCTATTTTATAGATAATTTGAAGTTTTGTCAATTAAATTAAAAGGAAATTAAGCATTTATCCTAACAGGAAGTATTAAATATATAAATTCTTCGCTATTTATTGAAGAAATTATACAAGGGTCGATAGGTGAATTTAGGTTAATTTTAATAAATTCATCTTCAATAATCTTTAGATAGTCGAGAATATACTTGCCGTTAAACGCAATGAAAATATCTTTTCCGGTTAAGTTAACGTTAATAGATTCGTTAACACAGCCAACTTCCGATTTAGCAATAACGTTCATTTGCTCTTCTTTTATATCGAACTTAACAACGTTATACTTATCGTTTTTAGCAACGATAGACGCACGCTCAATACTAGCAACTAAATCGTCCTTTCTAACGGTCACCACGTTTTCAAAACTATTTGGTAAAATGTGCGAATATTTTACAAATTCCCCTTCGATTAGTCTAGAATAAACTATAGTATTTTCAAACTCAACTAAAAGAGTATTTTTTTGAATATAAACCTTAATAGAATCTTCTTTTTCTAAAAGTCTAACAATTTCATTTAGAGTTCTTGCAGGGATAATAGCAGAAAAATCACCGCTTGATTTAACTAATTTTCTACAAACGCTCATTCTAAAGCCATCTAAGGCAACACTAGTTAAAAGGTTATCTTTAATTTCAAATAGACAGCCCTTTAAGATTGGTCTACTATAATCGGTTGAACAAGCGAGAGTAATTCTCTCTACTAAATCCTTAAATTCGTTTCTAGAAATTTCAAAGAAATTTTCTTGGTCTTCCTTTTTAATAAGTGGAAAACTTTCTGCGCTAAAAACTTGAAGTTCACTTTCTGAATCCGAATATTTAATTTGAAGTTGTCCATCATAAAGGCGTGATAATTCTACTTGCTCTTTTTCTAATTTTTTGGTAAAATCAACGAAGTATTTACCAACTACAACCGTTTCACCTTCCATCAAGACGTCTGCTTTAATAGTTTTTTCAATGGTTAGTTCGTTATCGGTAGCAGTTAGGGTTAAAGTATCGCCCTTTGCAACTAGTTTAATACCTTCTAAAACAGGATTAGGACTTTTTATAGATAAGGCTTTGCTAACCTTTAACACACCGTCTGATAAATCAAGACCGTCGCAAATAACTTTCATTTTTCACCTCTTAATAGTAAAATAATACTCTTTAAATATT
>JAZOOV010000041.1:0-21201 GCA_045655215.1 Christensenellaceae bacterium | reverse complement strand
CCTTAGGAAGAAGTTTTCTAACCAAAGAAAAGTCTTCTTTAGAAACGACTACTACGTACTCGTCAATTAGCCCCGAAGAATAAAAGGCAGATAGAGTTTTTTCGAGTATGGTAGCCCCGTCCACTTTATATAATAGTTTGTTTTTAGATAGCCCTGCACGAACGCCTTTGCCACCGCAGGCAAGTAATAGAGAAACTTTCATTTTATTCCCCCAAAATCTCGTAGAGAGATTCTGCTTGTTCTTTTTTTACCGTTTGCTTTATATCTAGAATTTTAAATTTAAGCGTGCCACTATTAAAATGCACTTCCACCACGTCGCCAATCTTAACTTGATAAGAAGGCTTAACTTGTCTGCCGTTAACGGTAATTCGCCCAGAACTAGCCGCTTGGTTTGCTAGGGTGCGCCTTTTTAGTATTCTAGAAACGTTTAAGTATTTATCAATTCTCATAAAAAATCTTCCCTAAACATTTTAACAATTTATGCGCTAAAAAGCAACTAAAAAAAATAATTTTAAAAATTTTAATAAATCGCTTGACAATCTTGACAAATGAGCGTAATATAATAAAATGCATTATGATAGGTTAATATCGATTTTTATCGCCTTTTTTAGAAAAAAGCCCCAAAAAAATGGGCAAAAATAGCACAAAAAAGGTCAAAAAACGTCGAAATTTTATCATAATTTTTGCACGGCACAATTTTTATATAAATTATATAATAATTTTACCTCGAAAAATCGGCAAAGATTTAGTAAAAAAAGTGGGGCGTGCAAGTTAAACAGAGAAAAAATAATTTAAGGAGTGTGTTTTAATGACGCGAGTATTATCCGAAATTGAATGTGGCAAGGTTAAGAGAAAAACGTTTAGCAAAATTAAAGAAGCAATCGATATTCCATACCTTGTCAAGATACAAAAGGACTCCTACGATGCCTTCATCCGTGAAGGGATTGGCGAAGTTTTAGAAGACTTCTCTCCAATCACCGACTATTCAGACCGTTTTGAATTGTACTTTTTAGATTACACCTTAACCGGTACTCCAAAGTACGACGAAAAGGAATGTAGGGAAAGAGACGTGACCTACGCTCTACCACTCAAGGTAAAAGTTAGGTTGGTTAACAAGATTACCGACGAAGTTGTCGAATCTGAAGTTTTTATGGGTGACTTCCCACTTATGACCGAAAACGGCGCTTTCATCATCAATGGTGCAGAGCGTGTTATCGTTTCGCAATTAGTTAGGTCGCCTGGCGTTTACAACGCAGACCAAGTAGATAAATCTGGTAAAAAGATTTTCGCCACTACCGTTATTCCATCAAGGGGTGCTTGGTTAGAGTTTGAACAAGATTCTCAAGGTTTACTTTGGGTACACGTTGACCGTACGAGAAAACTTACCGCAACCGTTCTTTTAAGAGCGTTGGGATTTGGTAGTGACCAAGCGCTTGCTGAACTTTTCGACGGCAACCAAATGATAGTTGATACCGCTGCTAAAGACACTTCTAAATCGGAAAGCGAAGGTTTAATCGAATTATATCGTCGTTTACGTCCGGGTGAAATCCCAACCGAAGAGGCAGTTAAGCAAAGTCTTAAAAACCTTTTCTTTGAACCAAGAAGATACGACTTGGCTAGAGTTGGTAGATATAAATACAACAAGCGCTTACGTTTAGGCGAAAGAATCGTTGGCTTAAAGGCTTATGAAGACGTTATTTCACCAGACGGCGAAGTTTTGGCAACTGCAGGTCAAATTATCACTAGAGGACAAGCAGAAGATATTCAAAACGCAGGCGTTAATATATTCTATGCAGACATCAACGGCAAAAAGCACAAGATGATTGCAAATAACGTAGTAGGATTTAAGGCTCTCACCGGCATTGAACCTAAATTCTTCGGTTTACTCGACTACGTTTATTCGCCAATTTTAGATTTCTCTAAGAAAGTTAACGAACTTGCTAAAGAAAAGGGCGTAGAAGAAACTGCTGAAATCTTAAGGAAAGAAATTAACGAGTTCTTCTATATTGAAGACAAAGTTATTCCTGAAGGCGAAGAAAAGCCTGAAGATAGAAAAAATCAAGAAAAGGCAAGAGAAACGAGAAATAAATTCGTTCGCGCTTGCATTAAGTTCTACGAAATTACCGAAAGGGGAACGGAAACTCCAATTTCTGCAGAAGAAAGAAAGGAAATCCGTCCACTTCTCGATAAGTTAAACCACAAACACGTGACCGTTGACGATATCGTCGCTTCAATCTCAGTTAACTTAGACTTGATTGAAGGCTTAAATTCAGTTGATAATATCGACCACTTGGGTAATCGTCGTGTTCGTTCGGTTGGTGAACTTTTACAAAACCAATTCCGCATTGGTATCACTAGACTTGAAAGAGTTGTTAAAGAAAGAATGGCTACTCAAGACCAAAAGGACGTTTCGCCACAAAACCTAATCAACGTTCGTCCTGAAAGTTCGGCTATTAAAGAATTCTTCGGCTCTTCTCAACTTTCACAATTTATGGATCAAACTAACCCTATTGCAGAGTTAACCCACAAGAGAAAACTTTCTGCTTTAGGTCCTGGTGGTTTAAATAGAAACAGAGCAACCTTTGAAGTGCGTGACGTTCACCACTCTCACTACGGAAGAATTTGTCCTATCGAAACGCCTGAAGGTCAAAACATCGGTCTTATCTCGTCGCTTGCAACTTACGCGCAAGTAAACGAATTCGGCTTTATCGAATCACCTTACAGAAAGATTATTCACACGGTAGGGGAAGACGGAAAGATTACTACTGAAGTGACCGAACAAGTTGATTACTTAACTGCAGACGAAGAAGATAAGTATATCGTTGCGCAAGCAAACGAACCACTTATCGACAATAAGTACTTCGTTAACGAGCGTGTTTCTTGCCGTTATAAAGACGAAATTACCGAAGACGTTCAAGAAAAGATGGACTACATGGACGTTTCGCCAAAGCAACTTATCTCAGTTGCAGCAGCGCTTATCCCGTTCTTAGAGAACGACGATACCAACCGTGCGCTCATGGGCTCGAACATGCAAAGACAAGCCGTTCCACTACTTTGTCCGGAAAACGCTATCGTTGCAACCGGTATTGAAAGACGCATTGCTTACGACTCGGGCGTTATGGTTAACGCAACCGGCGCAGGTGTTGTTAAGAGCGTTTCAAGCGATAAGATTATCGTGACCGAAGAAGACGGAACTGATAAGGAATACAAACTTAAGAAATTTGAACGTAGCAACCAAGGTACTTGCTTAAATCAAAGACCAATCGTTGACAAGGGCGAAAAGATTGAAAATGGACAAACCATTGCAGACGGTCCTTCAACCAGAAACGGTGAATTGGCGTTAGGTCGCAACATTTTAGTTGGATTTATGAGTTGGGAAGGCTACAACTACGAGGACGCTATACTTATTTCGGAAAAACTCGTTCGTGAAGATATGTTCACCACAATCCATATCGAAGAGCACGAAATCGAAGCTAGAGATACTCGTCTTGGTGAAGAGGAAATCACTAGAGATATTCCAAACGTTGGTGAGGACGCTCTAAAGGATTTAGACGAAGACGGTATTATTAGAATCGGTGCAGAAGTTAATAGCGGTGATATTCTCGTTGGTAAAGTGACGCCTAAGGGCGAAACCGAATTAACTCCAGAAGAAAGACTTTTGAGAGCAATTTTCGGTGAAAAAGCAAGAGAAGTTAGAGACACTTCTCTAAAAGTGCCACACGGAGAAGGTGGTATAGTAGTTGACGTTAAGGTGTTTACTAGAGCAAATAAGGACGAACTAGCACCAGGCGTTAACAAACAAGTTAGAGTATATATCGCACAAAAGCGTAAAATTTCTATCGGCGACAAGATGGCAGGCCGTCACGGAAACAAGGGCGTTATCACAAGAGTAATGCCAGAATCGGATATGCCGTTTATGGCTGATGGTACTCCACTTCAAATCGTGTTGAACCCACTAGGCGTTCCTTCACGTATGAACATTGGACAAGTATTAGAAGTGCACTTAGGTCTAGTTTGTAAACAACTCGGCTGGAAGATTGCTACACCTGTATTCGACGGCGCTTCAGAAAGCGATATTAAACAATTATTAAAAGAGAACAACATAGTAAATCCTGATGGGGAAGTTGACGGAAAGATTCAACTTTACGACGGAAGAACGGGCGAACCTTTTGAAAACAGAGTGACCGTTGGTCAAATGTATATGATCAAACTTCACCACTTAGTAGACGATAAGATTCACGCAAGATCAACCGGTCCATACAGTTTAGTCACCCAACAACCTTTAGGTGGTAAAGCGCAATTCGGTGGACAAAGATTCGGTGAAATGGAAATTTGGGCACTCGAAGCGTATGGTGCTGCTCATATTCTTCAGGAAATACTTACCGTTAAGTCAGACGATATCGTAGGACGTGTAAAGACTTACGAATCAATCGTTAAGGGTACTAATATCTCTGAACCTGGTATTCCAGAAGCGTTCAAGGTATTACTAAAAGAACTTCAATCACTTGCGTTAGACGTAAAAGTTCTAACCGAAAGCAAAGAAGAACTTGCTATTAAAGACCTTATCGAAAGCGATATCGACGATATTCCTATGTTTAGAGAAAGGGATACTAAGGAAGAAATTTCACTCGACGAAATCACTTCGGAAGACGTTGGAGAAACCGTATTTGAAGATACCGAAACGGTTGATCTTGACGACGACTTTGGATTTAGTGCTAAAGATATGTTCGAAGATGAAGACGATG
Source organism: Christensenellaceae bacterium (assembly GCA_045655215.1). GTDB lineage: Bacteria > Bacillota > Clostridia > Christensenellales > Borkfalkiaceae > UBA1259. Next base: position 16,456 of record JAZOOV010000041.1, on the reverse strand, counting down.
AAATCGACACTACTATTCCTGACGACGACATGTTTGAAGACGATATGTTTGACGACGACCAAATAGAAGAGTAAGGGGGAAATAGAATGTTTGAACTTAACAATTTTGATTCTATACAAATAGGAGTTGCATCTCCCGAAAAAATTAGAGAGTGGTCATACGGCGAAGTGACTAAGCCTGAAACCATCAACTACAGAACGCAAAAACCAGAAATGGGTGGTCTTTTCTGCGAAAGAATTTTTGGACCTACTAAGGACTGGGAGTGCCATTGTGGAAAATATAAACGTATTCGTTATAAGGGCGTAATTTGTGACAAGTGTGGCGTAGAAGTCACCAAGTCAAAAGTTCGTCGTGACCGTATGGGACACATTGAACTCGCTGCGCCTGTTTCACACATTTGGTATTTTAAGGGCGTTCCATCAAGAATTGGCTTGATGCTAGATATTAGCCCTAAGGCGTTAGAACAAGTATTATATTTTGCTAGCCATATCGTATTGGATCCAGGTGAAACCGACCTTGAATATAAGCAAGTTATCACCGATAGAGAAAAGATGGAATACGAAGATAAATATGGCTACGGCTCGTTTAAGACTGGTATGGGTGCAGAGGCTATTAAAGAACTTTTAATGGCTATCGACATTGAAAAAGAAAGCGCTGAAACCAAAGCTATAATCGAGGGAAACACTACGGGACAAAAGAGAATTCGTGCGGTTAAGAGATTAGAGATTATCGAGTCTTTTAGAAAGAGCGGAAACCGTCCTGAATGGATGATTTTAGACGTTCTTCCTGTAATCCCACCGGAAATTCGTCCAATGGTACAATTAGACGGCGGTAGATTTGCTACTTCCGACTTAAACGACTTATATAGACGCGTTATCAATAGAAATAACAGACTTAAAAAACTAATGGAATTGGGCGCGCCTGAAATCATTATAAGAAACGAAAAGAGAATGCTTCAAGAAGCCGTTGACGCTTTGATTGACAATGGTAGACGTGGCAAGGCAATCGTTGGCGCAGGCAATCGTGAACTTAAATCACTTTCTGGTATGCTACGTGGTAAACAAGGTAGATTCCGTCAAAACCTTCTCGGTAAACGTGTTGACTACTCAGGTCGTTCAGTTATTGTAGTAGGTCCGGAACTCAAACTTTATCAATGTGGTCTTCCAAAAGAAATGGCAATCGAACTCTTCAAGCCTTTCGTAATGAAAAAACTTGTAGAAAACAATATTTGCCATAATATTAAGAACGCAAAGAGAACGGTAGAAAAGGCTAAGACGGTAGTTTGGGACGTATTAGAAGACGTCATCAAAGACCACCCTGTTCTACTCAACCGTGCTCCTACGCTTCACAGATTATCTATTCAAGCATTCGAACCGGTATTAATCGACGGTAAAGCAATTAAACTTCATCCGTTAGTATGTGGTGCGTTCAACGCCGACTTCGACGGAGACCAAATGGCAGTTCACGTTCCACTTTCAGTTGAAGCGCAAGCAGAAGCAAGATTCTTGATGCTCGCATCAAACAACATATTGAAACTTTCAGACGGCAAGCCTGTTATGAGCCCTACTCAAGATATGGTTATGGGTTCGTACTACTTGACTTTACTTCGTCACAAGATTGGCTCTAGATACGACGAAAAGGGCAAACCTAGTGAAAACGGCGCTTTATACGGCGTTCCAGAATACACCGTTTCGTACTCTTCACCAGAAGAAGCAATTATGGCTTATCAAACGGGCAAAATTGGTTTGCAAGACGAAATTATCGTTCGTAGAGCAGTAGAAGTTGAGGGCGAAAAAGTCGTTGGTAGAGTTAAGACTTCAGTTGGTAAGATAATCTTCAACGGCGCTATCCCACAAGACTTAGGCTTTGTGGAAAGAAAAGAAAAAGAAGACTTTATTAAATACGAAATTGACGAATTAGTAGGTAAGAAATTACTTCAAAAAATCGTTGGCGCTTGCTTTAAGCGTCACGGCGCTAGTTGTGCTGCCGAAGTTCTAGACGATATTAAGGCTCTAGGCTTTAAGTATTCAACCGTTGGCGCAATCACTACGTCGGTATTCGATATGCATATGCCTAAGGGCAAACCTCAAATTATTAGAGAAGCAGAACAACACGTTCTCAAGGTTGAAAACCTTTATAAGAAAGGTTTCATAACCGACGACGAAAGATATAAAAAGGTAGTATCTATCTGGAAAAACGCAACTGATACCGTCACCGAAAAACTTATGGAAACGCTCGACGAGTTTAACCCAATTCTAATGATGGCAAACTCTGGTGCGCGTGGTAGTAAGGACCAAATTAAGCAATTAGCAGGTATGCGTGGTCTTATGACCGATCCTAATGGTAAAACCATTGAAGTTCCTGTTAAATCTTGTTTCCGTGAAGGACTTTCAGTTCTTGAATACTTCATTTCTTCACACGGTGGACGTAAAGGTTTAGCCGATACGGCGTTAAAGACGGCAGACTCAGGATACTTAACTCGTCGTTTAGTAGACGTTTCGCAAGAAGTTATCGTAAAAGAAGACGATTGCTTTGCTGAACTCGGCGAAAAGCCTAAGGGAATCGTTGTCACCGCAATCAAGGGTAGCAAGGGTGAAATTATCGAAGGTCTAAGAGATAGAATCGCAGGTAGATTCACCGTTAACGACGTAATTAACCCAGCAACGGGCGAAGTTATGGTTAAGGCTAACCAAATGATTAGTGAAGACATGGCAGACGCTATCTGCAAGGCAGGTATTGAAGCAGTTGAAATTAGAAGCGTATTCACTTGTAAGTCTAAGACGGGCGTTTGTGCTAAGTGCTACGGAAAGAATATGAGTAATAATAACCCTGTTCAAGTGGGTGAAGCAGTTGGTATTATCGCCGCACAATCAATCGGTGAACCAGGTACGCAACTTACCATGAGAACCTTCCACACCGGTGGTATTGCAAGTACGGGCGATATTACGCAAGGTCTTCCTAGAGTTGAAGAACTTTTCGAAGCAAGAAAGCCAAAGCACGCTGCAATCGTATGTATGGATAGTGGCGTAGCGTCAATCGAAGAAAAAGACAAGATTATTCACGTAGTAATCAAGACTGACGAAGGCGATACTAAAGACTACACTATTCCATTTGGAACGGGCGTAATCGTTAAGGACGGCGAAAGGGTAGAGCCAGGTACGATTTTAACCAATGGTTCAGTATATCCACAAGATATTCTAAAGACTAAGGGTATTAAGGGCGTACAAGACTATATTCTTCGTGAAATTCAAAGCGTTTACCGTTCACAAGGCGTTGATATCAACGATAAGCACGTAGAAATTATCGTTAGACAAATGATGAAGAAAGTTCAAGTAGAAAATCCTGGTGATACGGATATTTTACCTGGTGAAAAACTTGACCTTTACAGATTCGAAGAAGAAACGTTAAAAGCGTTAGAAAACGGCAACCGTCCACCAGTTGGTAAGAGAATTTTACTCGGTATTACTAAAGCCGCGCTCGCAAAAGAAAGTTTCTTGTCGGCAGCATCATTCCAAGAAACCGCAAGAGTTCTCACCGAGGCAGCAATTAAGAATAAGGTCGATCCACTTATCGGCTTAAAGGAAAACGTAATTATCGGTAAACTTATCCCTGCAGGTACGGGAATGAAGGACTACAAAAACGTTTCCCCACAAACTATCGTACAAAGAAGTACGGAAGTAGAAGAATAATCATAAAAAAAGGGCGCAAATACCAAATAGGCAGTAATTTATTTGACTATTTGCGCCAAAAATGATAAAATAGTAATTCGTTGGGAATAAATTTCCCAATACAAAAAAGTCAAAAAAACGGTTCCGAATCCGTTTTTCGAATAACCGAAAAAATTAAAGGAGGAGTACTATGCCAACAATTCAACAGTTAATTAGACAAGGTAGAAAGAAGATTACTTATAAGAGTAAATCACCAATTCTAGAAGAATGTCCACAAAGACGTGGTGTTTGCCTTTCAGTGACCACTACTACCCCTAAAAAACCTAACTCAGCACTTCGTAAGATTGCCAGAGTAAGATTGACTAATAAGTCAGAAGGTATCGTTTATATCCCTGGTGAAGGACACAATCTTCAAGAACACAGTTCAGTATTGATCCGTGGCGGAAGAGTAAAAGACCTTCCTGGTGTTAGATACCACATCATTCGTGGCGCTCTTGATACCGCAGGCGTTGCAAAACGTAGACAAGCAAGATCAAGATACGGCGCAAAAAGACCTAAATAACTCTAAATAACAAAAAGTTATTTAACGGTACACCTACCAAAAATCGGAAAATTCGGAAAACTAGCCCGATTCGGTAGGCAGTATGCCAAACGGCAGAAGATTCGCTACCCAAAAAAAAGGGCAAGTGATAGCTGTACTGATAAGGGTTATCCCTTATAGCGTTTTAGTAAAACGCAACAAAATTATAAAGGAGGATTTAATTATGCCAAGAAGAGGTAATCTCGCTAAGAGAGACGTTTTACCAGATCCAGTGTATAGTAGCAAGGTTGTCACCAAACTTATCAACCAAGTTATGTTGGATGGTAAAAAGGGTATAGCACAATCAATCGTGTATGAAGCCTTTACACAGGCTGCAGAAAAAGTTGGTCAAGAACCAATGGAAATGTTCAATCAAGCATTAAACAACATTATGCCTATGGTTGAAGTAAAAGCAAGAAGAGTAGGAGGTGCGAACTACCAAGTTCCTATCGAAATACGTGCAGAACGTAGACAAACTCTTGCTATTCGTTGGTTAGTAATCGCTGCAAGAAAGAGAGGCGAAAGAGAAATGAACGCTAGACTTGCAGGTGAATTAGTAGACGCTTTCAACAACACGGGTAGTGCAGTTAAGAAGAAAGAAGATACACATAGAATGGCTGAAGCAAACAAGGCTTTCGCACATTATAGATTTTAATTTGGAGAGAGTTTATGCCTAAAATTAATGATTTAACATCAACCAGAAATATAGGTATTATGGCTCACATAGACGCTGGTAAAACTACCACAACCGAAAGAATTCTTTTCTACACCGGTAAGGTTCATAAAATGGGCGAAACCCACGATGGTGGCGCTACTATGGACTGGATGGCTCAAGAACAAGAACGTGGTATTACCATCACTAGTGCTGCTACTACCTGCTACTGGAAAGACCATCGTATAAACATTATCGATACGCCAGGACACGTTGACTTCACTGTAGAAGTTGAAAGATCACTCCGCGTACTAGACGGTGCTGTTGCAACCTTCTGTGCTAAGGGTGGTGTTGAACCTCAAAGTGAAACCGTATGGCGTCAAGCAGATAAGTATAAAGTTCCACGTATTGCTTACGTAAATAAAATGGATATCAACGGCGCTGATTTCTTTAATGCAATCGAAATGATGCATGAAAGACTTCACACCAACGCAGTTCCAATCACTCTTCCTATCGGAAAAGAAGATACGTTCAAGGGCGTAGTTGATATTATCACTAGAAAAGCAGATATCTATCTAGATGACTTAGGTAAAGAAATCGAGGTGACCGACGTTCCAGACGATATGAAGGATATCGTAGAAGAATACAGAGCCCAAATCGTTGAAATCGCTGCTGAAACGGACGACGCATTAATGGAAAAATTCTTCGAAGAAGGCGACCTTTCTGTAGAAGAAATTAAGAAAGGCTTAAGAAGAGCAACTCTTGATATGAAGGTGACTCCTGTACTTTGTGGTTCTTCATATAGAAACAAGGGTGTTCAAAACGTTCTCGACGCTATCGTTGATTACTTGCCAAGCCCAATCGACGTAGGAACTACTATCGGTTCTAACCCAGATACCGATGCTGAAGAAAAGAGAGAACCAGACGTTAACGCACCGTTCTGTGGTCTTGCATTTAAGATCATGACCGACCCGTTCGTTGGTAAACTTGCTTTCTTCCGTGCGTACTCTGGTACGTTAAAGACCGGCTCTTATATTTACAATAGTATTAAGGGCAGAAAGGAAAGAATCGCGCGTATACTTCGTATGCACGCAAACCATAGAGAAGAAGTAGAAGAAGTTCAAGCAGGTGAAATTTGCGCTATCGTAGGTCTAAAAGACACTACCACCGGCGACACGCTTTGCGACGAAAATCATCCTATTATTCTTGAAAAAATGGAATTCCCAGATCCAGTTATCCAAGTTGCAATCGAGCCTAAGACCAAACAAGGTCAAGAAAAAATCGGCTTTGCTCTTGCAAAACTTGCTGAAGAAGATCCATCGTTTAAGACCTACACCGATCCAGATACTGCGCAAACCATTATCGCAGGTATGGGTGAACTTCACCTAGAAATTATCGTAGATAGATTACTTCGTGAATTTAGAGTAGAAGCAAACGTTGGTAATCCACAAGTTTCTTACAAAGAAACCATCCGTCAAGCAGTTGAGGCTGAAGGTTTATTCAAGCGTCAAACCGGTGGTCACGGACAATACGGACATTGTAAGATTCGCTTAGAGCCACAAGAACCTGGTAAGGGATACGAATTCGTTGACGAAACAGTTGGCGGATCAATTCCAAAAGAATTTATTCAACCGGTTAATAAGGGTATTATGGAAGCCGCAAGAAACGGTATTCTAGCAGGATACGAAGTAGTTGACTTCAAAGTCACCGTTTACGACGGAAGTTATCACGACGTTGACTCATCGGAAATGGCGTTTAAGATTGCAGGCTCAATGGCTCTTAAAGATGGTTTACAAAAAGCCAAGAGCGTATTACTAGAACCTATCATGAAGGTAGAAATCGTCACCCCAGACGCATACTTTGGTGACTTAATGGGCAACGTGACTGCACGTCGTGGTATTATTCAAGGAACTGAAGATAGAAACGGCGTAAAAGTTATCGACGCGCATATTCCACTTTCGGAAATGTTCGGTTATGCAACTGATTTAAGAAGTAGAACTCAAGGTAGAGGAAACTACACAATGCAATTCAGCCACTATGCTGAAGTACCAAAATCAGTAGCAGAAAAGATAATCGGTAAAAAAGCATAAATTTATTCTTGACAATTATACTTTTTTATTGTAAAATAAACTTAATATTTAATAAAAAATAAAAAAATTATATCAATTTGAATTTTTTGGAGGAAACAAAATGGCAAAGGCTAAATTTGACAGAAGCAAACCACACATTAACATTGGTACTATCGGTCACGTTGACCATGGTAAAACCACTCTTACCGCAGCTATTACGATGACTTTATCTTCAGTTGGTAATGCTCAAAAAATGAGATACGACGAAATCGATAAAGCACCAGAAGAAAAGGCTCGTGGTATAACGATTAACACTTCACACGTTGAATACCAAACTGAAGCACGTCACTATGCACACGTTGACTGCCCAGGACACGCAGACTACGTAAAGAACATGATTACCGGTGCTGCACAAATGGACGGCGCAATCTTAGTTGTTGCTGCAACTGACGGCCCAATGCCACAAACTAGAGAACACATCCTTCTTGCTCGTCAAGTAGGCGTTCCTTACATTGTAGTATTCATGAACAAGTGTGACCAATTAGACGACCCAGAATTATTGGAATTAGTTGAAATGGAAATCAGAGAATTACTTTCTGAATATGGTTTCCCTGGCGACGATACCCCAATCATCAAGGGTTCAGCATTAAAGGCATTAGAATATGCACAAGCAGATCACAGCGCAGACGAAATCAAGGCTGCTCCAGAATGCGCACCTATTTTCGCTCTTATGGATGCTGTTGACTCATATATCCCAAGCCCAGAAAGAGATTCAGACAAACCTTTCTTACTTCCTGTAGAAGACGTATTCACCATCAGTGGTCGTGGTACTGTTGCTACCGGTAGAGTAGAAAGAGGTGTTGCACACGTAAACGATCCTGCAGAAATCGTAGGTTTAACTGAAGAATCAAAGAACACCGTTATTACCGGTATCGAAATGTTCAGAAAACTTCTTGACGAAGCACAAGCAGGTGACAACGTTGGTGCTCTTCTCCGTGGTATTGATAGAAAAGACATCGAACGTGGACAAGTTATTGCTAAACCTGGTTCAGTAAAACCACACACCAAATTCAAAGGCCAAGTATATATCTTGACTAAAGAAGAAGGTGGTCGTCATACTCCATTCTTCAACAACTATCGTCCTCAATTCTACTTCAGAACTACCGACGTTACTGGTTCAATCAAACTTCCAGAAGGCGTAGAAATGGTTATGCCTGGTGACAACATCGAAATGGATGTTGAATTAATCACCCCAATCGCTATGGAAGAAGGTCTCCGTTTCGCTATCCGTGAAGGCGGCAGAACCGTTGGTTCAGGTGTAGTTGCTAAGATCGTTGAATAAACACTAAATGCCTAATAAAAAAGCACGAAATAATTTCGTGCTTTTTTTAGTTTTGAAATCAATAAAGAAAAGAAAAAAAGCCTTGCCGAGTGGCAAGGCTTTTAACCTTTTAATTAGAACAAATCTTTATATGCTTTACCAAATTTGAAAGCAGGTGCTTTAGAAGCAGCGATTTTAATTTTTTCACCAGTCTTAGGATTGATGCCTTCTCTAGCAGGTTTAGACTTAACTTCAAAAGTGCCGAAACCAGAAATTTGAACTGCTTCACCAGCTTTTAGGCTGTCGGTGATAGCGCCAATAAATCCGTCTACAGCGCAACTAGCGTCTTTCAACGTAAGTCCGCACTTATTTGCAATTGCTCTTACTAAATCTTTCTTATTCATTTTCCTCAAAACCTCCATAGTTTTTATACTCTTATTATATCATAATAAAAAATTTTTTCAAGACCTTTTTAAAAAAAATTGTCAAAAAATGGCGTAAAAAGGCTAAAAAATGCCCAAAAAACGCTAAAAAAGCTCAATAGGTTGACTTTTTTTGATTTTTGATTTACTATTTATATAGAATATGGATAATCTTAATAATTTTACTCATAGGCTAAATAGTATATCAGCCAAGAATTTTTCTTCAATAGGTAATATTAACTTTTACGTTGGAAATTATTCAGCAAAGGTTAAAGAGGTGTTAACAAGGCTTATTCCGTTTGGGAAAGCCGTGCTTTTCTGCACTCAAAACAAGTTTAATTTATTAGGCGCTAGCCTAGTTGAAAACCTAAAAAAAGAAGGGATAAAAGTTATTCCGTTTATAGAGAACTTCGCCCCCGAGTATTCTAAAATCTCGGGTAGTCTTCCCGAAGACGTTAGGGCAATAATTACTATTGGCAAAGACTACTCTAATTTAGCAAATAAAATTGCCACCGAGAAAAATCTTTTTTCAGTAAGCATCGTAGATAGTTTTGATTATTCCTCAATATTAGATTATAGTGTTGTGGAAGAGGTAAACGGCAAAAGAGAGAATTTTATATTCGACGCAGATAGACACGTTATTTTTGATTTAGAAAAGATTTTTTTAGATGAAAAAAATCTTTCAACAGAGTACGCGTTTATTATGAGTAAACTCATTGCGCTAATTGATTATAGAATATATGGGCTTATAGTAAACCTACCAACTAATAAGAGCGCATACGAACTAGTAAAAAACGCCGTTGAAGAAACCTATTCAATCTTTTCGCATACTAGAGAAGAATATTTAGAAATAATACTTAAAAACGGAATACTAATTCGTCTTGCAAACATTATTTCAAAAGGCAAACTCTTATCTAACTCTGCTGTAGATAGAGTGGTTGGTATAGTAGGTGAAGATAGCGCTTTCATTTCTACCGCACAGAGAATTATACAAATTTACACTTTGTGTTTTTCTTCTAAGTTTGACGGGGTGGATATTCCGGACTACTTAGAAAGAGTGGAAAAAGTTTTAGAGTACGAGTGCGCAAAAGAGTGGCAAATAAGTGGTTGGATTATAGAGCAATCACGCCTTTTTGAAAAGAGAAAAGAAGTTATACGCGTTATTAAAGATAGCCTAAAAAAAGAAGTTTTCGGCTACAACAAGGTGTTTAGTAAGGTAGAAAAAACATATCTTGCGCTTGGTGGAGAACTTAAAGAGTATAACGACAAGGCAATTAAGATGAGTGGAGATTTCTTTGAAACCTTTAACGGAATAACACTTTCTAGAGAGTGTGGAATTACTGAAATTCTATAAAAACTGAATAAACTACGTTAAAACGGTCAATACTTCCCTTGGAAAAACAAGGGGAGTATTTTTTTTGAAAAAAATAGCAGTAAAAATTATTTCACTCACGCTTTTAATTAGTTTAATTTTTTTTCTTTACTTGTCTAGTGCAAGTTTTTGCTTGGAAAGACTAGACGGAAAGTTTGAGGCGTACAAAAACTCTAGTTCATCTCTAGCAAAAATTCTTCCACTAAGCAAAAAGGAAATGTATTTTACGGTGGGAAAAACGGGCGAAAGTGTTGAATTAGAAAAGACTACCGATATAGAGAATTTGCTTATTAGTTTTAATGCAAAACTAGTTATGGTGGAAGAAATAGATTGTGGAGTTAGTTATTACGCCTACTCAAACGAGATTCCATACTTAACTAAATTAAAAGGGCAAAAGGTAAACTTGCACGTATTCGTCGGCAAAGAGAAAATAAAGGTGGGTGCTCCACTAATTTACGGAAGTTTTTAAAAGTATGAATAAATAAATTTTTTCTGGCAATAATCAAAGAGAAATTTGGAGGTAAAAATTATGAGAAATTCAAACGGAAAAGTAATTACATTTTTAAGAAGAAACGCAGTATATATCGTTTTGGCGTTTTGTATTCTAGCAATAGGCTTGTCAACCACCTTACTTTTAATAAACGGCGACGACAAAACTCTTTCTAACGACCAAACGGTAGATAACGTTAAGCCGGACGATACGACCAATCCTGGTGGAGATACCGACGTAGAACTTCCAGGTGAAACCCCTGACGTTCCAGTAGTGACGGTAATTGAATTTATTATGCCGGTAAACACAACCGAGTACAGCGATTTTAGTGACACTATGGTGTTTAATTCCACGCTAAATAGGTTTTCAAGCCACAAGGCAATGGACTTTTACGCAGAGGAAGGAAGTTCTGTATACGCAGTATTTGACGGCACTATCGAGAGTGTAGAAAACGGCTTATTGACGGGTGTGACCGTTGTTATAAACCACGGAAACGGACTTAAAACTATTTATAATTCTCTAGCCGACGGCGACGATTTAGTGGTAGGTCAAAAAGTTAGTAAAGGACAAGTGATTGGCGCTGTTTCTATCACCAATAGACAAGAGTATAAAGAGGGCGCGCACCTTCACTTTGAAGTGGAAGAAAACGGCGTTTTAATTAACCCTACTAAATATCTCAACTTGGAAGAGAAATAAGTAATAAAAAAATTAAACCTTGAATAAAATATCTTAAATAAAGTATTTTGTTCGAGGTTTTTTTATGAAAAAAATTTTAGCCTTAAGCCTTACCTTTTTGCTAGCAATTTGCTCGATAACCTTTATTTCGTGTGGGCAAAAAACGGCGAGAAGCAGTTATGAAATCGAGTGTAAACTAGTAGACAACCTTATAGAGGGAAAGGAAAAAGTCACATTTTATAATCATACGGAAAACTCTTTTACATGCTTAAAGTTCAATCTTTTCGCAAACGCATTTAGAGAAGAAGCAAAATATAAGCCTATTGCCGAGCAGTATTATAATAGAGCGTATTATAATGGCGAAAGTCATGGCGATATAAAAATTCTAAAGGCATACGACCAAAAGGGCGAGTTGGAGTTTAATATCGTGGGCGAAGATCAAAATATATTAGAAGTAAATTTAAGAGAAGAAATCTTTCCTGAAGAGAGCGTGACCATTTTTATTGAATATAATATAACTCTAGCCAACGTGATTGCAAGAACGGGAATAGGCAAGCACGCGATAAATCTAGCAAACTTTTATCCCGTGCTTTGTGGAATAAGCGACGGCTCTTTTTACGAGTGCGTTTATTATGCGAACGGTGATCCTTATTTTAGCGACTGCGCAGACTATTTAGTCACCTTTTCTTGCAATGAAGAATATATCGTTGCAAGTAGTGGCGAGATAGTAAAGAGCGGGGTGAATTCGGGTATACAAACTAACAAGTATAAAATTGAAAACGCAAGGTCGTTTTGTATGGTATTATCTAAAGATTTTGAGATTTTAACGGAATCGGTAGACGGAGTGGAAATTAACTATTATTTCTATAACGATTCGTTAGCCACACGCTCCTTGCAAACGGCAAAGAAAAGCGTGGAATACTTCCAAAAAACCTTTGGGAAATATCCTTATAAAAAGTATTCGGTAGTGCAGACTGAGTTTATTCAAGGAGGTATGGAATTTCCAGCGCTAGTTATGATAAGCGACGATTTAGAAGAGAGTGCTTATAACGAAGTAATCGTTCACGAAACGGCGCATCAATGGTGGCAAACTGCTGTTGGAAATAACGAAATTGAATACGGCTTTTTAGACGAAGGGCTAACTGAGTATTCGGTGATTTTGTTCTACGAAAATCATCCCGAATATTCATTAACTAGAGAAATGCTGATTAATCAAAGCGAAAAGACTTATAAAATATTTTGCTCGGTGTACGATAAATTATTTTTGAAAGTAGATACTTCAATGCTAAGAAGTCTAAAGGACTTTACTAGCGAATACGAATACGTAAATATCGCGTACATAAAGCCTTGCATAATGTTTGATAACTTGAGAATAACTATTGGTGAGGAAAAGTTTTTTTGTTCGCTAAAAGACTATTATGAGGAGTATAAATTCAAAAACGCCACGCCCGATGATTTAGTGAGTGAGTTTGAAAATAGAGTGGGGGAAGTCCACAAATATTTTGAGAGTTTCTTCGAGGGAAAGGAAGTTATCTAGAAGGGAAAAATCAGTAGAAAATAAAAGCGGAATAGCAAATTTTAGGGCTATTCCGCTTAAATTTTAAAAAAAGTGGGGGAAACTTTCGGCTAATAAAAATTATTAATTGACAAAAGGGAATATTAATGTTAAACTAAATAAGTATAATAATACACGAGGGTATGTATGAAGAAAATTATAAAGGTATTAATAGCAATGATGCTTGCTCTAACCGTTGCATTTTCACTAGTTGCTTGTGGTGACGAAGGTGGAGAAGCAGGGGACAAGGGCTTGCTACTAAAAAAATATGCAGGCGAAGATTTTTACACCGTTTACGGATACGTAGACGAGGGCCTCGGCAAAACCACTCTTGATATCGGCGCAGTAGCAGGAGAAAAGGAAGTTGGTAGAATTGCCCTAAACGCTTTTGACGGAAACGATACTTTAGTAGAAATCGTAGTTCCAGATACGGTGACTGAAATTCAAGCAGGCGCGTTTGCAAAAATGAAGAAACTCAAGAAAATCACCCTTCCTTTCGTTGGTATGACTGCAGTTGCAGACTCTTATCAAAATCAAAAGGACGAGGCTGAAAATAAGTCCGTTGACGCTAAGAGAAATTTTGCTTATATTTTCGGTACGGAAGAATATTCTTACGGCGAACAAATTACCGCAGGCTACGGCTCTGGCACGGCAACCTACTATATTCCATCTAATTTAGAAGAAGTAGTTATTGCTCCTAAGGGCGAATACAATATTCCAATGTACGCTTTCTCTGGGTTAGGTTTGGTAGAAAAAATCACTCTATCAGGAAACATCACCGAAATTGGCGAATACGCTTTCCAAAACTGCAGAGATTTAGTTAGCATAAACGTTCCTCAATCGGTTAAAACTATTTATAAAGGCGCTTTCGTAGGTTGCGAAATGTTAGACGACGGCTTTAAGTTCGACGCTGACTCAACCTTAGTTGAAATCAAAGAAAACGCATTTGACGGTAGCAAAATCGCTGAGATAGTTATTCCTGCAAGCGTAAAGAAGATTGGAAATTACTGCTTTGCAAATTCTGCTCTAAATAAAATCACTTTGGCAGGGGCTCTTGAAAGTGTAGGTGCGTACGCATTTTATAATTGCGCTAACCTTTCAGTTGTGGACGTTAGCCAGGTGACCGGTACTCCAACCTTAGGCGTTTGGGCATTTAAAAATTGTGACAAACTAGATTGGACACAAAGTTTAGTAAATCTATGGGGCGCAAAAGCGTAAGTAAACAAAAAAATAAATCCTTGACGAGTTCGTCAAGGATTTTTTATTTTAAATTTTATTCGGTGAAGTTTGCTTCAACTAGAGTATAAATCAATTTGCCTAGTGGAACGTATGCTCCGTACGCTGTAAGTGGCTCTTCATATCTAACCATAAGTGATCTATAAGGGATAGTTGAATTTTCCACCTTGTTTTGAATAAACACCTTTTGAGTAGTTCCCGATGCGTTTTGATTGTTTATGGCAAATCTAATTTCATTAACTGCCATTTTGCCGACCAAATCGCCGAGATTAGAATTTATATTAACTTCAAATTCTTGGGTGTTTGCATTTGCTACTGCAAGAAGTTCATCCTTTTGATAGTTAGCGCTAACCGTTGGAATCCCAATAGTGCTATCTTTTCCAATAGCCGAGTTTCTTATCATAAAGAATAGCATTGCGTTGTCGGTTATGGTCTTAAAGGTGTATTTATTAGTAGTCGTGTTGTTAACTGCGTAGCCTTCTTTGCCTTCTTCTTTTCCGTAAGAGTAATTAACCGTGTAGTTAGATTTATTATAGGAAACTTCGCTTAAGGTTTGGTATACTCTTGGAAGTTTAAGGTTGGTGCCGTAGTTTAGTATGGTGTAGTTTGCCTTTTGATAAGAATATACGGGCGCGTAGGAAAGTTGCCTATTGCAAAAATAAATTTCACTCTCTATAACGTCAACTTGTTCAAACTCTTTAGTTATTTCCTTTTTTTCTTCGTCTAACCAAGGGTAAGAATATTTAACGGGAATAGTAAGGGTGGTAGTTAGGTGATATGCTTGCATCTCGTTTGCGTTTAGCCCGTCGATAATATCGCTCTTAATTTCCTTTCCACTAATTGATGCCGTGCTAGGAAAACCACTTAGCACTTCTAAGGTAGAAACGTAAGTTCCCGTGCCAATCTCTATGCTAACGTCTGGGTCGTTTTTAATTCCCTCATCCATAAGCGAGGTGTCGAAGTTTACCGAGTAGGTGAGTTCTTCAACGTAGCCTGTAGGTGGATCTATTTCTCCACACCAAGCATTGTTCACGGAGAGTTCAAGGTACATATTGCAACCCGATAGTGAAAACGCCGCCGAAAGCACTAAAGAAAGTATGGTAAAAAATTTCTTTTTCATTTTTTAGCGTCCTTTATTGTCTATTGTATTAAATATATTACCATAAAATAAAACTTTTGTAAAATTATAAATAAAGTTTTTTTAAAATAGCCTATAAATCCACCTATAAATATGTTATAATTAAAGCATGATGAAAATAATTTTAACAAATTCATACTATAATGTCTTTAATATTTTAATAGAAGAACTTAAAAACGAGCAGGAATTTTCAAAAGAGAACCTAGTTTTTTGTGAAGACAAGGCTTCTCTAATGATTGAGGGTATGCTTGCCGATTCTTTGGGTGGAAGTTTTAACACTAAGGTATATTCGTTTGGCAACTATACGCGCGCCTATTCTAAGCAAAGTAATCTCTTATCTAAAGAAGGCTCTACAATGGTCGTTAAAAAGGTCATTAAAGGGCTTCCACTATGCGTTCTAAATCGTGGCAAGGAGATTGCGCCTGCCGTTTACGAGCAAATCTCTGCCCTTAAAAGTGCGGGGATAACCGTTTACGACCTAGAATATGCAGCCACTCAAACTAGGGGAATATTAAAGGATAAATTATTAGATTTAGCGAAAATATTTAGCGCGTACGACGAATACTTAAAAACTAACGGCTTAGAAGATCAAAGCGCTACGCTTTCTATTTTCCCAAAAATTATTGAATCAAGCGAGCAAATTAAAAACACTAACGTATTTGTTGCGGGATTTTCGCGTTTGACTCGCCAAAATCTTGATGGAATAAAAGAACTTATAGAAAACGGCAAAAATTTCACGGCTATTTTGCCGTATGGAAAAAACAAGTTTGCTTTTGTCAACGAAACGGCAACTAAACTTCGTGACCTTGCAAAAAGGCTAAACGTTGAGGTTAGGGAAGAATATATAGAGTCCCCCGATAATATGGAAGGAGGGTTTATTGTAGATAACCTTTTCCGTCCTCAAAAAGAAAGTGATAATAAAATTAAAACGGAGAAAATTTACCTATACCAAGCAAAAGACGAGTTAGACGAGTGTGAAAAGATTGCAAACATTATTGCAACTCAGGTTAGACTTGGCAAGAGATTTAGAGATTTCACCGTAGTTATGCCCGAAAACTACGATAAAGTGACTTTAAAAAAGGCATTTTCACTCTTTGATTTGCCCGTGTATATCGACACCGACTATAAGGTAGAAAATCATCCACTTATAAAGTTTATTCTCTCGTATTTAGAAGTTTTCGTTAAAAACTTCCAAAGGGAAGCAGTATTTTCCTTTGTTAAAAATCCTTTGTTTTGTGAAGATAAGGGGCTAGTTGACCAATTCATAAATTACGCCTA
>JAZOOV010000040.1:0-18171 GCA_045655215.1 Christensenellaceae bacterium | reverse complement strand
AGTTTTCTTTACGGGTAGCGTTCTTTCAAAAAAATCCTTTCTAAAGCCACTTTCTCAAGAAGAAGAGGAAGAGTGCATAGATAGGCTTGAACAGGGCGATATGGAAGCAAGAGAAAAACTAATAAACCACAATATGCGCCTAGTTGCCCATATCGTAAAAAAGTACGCAGGCGCTGGGGAAACCGACGATTTAATTTCCATTGGAAGCATCGGGTTAATTAAGGCGATAAACACTTATAAAAGGGAAAAGGGAACAAAACTTGCAACCTACACTGCTCGTTGTATTGAAAACGAAATTTTAATGATGCTTCGTCACCAAAAAAAGTTCAGTAAAGATATATACTTATCAGACCCCGTAGGTAGCGATAACGAGGGCAACGAACTAACCCTTATGGATTTACTTTACGCCGAAGAGGACGCTGTTTTTTTAGAAGTGGATAGAAGCATTGAAAGAGAGCGTTTGATTAAATTTTTAAGTGAGAATTTATCTAAAAGAGAGTATCTAGTTATATGCTTAAGATTTGGGATAAAGGACGAGAGAAATTACGCACAAAGGGAAGTTGCAAAACTTCTTAAAATATCTAGATCCTACGTTTCTAGAATTGAGAAAAAAGCCGTAGAAAAATTAAAAAATGCCGTAAAAAAGAACGTTTTTAATTGATTATACCTTTTAAATGTGTTATTATAAATAAAAGGGGAAAAACCAATGGAAAAAAAGATAGCCGTAGTTGCCGTAATCGTTAGCAATAGCGAGAGCGTTTCTAGAGTAAACCAAATATTTCACGAGTTTAGCGATTACGTTTTAGGTAGGCTTGGAATACCTTATAAGGAAAAGGGCGTAAACGTAATTAGTATTGTTTTAGACGCGCCTAGTGAAATTCTAAATAGTCTATCAGGGAAACTCGGCATGATAGACGGCGTTAAAAGCAAGGTAATGATAACCAAATGATAGCGTATACCTTCATAAGTGGCGCAACGGGTGGAATAGGCAAGGCGTTTTGCATTTTGTGTGTCAAAAAAGGCTACAATCTTTTTCTAACGGGTAGAAGCCAAGAAAAACTAGAAAAGTTAAAAAATGAACTACTTGAGATAAATAACGT
The DNA here is from genome assembly GCA_045655215.1 of Christensenellaceae bacterium. Taxonomy (GTDB): domain Bacteria; phylum Bacillota; class Clostridia; order Christensenellales; family Borkfalkiaceae; genus UBA1259. The sequence continues at coordinate 17,071 of JAZOOV010000040.1, read as the reverse complement.
TAAAATCGACTACTTTGCCTGCGATATTGCAAGCCCCGATAGTAGAAGTAAAATGCTAGATTATATAGATAAAAAAGGCTATTTATTCGATAGGGTAATTCTCGTTGCAGGTGTAGACACTCAAAAGCCATTTTTAGAATACACTAGAGAAAAGGTTTTATTTCAAACTAGAGTAAACGTAGAAGGGACTATAGATTTAACCTATTCGCTACTAAACAAAAGGGCAAAAGGGCTAGAGATATTAGTTGTTTCGAGTATGTCGGGTGTTTCGCCAATGCCAAACTTTGCTTTGTACTCTGCCACTAAGAGTCTATTAACAAACTTATTTACGGCGCTTCACTATGAACTTAAAAAAGAAAAGATTAAAGTGACGGTGGTTTTGCCGGGTGGAGTATACACTAGAGAAGATATTATTTTAGATATTAAAGGGCAAGGCTTATGGGGAAAACTTTCGGCAAAAACTCCTGAGTTCGTGGCGAGAAAATCGCTTAAAGCCCTAAGTAAAAACAGGGTAAAATATATTCCTGGATTTTTCAATAAATTCCTTAATTTTTTAATGAAAATAGCGCCTAAAAAGATAGTGCTTAATTTTATAGAGAGAAGATGGCGTAATAATAGAAAAGATGCCTTTTAAGGTATACAAAGGGGAAAAATATGAGTATTGCAGATGAAATCTTTATTAAAAATTGTAGAGACATTATTGATAACGGCGTTTGGGACACTGATTATCCAGTTAGACCTAAATGGCTTGACGGAACGCCTGCCCACACGGTTAAAAAGTTCTGTATAGTCAATAGGTACGACTTAAGAAAAGAATTTCCTATCTTGACTTTAAGAAGAACGGCTTTTAAGTCGGCAATCGACGAGATTTTGTGGATTTGGCAAAAGAAGTCGAATAATATCCACGAACTAAATAGTCACATCTGGGATAGTTGGGCAGACGAAACGGGTTCAATCGGCAAGGCGTACGGCTATCAATTGGGCGTAAAGCATAAGTACAAAGAAGGTGAATTCGACCAGGTGGATAGGGTTTTATTCGATTTAAAAAACAACCCCCACTCAAGAAGAATCATGACCAACATTTACACTTTTGCAGACCTTAACGAAATGCACCTTTATCCTTGCGCATACTCAATGACCTTTAACGTTTCGGGGGACACTCTAAACGGCATACTAAATCAACGTAGCAACGACGTTGCCGTTGCTAACAATTGGAACGTAGTTCAATATTCCATACTCTTAATTATGATGGCTCAAGTTTCTGGATTAAAAGTAGGTGAACTAGTTCACGTTATTGCAGACGCGCACCTTTACGATAGGCATATTCCGGTAGTTGAGAAAATGCTTAAAAATCCAACTTTCCCTGCGCCTAAGTTAATCGTAAATCCGGACGTAAAAGATTTTTACGAGTTTACGGTAGACGACTTTAAGTTAGAGGGCTACGAATATAATAAACTTGACGACAAGTTTGAGGTTGCAGTTTAATGAAAGCCATCGTTGCCGTAGATAAAAATTGGGGAATAGGTAAAAATAACGATTTACTATTTAGTATTCCCGCCGATATGAAGTTTTTTAGGCAAACCACCTTAAATAAAGTGGTGGTTATGGGGGCGAACACCTTAAGGTCTTTCCCCAACGGAAATCCACTAAAAAATAGGGTGAACGTGGTGCTTTCAACAAAACTCAAAAGGGAAGACTGCGTTATTGTGGATAATCTAGAAAGACTCTTTGAGATTATAAAAAACTATCAAACGGACGACATTTTCGTTATAGGTGGGGCTAGCGTTTACAAAACCTTGCTCGACTATTGTGAAGAAATTTTGGTGACCAAAGTTGATGCGGACGGAGAGGCAGACCTTTTCTTTCCAAATCTCGATAAGCTCACTAATTGGAAACTTATTAACGAGAGTGAAAGTTTAATTGATAACGGATATTCAATAAAATTCACTAAATACAAAAACCAAAGCGTAAAGTTAATTTAATTGGAAAGTGTGTTTCCAGGGTGAAAAAATGTCTACGAAAATTATGCGAAAAGGAATGGATTTAACGGAAGGTCCTGTTTTTAAGAACCTTCTAGTATATGCTATTCCTTTTATTTTTACTAACATATTGCAACTTTTTTTCCACGCGGCAGACGTTGCCGTAGTTGGTGTCTTCGTTGGGGACGACGCAGTTGCCGCAGTAGGAGCAAACGGCTCTTTGACAACGCTTTTCGTAAACTTATTCGTCGCATTATCTACGGGGGCAAACATAGTTTTATCCAAGTACGTGGGTGCAAAAAACGTTAACATGGCGAGAAAAACGGTGGGAACTGCCCTTTCGTTATCACTAATTTCAGGATTTATATTACTAGCGATAGGTGTTCCTTGCGCAGGGCTATTTTTAACCATTATGGATTGCGACCTAGAAATTTTTGAAGCGGCTAGAACCTACCTTAGAATTTATTTTCTAGGTGCACCCGTTATGATGGTGTATAACTTCTCGGCCTCTATTCTTCGCGCTACGGGGGACACAAAAAGACCACTTATATTCTTGACCATAGGTGGCGTGGCTAACGTTGTGCTTAACGTTTTCTTCGTTGTCGTTTGTAATCTCTCGGTTGCAGGCGTTGCTATAGCAACGGTAATCTCTAACTTTATTTCGGCATTTTTATGCGTGTTAGTGTTAGTTAGGGGAAAGGACGATTACGCAAAACTTCAATTTAAGTATTTTAGAATTTATAAAGAACAACTAAAAAGCATCTTAAGAATCGGTATTCCAACGGCAATACAAAGTTTGGCGTTTAGTTTATCTAACGTTTTAATTCAAAGTACGGTAAACGGATTCGGCAAGGTGGGAACTTCTGCCAATACGGCTGCGGCTCAAATTGATGGTATTATATACACCGTTGGAAACGCTGTTAGCAATTCGTGTATGTCTTTCGTTGGGCAAAACGTGGGTGCAAGAAAGCCTGAACGAATTAAAAAAGGAATTAAGTCTGCAATTTTACTAGCACTTATGTTGCAATTTTCACTTGCCGTAATATTCCTTATTTTAGCGCCGATACTACTAGGAATTTTCCTTGAAAATCCAGATGCGATTGAAATGGCAACTACAAGACTAGCAATAATTGGCTTGCCTTATTTCTTATGTGGCTTTATGGAAATTTTCTCATACTCTATTAGAGCAATGGGTAAGCCTGTTTCTTCTATGATAGTTGGAATTTTAGGCTCGGTTGTATTTAGAGTTATTTGGATGGAAGTCACATTTGCAATTTGGCCACTATTTTCTACGATATTTATTTCGTATATGGCAAGTTGGATATTTACAGACACCATATTCTTGTTTATGATAATTAAAATTTATAAAAAAGTAAAAATTAAACTTTTAGAACAAAACAATCAGGTAGCATAAAAAACATATAAAAATATACTTACCCTAACGGTTTCCGTTAGGGCTTTTTTTTCGTTTTTTTAATGGCTAAAAAAAGAGAAAAAATTTTTAATCAAAGGTGTCATTAACCTCTTTTTTATTTTTTTCGAGATGATATATTAACGGCGAAAAGGACTTTTAGTAAGCGTTTATGGAAGATATTATCAATAAAATTTTGAGCATTGAAAAAGAACTTAAAAAGAGAAAAAAACAAAATAAACTTTTAGAGTATAACGTGGGGGATAGAGTTCATAAAAAGCAAATAGAATTTCACAAAAACCCAAAGAAAAATAGGTGGGTGTTCGGTGGAAATAGAAGTGGAAAAACCGAGTGTGGCGCTGTAGAGTGTATTTATATGGCGCTTGGTATTCACCCGTATAGAGAAAATAGAAAAAAGGTTTTCGGGTGGGTGGTTTCACTTTCAACGCAGGTACAACGTGACGTTGCGCAGAAAAAAATTCTATACTACTTGCCAAAAGAAAGTATCGTGGATATTACGATGCTATCGGGCAAAAAAGATAATCCTGAGTCGGGTGTAATTGACCAAATTTTCGTCAAAAACGCTTTTGGTGAAACTTCTATAATAGGCTTTAAATCGTGCGATCAAGGAAGAGAAAAATTTCAAGGAAGTTCTCTAGACTTCGTGTGGTTTGACGAAGAGCCCCCAAAGGATATTTACGACGAGTGCAAGATGCGTGTTTTAGATAAAGACGGGGATATTTTCGGCACTATGACGCCACTTAAGGGGCTAACTTTTATATACGACGAGATATATCTAAACTTAAACCAATCTAAAAACGTTTGGTATGAGTTTATGGAGTGGATGGATAATCCCTTTCTAGATAAAAGAGTGCTAGAAGAACTATCTATGAGTTTATCTAGTGACCAACTAGAGTCTAGAAGATACGGAAGATTTAAGCAAAACGAAGGGCTAGTTTACCCTGAGTTTGACGAGAATATTCACGTTATCGATCCCTTTCCAATACCAAGCGAGTGGCAAGATATTCTATCTATAGACCCTGGGTTAAATAACCCTCTTTCTTGTCATTGGTACGCTGTGGATTACGACAACGTTGTGTACGTGGTTGCAGAGCATTTTGAAGCAAAAAAAGACGTTGCATATCACGCCCAAAAGATAAAGGAAATTAGCGAGTCGCTTAATTGGAAGAAGAATAAAGACGGCTGTATAGAGGCTTTGATAGACCCTGCGGCAAATCAAAAGACACTATCTTCAATAAAGAGCGTTAGCGAACTCTTTTACGAACACCAAATTGCAGTTAACCCTTCGGTTAATAAGGATATGTTTTCCGGAATCTCAAGGGTTAGAGAATATCTAAAGGTGGTTGACGGCAGAAGTAAAATTTACATTTTTAGAAACTGCGTCAACTTAATTAGAGAACTTAAAAGTTATTGGTGGGGAGAGGGCGACAGACCTAAAAAGACGGACGACCACGCGCTGGACGAACTTAGGTATTATCTTATGAGAAAACCGGAAAACACACCTAAAAAACCTCAAAAAACGCTTATTCAAAAGGACAAGGAAAGATTGTTTAGGAAGATATTAAATGAAAGAAGACGAGGTTAAAAAGGCTAAAAAAGCGCTTATAAAAAGGGCGCTAGGATATGACGCAAGAGAAACCGTTGAAGAGTACGTCAAGGGGGAAGACGGCATAATTTTAACCAAAAAAAAGGTGACAAAAAAACCTGTTCCACCAGACGTTTCAGCCCTAAAGGTGCTACTAGAATTAGAGCCCGACAAGGCGATATCTACTATGAGTGAAGAAGAACTTATATTAGAGAGAGAAAGGCTTCTTAGTGAATTAAAACTAGCGCGAGAAAAGGAGGAAAAAATTTGCAAAACGAAGAGCAAAAAGAACGAGAAAGGTTCTACGAAGAACTAGTTGAAGAAGTCACTCTAGACTTTAAGACTAGGCAAGAAAAGAGATTAGAACAAGAAAGACAATGGGAGTTAAACGTTAACTTTCTAAACGGCAACCAATATTGTCAAATCAACTCTAAAGGGGAACTTTACGAGAAAGACGCAGGCGATTATTATTGGCAACAAAGGGGAGTTTACAACCACTTAGCGCCCATAATGGAAACAAGGCTATCTAAACTTTCTAGGGTGTCGCCAACCATTAGAGTTAGACCGAAAACGGACGACGATACCGACGTTTTAGGCGCAGACCTTGGGGCTAAAGCAATAGAAGGATTGTTCGACCAAATCAACGTAAAAGATATAGTTAAAAAGGTGACCTTGTGGAGCGAGAGTTGCGGTACGGGATTTTATAAAATCGTTTGGGATAACGACGCAGGCGGGGACGTCGGCGTAGTTAACGGCAAGTCTATTAAGCAAGGCGACGTGAGAATTTACCCCGTTTCACCTTTTGAAATATTTCCCGACGACCTATCTAAAGAAAATCTTGAAGATTGCTTTAGCATAATTCACGCAAGAAGTATTTCGGTTAGAGAAATTAAGGAAAAATACGGAGTGGACGTAGAGCCTGAATCGGTGGAAGAATTCTCTCTTAAAATTTCTAAAAACTATAGAAAAGTGGAAGAGAAAAAAGATTCAGTTATCGTTATGGAAAGATACGAAAAACCAACTGAAAAATATCCTAACGGCAGACTTATTACCGTTGCTGGTGGAAAGGTTTTATATTACGGCGAACTACCGTATAAAAACGGAGAAGATGGAAAGAGAAGTTTTCCGTTTGTTAAGCAAGTTAGCATAAACGTTGGGGGAAGTTTCTTTGGACAATCGGTTATTGAAAGGCTAATACCAATTCAAAGGGCGTATAACGCAGTAAAAAACAGAAAGCACGAGTTTATCAATAGGCTATCTACGGGAATTATGATGGTGGAAGACGGCTCTATTGATATAGACGATTTAGAGCAAGACGGATTGCCTCCAGGAAAGGTTTTAGTGTATAGGCAAGGTGGCGAAAAACCCGAGATGATGCAAGGGTTTAACGTTCCAACTGAGTTTAACGACGAAGAGGAAAAGTTAATTAGCGAATTCGTTATTATTAGTGGAGTAAGCGACGTTGCGTCCTCAACTAAAAACAACTACACCAAAAGTGGAACGGCGCTAGAAATACTAGTAGAGCAAGATAACGAGCGAATTTTATCTTCTGCCGAAAACGTTAGAAACGCGTACGTGGAAATAGCCAAAAAAATCATTAGACTCTACGCTCAATTTTTAGCTGGAGTAAAGATGATTCGCTTTAGAGACGACACGGATAAGACGCACGTTTGCTACCTAGATAAAAAGGCTGTTAATAGTGACGACGTTTACCTAATGGGTGAAAACGAACTATTAGAGAGCCCTGCAAAGAAAAAGGATACTCTTCTAGCCCTTTACGAAAAAGGGTTATTTAACGACGAAGACGGAAAGATTAGAGCCGAAGTAAAGGAAAAACTACTTTCTATTTTAGGCTTTGCCGACCTTGACTATCAAAAGGGAATAAGTAGACTTCAAACGGAAAAGGCTCAAAAGGAAAACTCCCTTATTAGAAAAGAAGGCTTGCCAATAGAAATTATCGACGACGATAAAATTCACATAGAAGAGCACCTTAGATACGTGTTTAGCGAATACGACGAACTAGAAAAGGTAGAAAAAGAAAGGTTTTTTAGCCATATTGAAGAACACAAAAATAGAAATAAAATAAAAAAGGAAGTATAAATTATGGAAGAAATTATCAATGAACAAGCCCCTGAAATTCAAACTGCAGAGGCAGAACAAGTAAAAGTGGAAGATAAAAAGGCCTCATTTGGTAAGTTTAAGAGCGCCGACGCATTGTTATCTGCGTATAATTCTTTACAAACTGAATTTACCAAACGCTGTCAGCGAATTAAAGAATTAGAAGATAGAATAACTAAAAGGGAAGTTGAGTTAACTTCTCCTGCCACGCCGTCGGCAATGGGTATAACCCAAAAGGAAAAAGAAGATATCCTTAAGGACTACCTTATAGAAGTAGTGCGTGGAAAAAGCGACGCGATAGTGGTTGACTCGGTGGGTACTGGAATAAAAACCCCTTATTCAAAGCCGACTTCTATTGCAGAAGCAGGGAAACTTGCAAAAGAATTACTAAAAAAACAATAATTAAGGAGAAAAAATGGCAGTAAATTTAACTAACGCGGATAGCGCGTTAAAATCATATTATTTAGACGTTGTAAAAGACAAACTTAACTATTCAGTAAACCCGTTTTTAGCGGCAATTAAGCATAGTACCGAAGACGTTTACGGAAAGGACGTTAGAAAACTTGCAGTTCACGGATTGAACGGTGGTATCGGCGCAGGTACGGAAGACGGAAAACTTCCCGCATCTTCTAGCAACAACTATACTCAACTCGTATCAACTCTAAAAAACATTTACGGCACTATTGAAATTAGTGACAAGGCGATTAGAGCGTCGCAAAGTGATTCGGGCGCTTTCGTTAGCCTATTAAACGCAGAAATGGAAGGACTTATCAATGCTTCAACCTATAACTTTGGAAGAATGCTTTTCGGTGACGGCACTGGTGCGCTTGCAAAAATTGCAGCCGTAAACCCAGAAGGCTTTATCGTTCCAAGCACGGATAAACTAAAAGTTGATATGATAGTTGACTTTTATACTGCTGAAGGAGAACCTATTCCATCGGCAACAGGTAGAAGAATCAACAGTGTAGATAGGGTAAACGCTTGCTTTACCGTTGCTGGCGAACCACTAACCGATGCGGAAATTCCTTCTGGGGCTATTGTGGCAGTTCAAGGCTCGTATAATAATGAAATCACCGGTTTAGAGGCTATCTTTGGAAATTCAACAACCCTTTACGGAGTTGAAAGAGCAGGAAATGATTGGCTCAAGCCTTACACGACGGAAGCAAGCACTATCACCGAAAACGTTATTCAAACGGCTCTCGATGAAATTGAAATTGCATCTGGTGGCTCTGTTAACTTTATCGTTTGTTCGTGGGGTGTTCGCCGTGCGCTTATTAAACTTTTAGGCGAAAACAGAAGTAATATTCACACTATGGAATTAGCAGGTGGATTTAAGGCTATCAGTTATAACGGAATTCCTATCGTTGCAGATAGATTCTGCCCTAATGGGACTATGTATTTACTTAATACCGACGATTTCTCTCTAAACCAACTTTGCGATTGGCAATGGATGGAAGGGGATGACGGCAAGGTATTAAGACAAGTTCCTGGTAAACCCGTATATACGGCTACCTTGGTTAAATACGTAGAACTTATGTGTTCACGTCCTTGTGGTCAAGGTATGATTTCAGGCATTAAAGAAGCCTAGTAAATAATTTTAAGTTTCGCCGAACATAATTGTTCGGCGAAATTTTATAAAAAGGAGAAATTTGATGAAGTTAAACGAAATTATTAAAACCACGGCAACTCTTCTAGCGAGAGAAGACGTTTGCGAGTATTTGCTTAACCCCGAAAATGAAACGCAAAGGCAAACCTACGAAACGGTTGACCTTCTAACAAGGCTTGCTAACCTAGTAATTAAAGAACTTGCCGAAGGCTTTATCTGTATGGTAGACGAGATTAAAGTTAACGATTTTAGCGTTAAGTTTTCTTCGCTAAATAAATCTATTCTAAGCGTTATCGGTGCATACGACCAAAATGGAAATAAACTAGATTACACTTTGTCTAAGTTTGGCGTTAGTTCGAACTATAAAATAAGTACCTTAAAGTATTCTTTTATCCCAGAAAACTACGGATTGGAAGATGCTATCGGTGAGTTTGAAAAAAAGGTGACGGCAGGTGTTTTATCCTACGGAGTATGCGCAGAATATTGCCTAACTCAAGGCAAATTCGACGAGGCTATTATGTGGAATCAAAGATACACTGACAGCGTTGACCTTCTCGTTAGACCTAAAAATGCAAACGTAAAGGGCAGGGCTTTTTTATGAAAAGCGTGAAGATTAAAAGGGTAAAATTACCACTTTATGAAAAAATTGTCAACCTATACGACGGCGATAAAAAAAGTGTTTTGAACGCTAGTAAAATTCCACCCGTAAACTTTAACGAGTGCGTTCCCAAAAGGCTTTACTCTTTATTTGATAGAACTTATTGCTATGCTGAAGACGGCACTATATATCAAATGGCGGATAATGAATTTTTTCAAATAATGGAAAACGCTTATTCTAGAGAGCCGAACATTCTTTCTATGAGAAATCGTGCAGACGAAACCTTGTTTATCTACGATGGTGAAAAGGGATATTTTCTAAACGACGTGGTAAATTCGTTAAAGGCGACTTATAGCAAGGTCTACTGCTACGCGTTTGGAAAAATGATAACTGCAAAGGATAGAAAACTTATAGTAGAGCATAGTTTTAACCTAGTTAGCGATAGATACGAATTTAAAAAAGAATTTTGCTTTACTACCGAGGCAGACGAGGGGAATATAATTGGAATTTGCCAATACGGAGAAGATATCTTGCTTGTTTGTAAGCATAAAATAATTACCTTAAATCTCGTTAAAAACGCCTTTGGGGCAGAGGTTAAAAGAGTTAATACGCCTTATATAAACGCCCTAGAAAATTCATTTATAATAAGTGGGGAAAACGCAATCTTTATTTCGGGCAATGAAATTGCAGTTTATAATAATGGAAATCTTTGTTTTTACCCCTTGCCAAGCAAGGTGAACGAGAAAACTATTTACGAAGATTGCAAGGAAGTTGACGGAAAGTTTTACCTAATTCCATTTATAGTTGACGGTGAAAAGAGTCTACTTTGTTTTAGCCAAGACACGCATACCTTTTTTGAGATGAAAGGCGAATTTAGAGCCCTTTCAAAAAACGGCGGGCTTTTTTATAAGGACGATAGTCTATATAAAATTAGCCAAGTGGAAACAAGTGGTAAACTAGACTTAGATTACCTTGGCGCAAAAACTCTATACAAAATGGAAATTAAGTGCGAAGGCAAAGCAAGGTTAATAGTAGACGGTGATTTTTCTAAAAAGCAATTTGACTTAAAGGCTGGGCTAAACCAAATTTGCTGTAATTTAACTTCAAGTGAATTTGGATTTTCCTTTGATAATGCTTCTAGTGATTTTTGCGTTTTAGAGTCTAAAGTCACCTATTCAAAAATTTAGAAAAAAGGAGAAAAACATGGCAATACCAAGATCTAAAGCGGAAATGTACGAGCAACTAGAAGAGATTTATCTAGAGTATAGAAACATAAACCAAGCCATCGGCAATATGACGCTAGAAACCTTAAACATAGATAAAATTGATTATACTCCAAAAACCGAAGAGAATTTACTAGAGGAAGCAAGGGTAATTTTGCAACCTTGGTATAACGAAGAGTATGAAAAAAGACTATCTAATTTAGACACTCAATATAGAGTATACTATATTAAAAAGCAAGACCTCTTATCTAAGGAAACGGCAGAGCACGAAGCGCTTGGGCAAAACATTGAAGAGCGCACGTCAGACCTAGAAAAAAAGGCGTTAGAGCACGGCTTCGCAAACACCGATCTCTTTATGGAAGCGTACGCAAAAATTACCGAACAGAGTGTTAACGGGCACGCTAAAATCACTTCTAAATACGACGATTTAAGGCAAGAACTCACCAATAAAATGGCAGAGATTGAAGTGGAAAAGGCAGGGCTACAAGATAAATTTCAAAACTACCTTAGCCACAAGATAAGCGCTAAAATAGTTGAACTTAGAGAGGAAGATAAAAAGCACAACATTGAAGTATTAAAGTACAATAACGGAGTAGAAGAAAAACTTCAAAGAAGTATAAACGGCAATATTTCGGCAAACGCGTCACTTAAATTAAAGTTTATGGAAATAACTTCCGAGGGCTTTTCTAAAGACGACTTAATTCAAAGGGGTTATTACAAAAAAATTATCAAATGCGTTAGTGATTATTACACGTATAACTATGGTACTTACGCAGCGGCTTATATGGATATACTAAACGAGCACGACCTTATGATTTACCTTGAGGACTACTACGTGACTGTTCTTGAACTTTTGAGAATGAGAGCGCAAACTGAAGAAGAGGAAGCGTAAAATAGAAAGCGACTTTAATAAAAGGTCGCTTTTTTAATTTAAACTTATCTTTACAAACTTGATAAAATGTGGTAAAATTCTATAATAGGGAGATAAAAAATGTCAAAGAGAGTTAAAATCGGCAATATATACGTGGGTGGGGGAGAAAAGATTGCAATTCAATCTATGTCCACCTATAAATTAGAAAATATTGAAGAGTGCATAAGGGAAGCCGTTCTTTTAGAAAAGAAAGGCTGTGATATTATGCGTTATTCAGTGCTAGATGAAGTTGACGCTAAGAGTTTTAATATACTTAAAAAGCATACAAAAATGCCACTCGTTGCAGATATTCACTTTGACTATAAGTTAGCGCTTTTATCTATTGACGGAGGCGCAGATAAAGTTAGAATAAATCCAGGAAATATCGGCTCGGAGCAAAAGGTTAGTGAAGTTGCTAGGGCAATCAAGCAAAACGGAGTTGCAGTTAGAGTAGGCTCTAATACCGGAAGTATTGACAAAGAGTTTTTAGATAAATACGGCAAAAACGAAATCTCGCTTAGCGAAAGCGCCTTAAAAAACGTTGCCATTTTAGAAAAACAGGGAGTAGACAATATCGTTGTTTCAGTAAAAGCGTCTAACGTTCCACTAATGATAAAAGCGTACGAATATTTAAGTGAAAGGATAGATTATCCACTTCATTTAGGGGTGACTGAGGCTGGCACGGAGTACGTTGGAATAGTAAAAAATTCTATCGGCATTGGCAGTTTGCTCTCTAGGGGAATCGGCGATACTATTAGAGTTAGTTTATCTGCCGAGCCTATAAGAGAAGTAAAGTGTGCTAAAGCCATTTTGCGTTCATTAGGACTAATAGAAGAGGGTGCAGAGATAATTGCTTGCCCAACTTGTGGAAGATGCGAGTGGGCTTGTATGGATATGGCAAAAAAGGTGGAAGAATATCTCGACGGGGTAAATAAACCCTTAAAGATTGCCGTTATGGGTTGCGTGGTTAACGGACCTGGCGAAGCAAAGGACGCAGACCTTGGCGTTGCAGGTGGCAAGGATAAATGCGTAATATTTAAAAAGGGCGAGATAATAAAAACCGTAGATAAAAAAGACGTAGAACTTGAATTTTTCAAGGAGATTGATAAATGTATTCGTTAAAAGATAGCGTGGAGTTTATCGAAGAAGTTAGGGGCGTTGACGAGTCGCTAAAAAACGCAAGGCTAAACTCAATAGAGATAGATAGAGACGCGCAAAAAATTACCTATAATTTTATTTGCGACCGTATGGTTAGTGAAGAGGTTAGAGATAGGCTACTAAAATCAGTTAGCCAAATGACTTTGCCTGCCTTCACGGAAGTATCGGTAGTAGTTAAAAAAATCGTCAGCAACGACGAACTTATAAACAACTCAATTTATAGATACTTAAAGGATAATTTTACCTCCATTTCTATATTCTTAAAACCGACTGACGTTATCTCTACTTGCGTAGGGAACACGGTAAAATACGTTTTAAGGCTAACTAAGGACGGCGTTGAGTACGTAAACGTAAACGGAACTATTAGAAAACTCAACGAATACTTGTCTAAAAATTTTTGTGCAGATTTTGCAGGTAGCACCGAAGAAAAGGAAGTGGAAGAAACGATTAGTTTAATTTCCGAAGAAGTTTACGCCACTGAATTAAAAAAGATAGAGCATAGAAGCATAAAAGTAGAAGACGTAGTAGTCGTTGACGACGATACGATAGGAGATATTGCAACTTATATAGAAGACGCAACGAGTGGCGAGATTACTCTTTGTGGCACGATAACCGATATTGCCGAGAGAGAAACCAAAAACGGCAAGCCTTTCTTTATTATAAAAATAGACGATACGACGGGCAAAATCGGGGGAGTATATTTTTCTAAAAAAGGCACTCTTTCAAGGATAAAAGACCTTAAGGTTGGCGACGCTATTATTGCAAGGGGTTCGATAGGCGATTATAAGGGGACTCAATCGCTTACCTACGATAAAATCAATAGGTGTACTTTCCCTAAAGATTTCGTTAAAAAGGAAAGGTATAAAAACAAAGCCCCAGCGCACTATAAACTAGTGTTCCCCGAGCCTGCTAGCACTATAAAAATGAATAGCGTTTTCGATGACTTAGAGATTCCAGAGGAACTTCTAAACAACACCTACGTAGTTTTTGATATAGAAACTACGGGCTTAGATTTAATGAATAACGGCATAACTGAAATTGGCGCAGTTAAAATAGTTAAAGGCAAAATAGTAGAGCAATTTCAAACGCTTATTAAACCCGACTACGCCATTAGTGAAGACAATATAGCGATCACCGGAATAACGCCCGAAATGGTTAAAGATTCGCCAAAAATCGGCAGTGTAATTCCCGACTTTATGAAGTTTATTGAAGGCAGTATAATAGTTGCGCATAACGCAGAGTTTGACTGCAAGTTTATAAAGCGTTTTGCAGGGGCTGAAGAATACGAAGTAAGCAACAAAGTTTTAGACACTATGGAGATGACTAGAAAATATTTGCCTTTCTTAAAAAGGGCAGATCTTGCCACGCTTGCCGAACACTTTGGAATTATATTCCACCACCATAGAGCGCTTTCAGACGCGTATGCAACTGCCGAGGCGTTCATAGAACTTATGAAAATCAAATCGAAGTCTTAAAAAAGAGTGTAAAAAGTGTTAAAAACACTTGCAAAAAGCAAAAAAAAATGTTAGAATATTGATAGTAAGATTTAGACTTGACTTATGAGAACGGTTTTGCCGTTCTCATATTTCATTAGTTGGGGTAAAAATGAAGGTAAAAAGCAATAATGAAATTTTAGAATTTTGCGCTAAAATCGGTCAAACGGTGGGTGTAGAAGTAGTAGAAGTTGAGTTTAAGCAAGGCAAAAATCCAACGCTAACCATCTATATTGACAAGGAGGGTGGAATAGATTTAGACGCTTGCGAAACTTTTCATAGAGCGGTAAACGAACCGCTTGACGAGTTAGATCCAACTTTTGGAGAGCCGTACACCTTAAACGTTTCAAGTTTAGGCGCAGATAGGCCGTTTAAGACGGAAAAAGACTTTAACTCACATATCGGCAAGATGGTGGAAGTAAAACTAAAGGTGGCAATAAAGGGCAAAAAGTATTACGAGGGAGAACTTTTATCCTACGACGGAGAGAGAATAGTTTTGAAAGTTGATGCTAAAAATACTCTCTCAATTGAACTAAAGAGCATAGTCAAGGTAAACACTTACATTGACTTTAATTAAAATTTAATAAACATAATCAAGGAGAAAAATATGATTAATCAAGATTTCTTTATGGCGCTTGAAGTGCTAGACAAAGAGAAAGGAATTTCAGAACAAGAATTTATATCTGCTTTAGAAGAAGCAATGGTTATCGCAAACAAGAAGATGACCGGCTTTGCAAGCGACGTAAAAATTAAATTAAACCACGACAAAAAGTCGATAGAAATTTTCAGCGTAAGAACTATCGTTGAAGAAGTGCTTGACGTTGATAAAGAAATCAGTTTAGAAGACGCTCAAAAGGTTAAAAAATCTTATAAACTAGGCGACCAATTCACTGTAGAAATTAAATCTAAAGATTTTGGTAGAATCGCAGCGCAAACGGCTAAGCAAGTTTTAACCCAAAAACTTCGTGAAATTGAAAGAGAAAACACCGTAAGTGAGTTTGAAGATAAAGAGGGCGAACTTATGGTTTGCACCATTAGGAGAATTGAAAACGGCAACGTTTACGTGGAAATCGGCGGTAGCCAAATTGAAGGCGTAATGTCTGTTCGTGACCAAGTTCCTGGTGAAAAATACGAACTTAACCAAAGACTTAACGTTTTCGTTAAGAGAATTAAAAACACGGGTAGAAACGCTCAAATCGTAGTATCTCGTACTTCAACCGGCTTAGTTAAGCGCTTATTTGAGAACGAAGTTCCAGAAATTAAGCAAGGCGTAGTAGTAATCAAGAGCATTGCAAGAGAAGCAGGTCAAAGAACTAAGATTGCTATTTATAGCGACGATCCAATGGTAGATGCTATCGGCGCTTGCGTAGGTAATAAGGGAACTAGAGTTAACGCAATCGTAAGCGAACTAGGTGGAGAAAAAATCGATATTATTCCTTGGAGTGAAAACCCACTTGAATACATTTCAAGAGCATTGTCACCAGCGAGAGTATTAAAGGTAATTCAAACGGGTGAAGAAAGCGCTGTTGCAATCGTTCCAGACGACAAGTTGTCGCTTGCAATCGGTAGAAGTGGTCAAAACGCAAGACTTGCAGTTAGATTAACCAATTGGAAAATCGACGTTAAGAGTCAAAGCAAAGCGCTAGCCGAACTCGGTGAAGAAGTAGTTGCTGATATTCCACAAGATATCGCTGAAGAAGAGTAAATCGAGGGCTTAATGAATAAGAAAATTCCAATGCGAACCTGTATTGTATGCAGGAAATCGCTACCTAAAAAAGAACTTTATCGCATAGTAAAAAACGGTGAAGAGATTTTTCTCGATAAAACGGGCAAAGCCAACGGCAGAGGGGCTTACGTTTGCTCTGATCAAGAGTGCTTTAAGAAACTCAAGAAAGGAAAGATGCTAAACAAGGCTTTTTCTATGGAAGTTAAAGAAGAAGTTTACGATAAACTTTTGGAGGCACTAATTGGAGAATAAAACGAAAGCGCAAACCTTTATAGGTTTTGCAATGAGAAAGGGCAGTTTTAAGATTGGCGTAAACGCAATTTACACCTTAAAGAGAGCGTCGCTACTTATAGTGTGTTCTACTGCTGGGGCAGATACCAATAGGCAGGCAATAAAACTTGCGAAAAGGTTTAATTGTAAGTTGCTTAAGATTATTCGTCCACTAAAGGAAGTGACGTATAAGGATAACGCCAAACTTATGGCTATAACCGACAAGGCGCTAGCAAGCGCAATTATAGATAATAGGGAAAAAGAGTTTATCTTGGTTGATTTAGGAGAATAAAAATGGCAGAACAAACAAAAATGCATATCGACAATATTAAAAAAATCAGCGAAATTTTATCAAAAGGCACGATAAAAGACGTTTTGAACGCTTTTAGTGAAGACGAATTAAAGACTAAAGAGTTCAAAAAGTCGGTTGAAGAAAAACTAAATAATATAAAACTTCAAAAAGAGCAAGCAGAAAAGGTAGAGGAGAAAGAGCCTATAATTATTGCTAAAGAAGAAGCAAAGGAAACTCCTACCGAAGTAGTAGAAAAAGTTGCAGAAGTAAAGGTAGAAGAGCCTATAAAACCTGCTGAAGAGAAGAAGGAAGAAAAGGTGGAAGAGAAAAAGGAAGAGCCAAAACCGGTAGAGCCAACTCCTACGGAAAAACCACGCCCTTCGTTTATCGTTAGAAGAGCAGAGTTTACTCCTGAAAAGCCAAAGAGAGAAAATCCACCAAGAACGGATAGACCTGAAAGAAGAGAAGGTGGCAAGTTTGATAAAAATCGTGGGGCAAACGGCTTTAATAACGGCTTTAATAAGGGAGCAAAACCCGAAGGCAGAACGGATAGACCACAAGGGGTTAAAAAGCCTACGCAAAGCACCTACGTTGCCGCTCCTATAGTAATTACCGAAAATACCAAGAGAAATTCTAACAAGAAAAAGCAAAACGTAGATAGACAATTTGAAGATAAAAAGG
>JAZOOV010000039.1:0-3453 GCA_045655215.1 Christensenellaceae bacterium | reverse complement strand
CTCTTGTTCCACTCCACGTCCTTTCTGCCGTTTATTTGAGCCCACCCAGTAATGCCCGGTCTAACCTCAAACATCCTCTTTTGCTCTTCTGTGTACTTTTCTAATGGCCAAGGATGATAAGTTAGTGGAGGTCTAGGCCCTATAAAACTCATATCTCCCTTTAGAACTGAAAGAAGTTGTGGAATTTCATCCAAACTAGTGGCTCTAAGTATTTTGCCAATTTTAGTGACTCTCGCATCGCCCTTGCCAGAATAAACGCCACTACCTTGTTGCTCTGCACCAACGCACATTGAACGAAATTTTAAAATATTAAAGGTCCTTCCATTTTTTCCAAGACGTTGTTGCTTAAAAATAACGGGACCTTTAGAATCTATTTTTATTAAAATTGCAATTATAAGCATAGGTATTGACGCAACTATCAATCCAATAAACGAAAAGAAAATATCAATTACCCTTTTTAAGAAATGTCTATACATATAAAACCCCTACGTTTTTATGCGTTTACTTTTTTTATAAGGGAGCGCTCTAGTGAAATAATTTGTGAAATTACACCACTCCCACCATAAAATTTTACCACAACACCCCTAATTAGTCAAGACTATATTTATTTTTTATATTATATAATTTATATAATAATATATTTTTTAATAAAAAAAGGGTTAAAATCGGTAAAATCTGGCAAAATTCGACTAATCCTACCGACAAAAAGAAAAAAGGTCACCTAACAAAGTTAGATAACCTGTTTTCTAAAAAAAGTTTTAAGAATGTTTTAATATAACGATTTTTAAGCGCACCTATAGATAGCGCCCAAAAATTAATGTCTAATTTCCTTTAACCATGCCTAAATCTTTAGCTTGTTCGATAACGTAAGCATCTGAAGATACAGCATCAATTTCTTGACTAAGTACGCCATATTCAGCAACCTTTTGATTTAAGATTTCAGTTTTAGCAGCGCTTTGACTTTTTAACGAAGTTAAAACGCCGGTATTAAGCACTATAAGAGCCAAAATTACGGTGACAGCCAAAGAATATAGCACTAAAACTAATTTGCCCTTGCCGTTTAATTGGCGACCTTGTTTTTGCGACTCTTTTTGCCTTTCCATATCATCGTATACCAAATCTACTTCCCCATCGCCGAATTGTAAGGTGGTAGAAGTCGGTTTAATATCCTCGTCAGACAAGGATACTTCTTGCATGCCTTGTTCTATGATAGAAGTTTCTTCGGGGGCAACAGGCGTTTCAGTCTTTGCAACTTCGATTTCTTCCATATAGCCACTTTCTGCGTATCTATCGTAGTTTAAGAGTTTATCGAGATTTCTTTGCATTCTTTCTCTTGCCTCTTCGGTAGTTTCACCCTTTCTTTCTTCTTGGGTAAATTCCGTATAAGACGCCGGAACTTTTCTCTCTAATAGAGCGATTCCCGAGCCTTTTTGCTCATCATAATAACTTGTTCTACTTTCTTCGCGTCTAGTCGTTACCATTAAACTTCTCCTTATCTTATTATATCTTTTCTGCTATCCTTAGTTTAGCACTTCTTGAGCGTGAGTTTTTACTTAGTTCCTCTTCGCTAGGAAGTATAGGATGCTTTGTGATTATATTGATTTCTTTTTTCTTTCCACATACGCAAACGGGTAAACTTTTATCGCATATGCAGTCGGTTTCAAGTTCCTTAAAAGCCCTTTTTACTATTCGGTCTTCTAAAGAGTGAAAGGTTAATATAGCAAGCCTGCCTCCCTTTTTTAAGCCTCTCGCCATATCTAAAATCGTTTCATATAAGCCGTCTAACTCGCCGTTTGCCTCAATTCTTAGGGCTTGAAAAGTTCGTTTAGACGGATGCCCGTCTTTTTTGAATTTTGCAGGGATACTCCTTTCGATAATCGCATTGAGTTCACCCACCGTTTCGATAGGTTTTTTCTGCCTTTCAATGCAGATGTTTCTCGCTATCGAATTTGAAAATCTCTCTTCGCCGTAAAGAGAAAAAATATCCCTTAACTCTTCTTGGCTATAAGTATTTACTATTACTTTGGCTGATAACGGATTATCTCTATCCATACGCATATCTAGTTCTTCTTCTGCCGAGAGATAGGAAAATCCTCTACTTCTATCGTCTAGTTGAAAACTAGATACTCCCAGGTCTAATAATATTCCGTCAAAGCCTTCTATATGATATTCTTCTTTAATTTGCTTAAAATTTTTGAAGTTGCTCTTTATCGGCGAAAATCTATCGCCAAACTCACTTAGCCTTTCCCCCGCTCTTTGTAGCGCATAATCGTCTAAATCAGTTGCAAATAGTTTGCCGTTTGGCGAACTCTTTTTAAGTATCTCGTAAGAGTGCCCGCCTCCACCTAAAGTTCCGTCAAAAAAAATTCCACCATCTACTACCTTGAGAGCATCTATACACTCTTCAAGCATAACCGAAACGTGATTAAGCATTGCTTTTTAACTCGTCTAACGCGTCTGCCAAGTCTAAGAAGTTAACGTCGTTAAAGTAATCGTTCCAAACTTCTTCACTCCATATTTCTACGCAGTTAGGACCTTTGAAAACCACTATATTCTTTTCAATCTTAGCGTATTTTCTAAGGTTTTCAGGAAGAAGTATTCTACCTTGCTTGTCCTCTTCGGCTTGCCAGGTGTTGTACAAAATAAAACGCGCCGCCTTGAGTTGATTTTCCCTATATCTATTGATATTGTTTAGGGTGGCTTTTACTTCTTGCATTTCCTCTTCCGAGTAAACGTAAAGGCAGTTGCCAGAGCCAACGGTGATATAGTAATTACTCCCAAGTTCTTCTCTTAACTTGGACGGAATACGCATTCTATTTTTAGCATCTAATTGATGTAAATAATTCTTGCTAGACACCGTTTTAGACTCCTCCCTTTCTATTTTGCATTAGAATTATAACACAACTTTTGACCACCGTCAACCATTTTTTATAAATTTTTTTATATTTTTGACCACTTTTTTTGTTTTCATAACAAGGTTTTGACCACTTTTGAGTAAAATTTTTGATTTAACTCCCTTGACTTTCCAATGAATAATACTTCGTTTTCCCTTTTATTTACTAGTGATTTTGTATTTTTTATGTGTTTTAGGGTTTGCTTGACGGCAAATTCAACGCCACTTGAAATTTTTTTGGGTTGAAAGTGGTTAAGAATTTGTTTTTTTAGGAACTCGTAGTGGGTACAGCCCAAAATCACCACGTCAAAATTGTTTTTTTTACTAGGCAAACTCCTAAAATGCTCACCTAGATTTACCCTATTTAGATTAAAAAGGTTAGTTTCTATATCCCCTGCTAAATTCTCTAAGCCACATATTGTTAGACTACTTGAGTTAGTAAATTTTTTTGCCGTTGATACGGTTGATAATAGAAGTGTTCTTTCGCCGTTTACTATATGGGATTCTACAGGTGGGAACGTGCCGATAGTTTTTATAGATAAATAATCCTCTATCCTATC
>JAZOOV010000038.1:0-19435 GCA_045655215.1 Christensenellaceae bacterium | reverse complement strand
CCAATTCATAAATTACGCCTATAAATATAATTTAAACTATTCTCAGTTTAAGCGTCCTTTTACTTTATCTGCAAGTTTAGGTGGTAGTCTAGAAAAAATCGAAAACCTAAGGCAAAAGTTAGAGTCTTGCTTTTCTAGTTTTGACGTGGAGAATTTACTCTTAACGGAAGACGTAGAAAATAAACTTATCGCACTTTCTAAGAAGTTAAACGACTACTCGTTTAGAGAGCAAGGTGCAGTCACCGAGCAAATTTATCGCAAAACTATCGAAATTATTCGTGAAATTAAGTTAGTTTTAAGTGGGCAAGTGACTTATAGAGAATATAAAAATCTCTTCCAAAGTGGAGTTTCGGCAATGAAACTATCCATAATTCCACAGTATAGCGACGCCGTGTTTGTGGGCGACTTTAAACAATGCGCCTATAAAAAAGCCAAAAACTTATTCGTTTTAGGGCTAAATTCTTCCGTGCCAAAAATTAAAGAAGACGTGACGCTACTTTCGGATAATGAAATAGATATGCTTTCTACGTTAAAGGTGTTTATAGAGCCAAAAATTAAGATTGTAAACCATCGCTCTAGAGAAGAAGTTGCCTTGGGGGTAAGCGCTTTTACCGATAAATTATATCTATCTTATCCTGTTAATTCAACGAGTGGAGAGAGAAAGGAAAAAAGCCAAGTAATTACTTTTTTTGAAAAAAACTTTACCTTGCTTGAGTTTGACAAGACTTCAAGTTATATAACCAAAAAACAAGGAGTTAAGAGTTTCTCTCTTTCAATCTCTAAGTTCGTCGAGTGGAAAAACGGCGAGTTAGAAGAAGCGACTTCCTTTTACCAAGTTGCAGATAAGGAAAAACTCGATAAAATTATAGATAGTGCTAATAGTGAATTTAAGGTGTCGCTTGATAATAGAAGTGTATTATATGATAACTTCGTTTCGCCAACCACTCTAGAGCAATACTATGCCTGCCCGTATAAAGCCTTTGTTAGTCACGCACTAGGAGTAAGAGATAGAGAAGAAGGCAAGGTCGGTGGCTTAGAAATTGGAAATATCATGCACGATATTTTCTATCTATATCTTAAATCCTTAAGTAAAATTACCGACGAAAACACGTCGTATCAAGTGTTTTTAGAGTGCGCTGAGCAAGTATTAGCAAAGGAAACTTACAGTAGATATCTAAACGACGCGCAAACAAAAACGCAGGTAAATTTTGCCTTAAAAGAGTGCGAAAAGCACTGCCTAAACACTTTTAAGTTCGTTAGCCGTTCAACCCTTAAACCTTCCGAAAAAGGCTTAGAAAAGGGTTTTTCCGTGCTTTTGGGTGACGGAAAAACCACTCTTTACGGCAAGGTGGATAGAATAGACGAAAATGACGAGGCGTATAGAATTATCGACTATAAGACGGGCAAGGTAGACGAGAGTGACGAGGCGCTTTACTACGGCACTAAACTCCAATTATACTTGTATTCACTAGCAGTGGAAAACAAGATATTAGCAGGCGTTTATTATTTTGACGTTCAAGACGAGTTTATAGGAAAGGGCAAAAAGAGAGAGCCGTATTTAAAGGGAAAAACGCTATTAGACGATAATATTATTTGCTCTCAAGACGGCGATTTTTATAAAATGGGCGAGTCAAACTTCTTGCCTATCAAAATAGAAAAGGAAAAACTCGTTGGGGCAAGTACGTCTCAAACCCTTTCGGCGTGCGTAAAATATGCTAAACAAATGTGCGAAAACGCTTTTTCACAAATGAAAGAGGGCGTAATCGTTGCGTCGCCAATAGACGGCGCTTGCAAGTATTGTAAGTACAAAAGTATGTGTTTAACCGACCAAAGTTTAGTTAGAGAGAAAAAGGAAGTGGACGATTCGGTTATAACCTTAGCAATTTACGGGGAGGACCAAAATGCCTAGTTTAACAAAAGAACAACAAAGGGTAATAGAGCACGAAAAGGGCAACATCTTGGTTTCTGCCTCTGCCGGAAGTGGAAAGACTTTCGTTATGATTGAAAGGCTAATTAGGCTTATTTTAGAGAAGAAAACGAGCGTAAAAAATATTTTGTGCGTGACCTTTACTGAATCTGCCGCGGCAGAAATGAAAGAAAAACTAAAAAAAGCCATAATTAAAAAAATCAACGAAGGGGAAGATTTAACCGAAGAGCTTTTAGACGTGGAAACGGCTGACGTTTGCACTATAGACTCCTTTTGTGCAAGGCTAGTTAGAAAATACTTCTTTGAAGCGGGAGTTTCCCCCGACTTTAAGATTTGTGACGAAAAGCAAGCCAGCGTCTTAAAGAGCGAGAGCATTGATAAAACCTTTAGAGAGTTTTACGAAAGCGGGGACAAGGACTTTTTAATGCTACTAACTAGGCACGGAAAATATAGGTCGGATAGAGATCTTAAGGCGTTAGTGTTAAAAATCTACGAGTTTTTGCAAAACTCTGCAGAGCCCGAAGAATTTATAAAAGAGTGCATAGGGTTTTATCAAAGGGATTTTAGCACGATTAAAGAGAGTTATAAACAAGCGATAATAAAGAGAATATCACCCCTTTACGAGCATGCTGAAGAGTTATATCAAGCATCTAAACGATTAGAATTTGACTCTGCGATAGTTATTCTAGACCAAGTATTAAGGGTGTTTAGCGATATAGTAAATAAGGATATTTACGCTATAAAAGAGCACGCAGACCTTAAAATTTCCCTTTCTTTCGGCAGGAATTTATCTCAAGAGCAAAAGGAAGTTAGAGAAGAGATAAAGGGGCTTTGTGCAAAAATTTTACCTATAATACAAGACGTAATAAAGCACTTAACCACTCCAACTGAAGACGAGCAAAAAGCAAAGGATATTATATATCACCTAGAGTGTATATTTAAGGTGGTTAGAGAGTTTACGAAAAATTATAGTGAAGAAAAACTAGAAGAAAACCTACTAGATTTTTCCGACCTAGAACACTACGCGTTAAAAATTTTATCTAATCCACAAACAAAAGAGATGATAAGCGAAAACTACGACTACATTTTTGCCGACGAATATCAAGACGTGAACGGTGTTCAAGAAGAGTTGTTTAGTAGGCTTTCAAGGGATAATTTGTTTGTAGTTGGCGACGTTAAGCAAAGTATTTACGGATTTAGGGGCTCTATGCCTGAAATCTTTTTACAAAAAGAAAAGCACTATGAAGCCACTAATCAAGCGACGGTTAGACTGAACCACAATTTCCGTTCGTCAAAAGCCGTTTTGGATATGGTAAACGAAATTTTTTCTTTTTCTATGACCGAGAGTATTTACGGAACGGACTATCTATCAACGGCTATGCTTGTTCCAGGGGGAGTATATATAGAAGAAGCGCCAGGCAGAGTACAACTTCATCTTTTAGAAAAAGAGGAAAGAAAGAAAAAAGAAAAGCCCGATAGCAAGGTTTATAATCTTTTAGACGACCTAAAAGGGCTAGCCGATAAGAGCGTAGGGAATATTGCCTTTTTGATAGATAAAATCGTTAGGGAAGAACTTGGAAAAACCTATTACGACGCAAAGGAAGAAAAGTTTAGGGAAATTTCTTATTCGGACATAGTAATACTAAACAAAAATAGCGATAACGAGTACGTATATACGCTAGTTAAAGACCTATTAAAACTAGGCGTGCCGATAGCGTCGAAAGTTTCGGAAAACATTTGCACGTACCCAGAGATAGAAATACTAATAAACCTACTTAAGCTTATCGACTGTAAGGACCAAGATTTTCCGTTAGTTTCGGTTATGAAGAGCCCGATAGGTAATTTTACCGAAGAAGAATTAATGGATATAGCCCTATTATATAGGCAGGCAGAAAACTTTGATAGAAAGCAATCGAGATTTTTCCTTGCTTACCTTTATGCTTTAGAGAACGCGCCTTCACCATTAAAAGAAAAATTAGTTGCGCTTGATAAATATATTGAAGAACTAAGATTTTTAGCCGACTTCACGGGGGCAAGTGGAATTTTAGAAAAGGCGATAGACGATTGTAATTTTGAAAGTTATATAATCATAAAGGGAAGGGTGGAAGAAAAACTTGCTAGACTAAACCTATTCTTAAGCATAGGTGCAAAGGATAGAATTTACACGGTAAGTGAATTTTTAGACCTTATTCAAAATTCGCCCGACACTTTCACTATGACTCCACCTGCAAACGAAGATAGTGTACGTTTAATGACCATACACGCGTCAAAAGGGTTAGAATTTCCGGTGGTTATCGTGTGTGGGCTAGAAAAGGCTAGCAACAAGATTAGTCAATATGAAGAAGTTCTAAAGGATTTACAATTAGGGCTTGCTCCAAAAACCTATCATGACCAAGATAAAGAAGTAGAAGAGAATATTTATAGGGGCGTTTTCAAGGAAAAACTTAGAATTGAGCGCATAAAAGAAGACTTAAGGCTATTATACGTGGCGTTAACGAGAGCGTCTTATTCAATGCACGTCACCCTAGAAGCAAAGGGCGATATTAGAAAGGACGTGTTTAGGGGTGCTTATAAGTTTAGCGACTATATTCCAAAGAGTTTAGATGCTGTGGAAGTAGAAAGAGAAGAACTAGATAGACAAGTAGACTTAAGAGAGCCTAGAAAGGTTTTAATTTCTAAAGGGGACGAAGAAAAGTCAAAGGAAATAAAAGAAAGTATTGAGTTTGCCTATCCTTTTAAGGCAAGCACCATTCTTCCAATAAAGTGCTCGGTGACGGGTGCGCTTGACGAGAGTGAAAAAGTTTATGAGTTTAACAAGGAATTTATAGGACAATCTAGCATAGAACTAGGCACGCTAGCCCATAAAATACTAGAAAATATTAATTTTGATGGCGTTTTAGACGGAAACTTTAATTCTCAAGTGGAAGATATGATTGAAAATAAAATTCTTTCTAGAGAAGAAGTCGGTAGGCTAGATTTATTAAGATTAGAGAGTGCAGTTAATGGCTTTGCTCCATACCTAAAAGGAAAAACCCTTTATAGAGAGCAACCTTTTATTGCTAAAGTAGACGCAGATAAGATTTACAAAAATCAAGAAGAGCAAGTTTTAGTTCAAGGTGTAATCGACCTTTTGGCAGTAGAGCAAGATTGTGCTAGCATTATAGACTATAAATATTCAACGATGACTAGTAGTTCTCTTAAAGAAAAGTATTCGCTTCAACTAGAACTCTACGCTCTAGCCGTAGAAAAGGTGCTTAAACTAAAGGTAAAAAAGAAAATTTTAGTTAATATCTTAACGGGCGAGTGCATAGAACTCTAGTCAACAATTTAAGACAAAATAATTTATCCTTTTGCTAATTTTTTAGAGTTTACTTTGATAAAATAGGCAAGAGGATTTTTTATGAATAAAAATATTTGTAGGTTTATACTTTCATTTTTAGAAAAAATTGATTTGGGAATTATATTTTTAGTAGTTTTATCATTTATACTTATCGGTTCTATCTTAAACTATATATTAAGGGCTAAAGTGGGGCTAAAAAAAGGGCAAATACTTGCTCACTTTATCTTTTTAATAAGTTTAATCGGGCTAGAGACGGCGTTATGTATAGAAGGGGAATTGGGATTGTCGCTTCCACTAATAAACCTTTCTTTTTTGGGATTTTTGTCAATCCCATTTGCGTTAGAGAAAAGAAGTAAAAAGGTAGTGGCAACTAGTAGGCAAAAGGAGATAATTAAAAGAGCCGAAGAGCAAATTCTTTTAGAAAAGGAAAATACATTGCCTTTAGTGGATAATTCTAAAGAAGATAAAGAGCCGAAAAAGAGCGTACTATTCGACTTTAAGAAACTTCTAGACGAAAAAGAAGAGAGAATAGCCCCGAAGAAAGAGCAAGTAAAAGATGAAGAACTCAGTTTTTCTGGGGTAAAAAAAGCCATAGAGAAAACCCTTTCAAAAGGGCTAAGCGAAAAGGAAAAAAATCAAGTTTTAGCCCTAGAGTTTGCAATAATCCAAAAGGAAAGGGGGGAGGACAATCTTTTAGTAAAAGAGCAACTAAACGATGGATTATCGGCGTTAATTAAAATAATGGCAAAATATTCCGCATAAAATAAAAGAGATTAGATGTTGACAAAAATAAATTAGTGGTATATAATAATAAATGGAGTATAGGAAAAGTATGAAAAAAGTTAAATTATCTTTATTTTTATCATTAATTTTATTTGTTTTGGCGATTTTTTCGGCTACGGGTTGTGGGGGGAGCACTTTCACCGTTAGATTTGACGGCAATGGTGGAGAACTCGTTTCTGGTAGCGAAGTGCAAATCGTAAAAAACGTCAAAGAGATAAATACCCCCATATATAAAAGAGAGGGCTATAATTTTATCGGTTGGGATATCGATTTATCTACCATTAATTCAGACACGGTAGTTAAGGCACAATGGCGTTCTAAAGAAGATAGCGTAGTATATAACGTTAGATTCTCCCTTCAAACTGAGTTCGAGGGTAAGAGTATTCGCGTGGATATAGACGTTGACACAGTGGTAGAAGTGCCTGCAAATCAAACGCTAGGCTCTAAAATTCCTACGGCGGAAAACGTTTTAGTAGAGAGTCAATATAGAGACGAATACATCTTCTATTTCTGGTACGTTTTAGACGGCGAGAATAATAAAGTGCCAATTGACTCTACCATGACTTTCGATATGAAGGTTTTTGGAGATGAAAGTAGAGAAATTATGGCATATCTCCAAGTTGGTCCAAAGTGGAGTAATAGGCGTTAGTTTTTTGGGTAAAAAGAAAAACCACTAGTAAAGAAAGGTGGTTTTTTGTTCAGTATAAAGAAGAGCATAGGTAAAATAAAGGAGCAAAAATGGGCATTTTTAAGAAGAAAAAGCACAATACCTTTCAAAGTAGTATTATTATAGACGAAAACTCTGCGTCGGCAACGACCACCGGATACACCAGATTAAAAGATAGTATTCTTTCAATGAACGCAGATGGAAAGTGCCAAGTTATTCAAATAGAATCGTCACTTTCTCACGAAGCAAAAACTACCATTATATCAAATCTTGCCGTAAGTTTGGGCTTGACCGAAAGAAAGGTTGTAGTAGTTGATTTAGATTTTCGTCGTTGTAGACTTCATAGAATGTTCAAGATGGAAAAGGAACTCGGCATAAAAGAATATATGCAAGGCGAGAAAACTCTTGACGAAATTATTAAAAAGAGCAACTACAAAAACGTTGACGTTATTACTCGTGGAGATGAGATTTATAATCCGTCGGTAATATTCTTATCGGAGAAGTTCGCAGACTTTATCAACGCGCTTAAGGAAAGATACGACTACGTGCTACTTGATTGTGCTCCAATTTTGCAAGTTTCAGACTACATGCATATTTCAAAGATTTCGGACGGCGTGTTGTTCGTAGTTGCATATGCAAGAACTACTAAAGGACAAGTAATCGAGGCTACTAACCTACTAAAGAAAAACAATATTAAGATTTTAGGTATGGTATTTTCTATGTACGATAGCAAGCAAGATAAAGAATATAGTCCTTACTATAAATACTATACTCGCGCCTATGGCGAAGAGGAAGACTAGGATTTTATAATGATAGATATTCACTCTCATATTCTTCCTTTTGTGGACGATGGAAGCGCTTCGCTAGAAACTTCCTTAAGGATGCTTGAAGATTTAGTGGAATCGGGTGTCACCGACGTTATTTTGACACCACATCACAATAAAAGGTTTGAAAAAGATAAAGAGCAACTCCTTAAAGAGTTTGAAGAATTTAAAAAAAGTGCTAAAGATATTCCCATAAACCTATATTTAGGTCAAGAAATCGAGGCAACTAAAGAAACCTTTTCTCTTTTAGAAAAAGGGGAACTAATAACGCTAGGAAATTCTAAATATATTCTTTTAGAGTTTGACTACTTTAACTATCAAGATATCGTAGAGTTTGTATATAGAGCAGTAGTTAGGGGATATATTCCAATAGTTGCCCACGTAGAAAGATACGAGTATTTTACTTTAGAAGACGCTATGGAAGTGAAAAAAGAGGGTGGACTAATACAAGTTAACGCATCTTCACTAGCAATAAGACAAGAAAAGCACTTTGGAAAAAAAGTAAAAGCCCTTATTAAAAAAGGCTTAGTGGACTTTGTTGCTAGCGATTATCACGATTTTAGGCAATTATCCATTTTGGACGCTAAAAAAGTGGTAGAAAAAAAGTTCGGCAAGGAAATTGCACAAAATTTATTTATTGAAAACGCAAGAAAAATTATTGAAGGTTAGACCTTAGTCTAACCTTTTAACTTAAATTTTTATGAATAATATAAATTATAATAAGCAAATGCAAAACTTAATAGATTCACTTAGCGAAAGGAAAAAACTTTTATTGCATAGTTGTTGCGCGCCCTGTTCATCGGCTTGTCTAGAGAAATTAAAAGATAAAATGGATACAACCGTTTTCTTTTATAATCCAAATATGGATAGCCAAACTGAGTATGAAAAAAGGGCAAACGAGCAAAAAAGATTATGCGAAGAGTTTAGTATTCCTTGTAAGGTCACGCCATTTGGTAAAAATGATTTTTTAGAAGTGACAGTCGGCTTAGAGAGAGAAAAGGAGGGCGGGATAAGGTGCTTTTCTTGCTACGAGTTAAGGCTTAGAAAAACTGCCGAATACGCAAAACTAAACGGCTACGATTATTTTGCAACCACGTTGACGCTTTCTCCGTTAAAGAACGCCCAAAAACTCAACGAGATAGGGTTTAAGTTGCAAGAAGAACTGGGGGTAAAATACTTGCCGTCCGACTTTAAGAAAGAGGGTGGGTATCTTCGTTCAATTGAACTATCCAAAGAATACGGATTATATAGGCAATCTTATTGTGGTTGCGAATTTTCAAAGACAAAATAAACACAAAAAAAGTCTACCGAAAGGTAGACTTTTAATTTTAATCTTTTTATGGGGTGACTCTGTTGATGTCACGTGGGAACATAGTTGCTTCTCTAACGTTCTTAAAGCCAAGTAGGTGCATGGTGAGTCTTTCTAAGCCAAGACCTAAACCGCCGTGAGGAGGTGCGCCGTATTTGTGAAGCATGAGATAAGTTTCAAATTGTTCTGGGTCCATACCACACTTAATCATCTTGTCAACTTGGCCTTTATAATCGTGAACTCTTTGTCCACCAGAAGTAATTTCTAAGCCCCTAAATAGTAGGTCGAAAGACAAGGTGTATTCAGGATCTTCAGGGTCGTCCATAGTATAGAAAGGACGCTTTTTAGATGGGTAGTGAGTTATAAAGATAAAGTCACTATTAAATTCCTTTTTAGCATACTTGCCGAGCATTTCTTCTTCTTGTGGGTCGAAGTCTTTCATGTCGGTTGGGTTATACTTAAATTTTTTCATTAAAAGTTCTTTTGCATCCATGAATTTCATGCAAGGAATAGTGTCGATTTCAGGAACTACTGCGTGCAAGAGTTCAAGTTCAGCCGAGTATTCTTCTTTTAAGAGATTGAAGATATACTTAAGTAAGCCCGTTTCCATATTCATAATATCTCTAAAGTCGTTAATGAAACCCATTTCAAAGTCCATCGAGATATAT
Source organism: Christensenellaceae bacterium (assembly GCA_045655215.1). Lineage (GTDB taxonomy): Bacteria > Bacillota > Clostridia > Christensenellales > Borkfalkiaceae > UBA1259. The sequence goes on along the minus strand of JAZOOV010000038.1, from coordinate 9,917 downwards.
TCGTTAAGGTGGCGAGAAGTATCGTGATGTTCTGCTCTAAATACAGGAGCGATTTCAAAAACTCTCTCGTAAACGCCAACGAGTGCTTGCTTATAAAGTTGTGGGCTTTGCGCTAAATATACTTGTTTTCCAAAATAGTCTAACTTAACCAGGTTAGTTCCACCCTCAGCTCCTGCAAAGTTAATCTTAGGCGAGCGAACTTCGGTGACATCTTGAGAGAGTAAAAATTCTCTAAAGCCCCTAGCAATACCTTCTTGAATTTTAAATATAGCCCTTTCTTTAGGATTTCTTAGAGCGATAGGGCGAAGGTCTAAAATAGTGCTTAACTGAATATTATCTAGTTGTTTTTTATTTATAACGATAGGCAAATCTTCTGCTGGGAGAGAAAGGATAGTTATATCGTGAATTTGAAGTTCAAATCTTTGGTTTCCCTTAGCGTCTAAACTAGAAACCACCCTGCCTAAAACCTTAACGCAGGCTTCTTCTCTTAAACTATCGTCCCAACGATAAGAAGAGAATTCAGGAGCGTAAACGCATTGAATAAGGTCTCTTTTCGTTCTAATAATAACGAAAGCAAACCCCGTCATTTCACGAATACGGTGAATATAACCGGAAATGGTAATTTCTTGCCCGTCGTAATTTTTAAAATCTTCAAAAGCCACGCTTTCGTTTAATAATTTGCCGTTAATTTGTTCCATAATAACTCCTAATAAAACGTATATATATATAATAAACTATAGAAAAAAATTAAGCAAGTATTTAGCCTAAATTTTATAAAAATAACTACTTAAAGCGAAAAGGTGGTTAAAAAGTTTGCAAGTAAATGTTATTTTATGATAAAATATTAAGGAACAAAAACGAAAAAAGGTGGGCGTAAAGATGAAAATTGCAATTTCGGTAGAATCAACTAACGATTTAACAACTAAAATGCTCGTTGATAACGATATAAAAGTAATTGCGTACAATATCGTTTTAGGAGATAGAGAATTTAAGGACGGCGAAGTAAGCACTGAAGATATGTTTAAGTACGTAGACGAAAACGGCGTGCTTCCAAAAACCAACGCAATCAACGAATATACCTACACTGAGTATTTTGAAGAATTAAAAAAGACGTACGACGCAGTTGTTCACATTTGCTTGTCTAGTGGAATCACTTCGTCTTGTGGCAACGCTTTTAAGGCTGCGGAAAATCTAGAAAACGTTTACGCCGTTGATAGTATGAGTTTGTCTACGGGTATCGGGCTACTTGCTCTTTATGCAAGAGAACTTGCAAACGCAGGGGAAGATGCAGAGAGCATTGCTAAAAAAGTTCAAGAGAGAGCGTATAAATTACAAGTTAGTTTCGTAGTTGAAAGACTTGATTATTTGCATAAGGGGGGAAGATGTTCTTCTATTGCTCTTCTCGGCGCAAATTTATTAAAGATAAGACCTAGAATCGTGGTTAAAGAAGGCAAAATGCTTTCTGATAAAAAATATCGTGGAAATATGGGTAGCGTAATTGCAAAATATTGCAGTGAAACGCTTGCAGAGTTTAACACTCCAGACTTAGACAAAGCGTTTATAACCTACACCACGGCAACTCCAGAAATGGTGGACGCTGCGAAAAAGGCTTTAACCGAAGCAGGCTTTAAGAATATTTACGAAACTAAAGCAGGTGGAACGATTGCTAGCCACTGTGGTGCAAACACGCTTGGTATTTTGTATTTTAACGACGGCAACAAATAAAAGAATAAAAAGGATAAAAAGAAAAATGCTTTCAAAACTGAAAGCATTTTTTTTATTTGCTTAAATTCTCTTTTTCTTTTTCTCTAAGATTTTTCTTATATAATTCTTCGGTTGCGAAGTGAATTTTAGTCACGTGGTTAAATAGGTAAGGGAATAAGAAGAAAGTTTGGTGCGAGTCGGACAAATCAATAGCGTCTCCTTTTTTATGGAAGTTAAACTCAATGTGGCAACCGGTCATCGATTGGGCGGAACGGTTAAAGTAAAACTCTTTTCCGTTATCTAAAATGCCCTTTACGGTAAAACCGTTTTGGTCGTGCACTAAATCTACTTTGCCGAGATGCTTAAGTCCCTTAGCGGAAGAGGCAATTTTTTCTAGGCTAGCCTTAGTTTCAATGCGATATTCTCCACTTTCCACTTGCTTTTTAACGTTTTCTCTTTCCCACCTATACCAATCGGGGACGTGAGAGAAGTAAACTTCGCCTTCTTTTGCTTGCAAATATCCGTATTCGTTTAGAAACCACTCTTTTCCACAAGCACCGCAGTAAAGGGTGTTGCCCTTAGAATTCATAGCGAATTCCTTTTTACAATGTGGGCATTGGTATAAGATTTTGTGCAAATTCTTTGCTCTATGTTTAGATTTTATTCTAACACCACTATCTTGCCAATACTTATAATCGTCGTGATAAAAGTTTTCACGTAGCCTTTCTTCAATTTGTTCTTGCGAAAGGTACATAGTTTCTTCCTTAGTGAAGAGCAACTTAAAAGTTGCGGAAATTGGAAGTTTTCTATAAGGGTGCTTAGCAAATTGTGGACTCATTATATAGTTTCCTTTGCTAATGCCTAAAATAACGGGGATTTTACAAAGTTTAATAAGTCTAGCATAAGTTCCTAAGTCAGCGTCCTCAGTAATGCCTGCTAGTGAAAATCTTGCTTCAGGATAAATTGTCACCGACTTTTTCTTTTTTCTTATAACGTATAGAATATGTTTTAGCACGGTTAAATCGGAAGTAAATCTTCTTTTATAAATACAACCTGCCGAGCGCAACAACCACTCTCTATGAATAAATTGCTCGATAGAGCAAACGAAAGCGCTAGTTCTAGGTAGCAAAAATTGGCCGACTTGGACAAAGTCCATGAACGACGCGTGATTTTGCAATATTAGATAAGGGGGCTTAGTACCCTTAATTCCAACCTTATTAACTTTAAATCGCGTTCTAACTTTATAGTAGACTAAAATTGCAAGCTCGATAATTCTAATGTACCAAGGTGTTCTCCAAGGTTTTTCGTGGGTATCGAACGAGTGTCTACCGATGCGCATTTTAAAAATATTCATAGCACTCCTACAACTTACCTAAAAGATTATAACATAAAATATATATTTTGTATACGGAAAACGACAAAATTATTTAAAAAATAAGAGTAAAAAACAGTTGACAAAAGGGTGGCAAAGTAATATAATAATTGTGCTTAAAGAAGAAGAAACCCTTCTCGCCGACGGAAAAGTTCGTTCGGCTCAATATCAACGAAAGGCTAAGTGCCGTATTTTTTGATAGGATTATCGGGTTCTCTTTATGGAGCAACCCGATTTTTATTTGTATTTCATTTTTTTATATAAATGGAAAATTTTATTGAGAGGTACAAAACCATTAAAAAGGAACATCAAATTAACGAAGAAATTCGTGACAGAGAAGTTCGTCTAATTGGAGACGACGGTGCCCAACTCGGGATCGTATCAAGTTTAGAGGCTCAAAAGATAGCCGACGAAAAGGGATTGGATTTAGTTAAGATTTCACCAAGCGCAAATCCACCCGTTTGCAAGATTATGAACTACGGAAAGTTTATGTTCGAGCAAGTAAAGAGAGCAAAAGAAGCAAAGAAGAATCAAAAAGTTGTAGAAATAAAAGAAGTTTGGCTATCGATGACCATCGACGTAGGCGACCTTAACGTAAAAGCAAAGCAAACCTTAAAGTTTCTATCGTCAGGCAACAAGGTAAAAGTTTCAATAAGAATGAGAGGCAGACAAATGGCTCACTCGGAACTAGGACTTGACGTAATGAATAGATTTTTTGAACTTGTAAAAGAACAAGGCGTAATGGAAAAGAAACCGCAAACTGAAGGCAGAAACATATGGATGATGTTAGCGCCTTTAAAAGCGTAAATAAAAATAACTAACGGAGGGTAAAACTATGCCTAAAATGAAAACTAAGAGCGCGGCAAAGAAGAGATTCAAAGTGACCGCAAACGGCAAGATTAAAAGAGCTTGCTCTGGAAAGAACCACATTCTAACCAAAAAAGACAGAAAGAGAAAGAACAATTTGTGTGACGGTGCTTACGTAGACGCAACTCAAGCAAAGACCGTAAAAACGCTTATTTACAATAAATAGTCAAGGAGAAAAAGATTATGCGTATTAAAAGAGGAGTTAACGCTGTAAAAAAGCGTAGAAAGATTTTAAAATTAGCAAAAGGATACTGGGGCGGAAGAAGTAAGAGATATAGAGTGGCAAGAGAAGCCGTTATGAAGGCACAACTTTACGCTTACTTTGGAAGAAAACGTAAAAAACGTGACTTTAGAGCATTGTGGATTGCGAGAATTAACGCAGCATGCCGTATGAACGGACTTTCATATAGCAAATTCATGTTCGGCTTAAAGAAAGCAGGCATTGAACTAAACCGTAAAGTTTTAGCAGAAATCGCCGTTTCAGACGCTAACGCATTTGCTACCCTTTGCGAAAAGGCAAAAGCAAACATCTAAAAAAAGATAAGCCTACCTTATAATAAGATAGGCTTTATTTAGATTAAATGATTTTATCAAGACAAAATTCACTAATAAAACTCATAAGATCACTATCCGACAAGAAAAATCGAGATAGGGAGAATCTCTATATCGTAGACGGAGTTAAAATGGTAAACGAAGCAGTCTTAAACGGCTGTGAGTTTTATCGCGTCATAGCGACTGCAGAGTGTATGGGCAAAATATCTAGTAATATTGGGGTAGAAATCGAAGAAGTTTCCAAAGAAATTATGGAATACGCTTCAAGCGACGTTTCGCCACAAGGCGTAATAGCCGTGTGCGTTAAGCCCAAAAACGAGATAACTGCGCCTAGTGGAAAGTGCCTATTTTTAGACGGCGTTTCCGATCCTGCAAACGTGGGTGCTATCATAAGAACTGCTAGCGCATCTAATTATAACGACGTTTATTTAGGAGATTCTGCCGATTGTTATTCGCCAAAATCGGTTAGGGCAAGCATGAGTGGAATTTTCAAGGTGAAAACGCATCAAGGAGCGAAAGAAGACCTTTTAGAGAAGATAAATCTTCCGTTTATCGTCGCCGATATGGACGGGGTTAACGTGTTTGAAGGCAACTTTCCCAAAGATTTTTGCCTAGTTATAGGCAACGAAGCAAGGGGAGTTAGTGAAGATTTAATTAAAAGGGCAGAATACGTAGTAAAAATTCCCATGCAAAACGGTATGGAAAGCCTAAACGCATCTGTATCGGCGGGAATTTTAATGTACGCTCTAACAAAAAACAGTTAAGGAGAAAAACATGTCAGGACATAGCCACGCAGCCAATATTGCCGCAAAAAAGGCAAAGACGGACGCAGTTAAAGGAAAAATATTTACAAAAGTAGGTAGAGAAATAGCAGTTGCTGCAAAATCTAACCCAGATCCCGAAACCAACAGTAAGTTGGCAGACGCTATTGCAAAGGCAAAAGCAGTAAATATGCCTAACGAAAACATCAAGAGATGTATCGCTAAGGCAGCGGGAGAACTTTCAGGTGACAACTACGAAGAATTGACCTACGAAGGATACGGCCCTGCAGGTAGCGCCGTAATTATTAAGACCTTAACGGACAATAAAAACCGTACGGTTGACTACGTTAGAACTACTATGAGAAAGCACGGAGGCTCACTAGGTAATGCAGGTTGCGTATCGTTCACCTTCAATACTTTAGGCGTAATCGTCGTTGAAAGAACCCCTGATTTAACCGAAGACGGAGTTATGGAATTGGCTCTAGACGTTGGGGCAGACGATTTTATCGTTGAAGACGACGCTTTTGTTATCTACACTTCAGTTGCAGATTTCTCTACAGTTAGAAAGGAACTTGAAGGTAAAGGGCTAAACTTCTTTGAAGCGCAAATTCAAATGCTTCCACAAAGCAAAATCACCCTAGAGGGCGATGAACTTGCTAAGTTTAATAGACTAATCGACGCGCTAGAAGATTTAGACGACGTTCAAAACGTATACCACAACGTAGACCTTCCTGAAGAAGACGAAGAATAAAGAATAAAAAAATAAATATCGCCTATACTTAAGGTATCGGTGGTAGATATTTTAGTTAACAATAAAATATAAAAAAGTACTGCCGTTAATATATACCACTTAATAAACGGCAGTATTTGGTTTATTCGGTGGAAAAAAGGGCGACTTTGATTTCGCCCTTTTAAAAATTCAAAAATTAGAAATATTTTTAAATTCAATGTATTTTCAATAATTTTTGTGATAGAATATAATTAGTAAATAGTAGGAGAGCATTTATGAGAAAGATTGCTAAACTCTTAAGTCTAGCCGTTATAACCGTAATGGTTAGTCTTTTTGCCGTAGGTTGTCAGTTCGTAGACTTAAACTCTAACCATGGCGGAAACAATCTTATGAATTCAATAGTGGCGAGTAGCCAAGTAGAGTTTAACACCATTGAAGAGACCGAGAGAGAAAAATATTCCTTGCCAGAGGCTGTGGAAAAGGTTGAAAGAACTGCAGTTGCTATTGAAGTCACTTCGTCTGCGGGTTCAGGCGCGGGAAGTGGCGTTATTATAGACGTAGTAAATAGCAATAACTACGTGTTTATATTAACTTGCCATCACGTTATTTCTACGGGTGGTGAGATAGTTGTTAGAATACCAGATCAAGATTGCAACTATGAAAACGAAGATTACGTTTTCTCTGGAGTTATTGGAAAGCAAATTTATAACGATAAAGCAGTCACCTTGGTTGGTGGAGATAGAGTTTCGGATATAGCAGTAATAAAAGTTAATTTAGATTTACCTGCAGAGTCTGGCGAAAAACTTTCTATGGATAAAATTCAAAAGGCAAAAATGCCGGCGAAAGATTACCAAATCAAAAAGGGCGAATCAATATTTGCCATTGGCAACCCCGGAGGAACACTTCCAGGTAGCGTAGCAGACGGCGTAGTTAGTTATCCAGAAAGGGAAGTAATAGTTGGCGACGTAGGATATATGGATTTAATGCAAATCTCAGTCACCACAAACCCAGGAAACTCGGGTGGTGGACTATATAACCTTTACGGCGAACTAATTGGTATAACAAATGCAGGAAACACCAATTATAGCGCGATAAATTGGGCAATTCCAATCGAATTAGAGAGTGGAAACGGCTTTTTGAATATTGCATCGCAACTAATAGCAACGGCAAACCTTAACCCAAACAACTACGGCTACGTTAGTGATAGATGGGAAATGGGCTTTACGGTAGAAACTAAAACTTCTGGCGTAAAAACCTATATTTTAGTGAAGTCGGTAGTAGAAGGTAGCAACGCAGATGAAGCGGGCTTAAAGGAAGGCGATATTTTAGAATCTATTAGTTTTGAAGGTAAGAATTATACCTTAACTATGGAAAAGATAGGTACGTACGTTGGAATGGCGAGAACTAAACTTAAAAAGGGCGATACTTTATCTTTGTTTATAGTTCGTTCGGATTATTTTAGTTCCGTTTCATTGGAATTAAAAATGCCAATAGTAGTAGCAGATTATATCTTCTGCAACACGGGAAAATAAATAGAATTAAAGCGACGGATTCCGTCGCTTTTTAGTTGTATTTTGTCCTTTGGACAAAGTGATATTCGCCTACGGCGAGGTATATTTGCCAAGCAATAGCGCTTTTGCTAAAAGCAAAAATATCACAAAAAAAAGCGTTGTGGAATCACAACGCTTTTAATTTTCATAATATTATCTGCATTCGTCTGCTTTGCCAGCGCAACCTAATACGTTGATTAGTTTGTGTTTAACGATTTCTTTGATGTTTGCTCTAGCAGGTTTTAAGTATTCTCTAGGGTCAAACTTAGAAGGTTGGTCGTTAAAGAATTGTCTAATAGTACCGGTCATAGCGAGTCTTAAGTCAGAGTCGATATTGATTTTGCAAACTGAAAGGGTTGCAGCCTCTCTAAGTTGTTCTTCAGGAACACCGATAGCGTCTGGCATTTTACCGCCGTTATCGTTAACCATCTTAACGTAGTCTTGTGGAACTGAAGAAGAGCCGTGTAAAACGATTGGGAAACCAGGAAGTTTTTCACTAACAGCCTTTAAGATATCAAATCTAAGAGCAGGTGGAACTAGAATGCCCTTTTCGTTTCTGGTGCATTGTTCTGGCTTAAATTTATATGCGCCGTGAGAAGTACCGATAGCGATTGCTAAAGAGTCAACGCCCGTTCTTTCAACGAATTCGATAACTTCTTCTGGTCTAGTATAACTTTCAGCGCCGTGTTCAACCTTAACGTCGTCTTCAATACCTGCTAAAGTACCGAGTTCGCCTTCAACGGTGATATATCTGCCTCTAGCAGCAACGTCGTGAGCGTAATCGCAAACTTTCTTGGTTAAAGCAACGTTTTCTTCGAAAGGAAGGTGACTTCCGTCAATCATAACAGAGGTGAAACCGCCGTCGATAACTGCTTTACAAGTTTCGAAGTCTGGGCCGTGGTCTAAGTGCAAAACGATTGGAATATCTGGGCATTCGATAACCGCAGCCTCTACTAACTTAACTAGGTAGGTGTGGTTAGCGTATGCTCTTGCTCCCTTACTAACTTGTAGAATAACAGGAGCGTTTACTTCTTTACATGCTTCGGTAATACCTTGAACGATTTCCATGTTGTTAACGTTGAAAGCACCGATAGCATAGCCGTTTTTGTAGGCTTGTTCAAACATTTTCTTTGAGTTTACTAATGCCATTTTCGTATCTCCAAAATATAAAAATTTTTATTTTTCTTTTTTTATCTTTAATATTATATATCTTTTTTAGATAAATATCAAATAAATTTCTCTCGATTTTGTTAAATTGCTTTATAAAATTTGCAATTAGGTGTATAATAGCCCTAAGATAAAAAAATCAAGGGGAATTTTATGCAAGATCCTAGAATAAATCAACTTGCCGAAAATCTTATTAAGTATTCTTGTTCGCTTAAAAAGGGCGAAAAGATTTTAATCGAGGCAAAGGGCATAGACTATATGCTAGTAAACGCGTTAATAAAGGAAGTTTATAAAGTTGGGGGCATACCTTTCGTAGAAATTTACGACAATAGAGTTAGTAGAGAACTTCTTTTGGGCGTGACCGAAGAGCAAGCCAAACTAAAGGCAAAATACCAAGCGTTTAGAATGAGCGAGATGGACGCGTATATTGGAATAAGGGGCGGAGAAAACTGCAACGAAAACGCAGACGTTCCAGATAAGAACTTGCAAATAGAAAGCCAATTTTATTCGCTTCCCGTGCACCACGAAATCAGGGTGAAAAAGACCAAGTGGGTAGTTATGCGTTATCCAAACGAGGGTATGGCAAGTAGTGCGGGAATGAGTAGCGACGCTTTTGAAGATTTCTATTTTAAGGTTTGCAATTTAGACTATTCTAAGATGGATAGGGCAATGGACAGCCTTAAAAAGCGTCTTGACAATGCCGACAAGGTTAGAATCGTTGCAAAGGATACCGACTTATCTTTCTCTATTAAAGGAATAGGTAGCGTAAAATGTTCTGGGCATTGCAATATTCCTGACGGTGAAATATATACTGCGCCCGTTAAAGATAGCGTAAACGGAGTAATAACCTATAACACGCCGTCTATAGAGAACGGCTTTAAGTTTGAAAACGTTTCTCTCACCTTTAAGGACGGAAAGATAGTAAAGGCAACTGCAAACGATAATGAAAAGGTAAACGCAATATTCGATACGGACGAGGGCGCTAGATACGTTGGAGAATTTGCTTTCGGCGTAAATCCTTATATCAACAAGCCTATGGGCGATATTTTATTTGATGAAAAGATAAGTGGCTCAATCCACTTTACTCCGGGCGCGTGCTATGACGACGCGTTTAACGGAAACGAGAGTAGCGTGCATTGGGACTTAGTTCAAATTCACACCAAAGAGTATGGTGGTGGGGAAATTTATCTCGACGGCGAACTTATTAGAAAGGA
>JAZOOV010000037.1:0-5991 GCA_045655215.1 Christensenellaceae bacterium | reverse complement strand
CAATCCAATCATTTCACCCATGGAAAAATACATAAGTGGAAGTAAAAAGATTAAGGATATTAAAAAGCGTTTTTTTAGTTTATCACTTTCTCTATTCTCTAGTTTTCTTTCTCCGTTTGAAATGGTTGCTTTATACCCAATTGAATTAACTGCAAGGCAAACATCTTGAGAAGTTAAAAGGTTTTCGTCAAAAATAACGTACATACTCTTATCAAGTAGCGAAACGTTAACTTTTATGACTCCGTTTATTTTACTCACTCTTTTTTCGATTGCTTGAGAACAAGCCGAGCAAGACATTCCTTCAATTTGAAAATTTTCTTTCATAATTCACCTTTAACCATTATACCACTCATTTTGATTAAATTCAAATAAAACTTGCCCCCATAAAAACGGAAGGCAAGTTTCAATGAAAAAATGGTTATTTAGTAATCTCTTCTTCTTTTTTATTACTACAATTGGAGCAATATTTACAACTACCACAATCTGAGCAACACGATGTTTTGCCCTTTTTCTTGTTTATGATAGCCACCACTATTACGGCAACTACGATAAGTCCTGCTAATACACCAATAATTACGTCTATCATAATAAACCTATTTACTCTTAATTGGACGCTTTTCGTTATACGCCCTAATTCCAAAAATAGCAAAGACTATCAATACAACTATAACTACGGAAACTATTATCGACCAAGTAGACCAAGTTGCAAGCATAGTGCAGAATACGTAAGTAATTGCACTTGCAATAAATGAAGTTGCTATCCAAAAAAGAAGAGTCCACTTGATATTTCCTTTTCCTAATTCACCTTTAGCCGTAGCCACTGCACCAAAGCAAGGAATCGTAGTCATATTAAACACGATAAACGATATTAACCCCGGCCATTCTATGCCTGTTGCCGCTATCATTGCCACAACTTCATAGCCCTCTTCGCCAAATTGTCCTGATGCGACAAGCGACTCTATTTCACTTAAAATTTCGGGACTTAACACCCCTGCGTTGAGAAGTATATCCGGTTGAACGGTGAAAATGGTTAAAATCACGGAAGAAAGGGTTAAAAATCCTGCTATAACGTTTTCTTTTGCAATTAAACCCAAAATTGCAGCAACCGCAAACACCCAACCAAACGCGCCCAATTGACTACCAAATCCAAGTGGAGTAAATATAGGTTGCATAAACTTTCCTACCGACGCCAAAATCGATTCGTTCATTTGGCTTGGATCACTAATTAAAGTCCAATCCCAACGGAAGTTAGAGATAAACCAAATAACGATAGTAGACGCAAGTATTATGGTAAACACTTTTTCTACGTAATGTTTTACCTTATCCCAAAGAAGAAGCGTCAAACCCTTAGGACTTGGTGCACGATATTCTGGTAGTTCCATAATAAAGGGCGCAATTTCTCCACGTTGAGTAGTCCCTCTCATAACAAGTATGCTGACTACTGCTACGCACATTCCAAGAACGTACATCAAATATGTAATGAGATCGGCGTTTCTAATATTAAAAGCCATTGCCATTGCCCCAGTGACAGCGGCAAGTATTGGCAATTTAGCACCACAAGTAAAGAAAGGAATAGTTCTTATAGTTAAAATTTTCTCCCTATCGTCCGCAAGCGTTCTCGTGTTTATCATTGCTGGAATAGAACAACCAAAACCCATTATCATAGGAATAAACGCCCTGCCAGAAACACCGAATTTTCTAAAAACTTTATCTAGAATAAAAGCAATTCTAGCCATATACCCCGTATCTTCTAAAATCGAAAGGCAAAGCAATAAGAATATGATTTGTGGAACAAAACTCAACACACCGCAAAGTCCTGCTAAAATTCCGTCGTTAACAAGCCCTAAAACCCAAGTTGTAGTTGTTATTGACTCTAACCCTGTGCCAAGCCAACCAGAAATGGTAGCCGTTATTACGTCCATCAAATTAAACAATATTACACCTGGTGATGCTAAGCCTTCCCCCGAACCAAATAAGCCTTCAAACGCAGTTCCAGATAGAGAAACCCACTCGTCGTTTAATAGTCCACCTAAAAACAAGAAGTTTTCGGAAAATGTTAAGTGGAATATAGCAAATAAAATGGCTAAAAATATTGGAATACCTGCCCATTTATTAGTTAGTACTCTATCCGCCTTGTCCGATTTTGAAAATTTTATGCCTTCTTTTTTCCTAACCAAAAACGGAGAATAATTCTTGGTTATATACTTATATCTTGAATCTGCAATTAGTGCTTCGAAGTCCGTACCAAAGAGTTCGTTTTCAAAGGTCATTTTGAACTCTTGAACCATTTTTATGGTATTAGGGTGCATCGCCAACTCAATTTCATCGTTTTCAACGAGTTTTATGGCGTGAAATAGAGGATTTTCTATGTTTTGACCATCAAGAGCAATTCTAACGTCGTTAATTAAGTGCCAAATTTCACAACTTTCTAAAACGGATTTACCCTTCCTAACTTGGTTGCTACACTCTATTGCACTTTCCATAAGTTCTTGAATACCAGTTCCCTTTAATGCAGAAACCTTAACCACAGGAACACCCAAGCGTTTAGATAAAGAATCCTCGTCAATTTTATCGCCTTGCTTATCCAAAGTATCCATCATATTAAGAGCAACTACTACGGGAACGTCAATTTCTAAAACTTGAGTAGTGAGATATAAATTACGTTCTAAGTTAGTTGCATCTACTATATTGATAACACAATCTGGCTTTTCGTCAAGAATATAATTTCTAGAAACAACCTCTTCTGCCGTATATGGAGAAAGCGAGTAAATACCAGGCAAATCTACTATAGAAACTGGCTCGCTTGACTTTTTATACACTCCTTCTTTTTTATCAACGGTCACTCCAGGCCAGTTTCCAACGTGTGCCGTTGAACCGGTTAAAACGTTAAAAAGAGTGGTCTTTCCACAATTAGGATTGCCTGCTAAAGCAAATCTTTTCATTAATTCTTAACCTCCAAATTAATACACTCTGCCTCAGTTTTACGAAGTGTTAATTCATAGCCTCTAATAGTCACTTCTATTGGATCGCCTAAAGGCGCTTTTTTTCTCAAGTATATTTCTGCGCCCGGAGTCACCCCCATGTCAAAAAGACGCCTCTTTATACGTCCCTCGCAAATTACACTCTTAACTACCCCTATTTCTCCAATTAAAAATTCACTCAACTTTTTCATTAACGATCTCTCCTATAATCGCCTTAACCTTAGCATTACAAACTACAAGTTATCATAGCAAAATGTGAAATTTGTTTCATATTCTAGAACAATATTACCACTATTTTATTTCCTTGTCAAGCAAAATATGAAACATTATTCATATTTTTAGTTTTTTACAAATTTTTTCTCTTGATTTTTAATAGAGTTTGTTATATAATGTTTATGATATGAAAAACGAAGTTAGACAACCTCGACAAGAGCGTTCGATTGAAAAGAAAAATAAAATAATAGAGGCGGGATACCAACTCTTTTCCGAAGTGGGATATTACGGCACGAATACTAAGGAAATCGCTAAACGTGCAGGTGTATCTACGGGAATCGTTTACGGATATTTCCAAGATAAAAGAGATATTTTAATTTGTGTTTTGGAAATTTACATTAACAAGGCTTTTGACCCATTTTTTAAACTCTTTGACAAACTCACAGAGCCTATCGACTTTGACGTAGTTATTCCTAAAATTATAAATCAAGCAATTTCCACTCATAAAAATAATCGTAAAATACACGAAGCATTACACTCGCTTGCTAGTTCAGACGAGGCTGTTAGCGCGCAGTTCATCGCCCTAGAAGACGATATTACCCTTAAAATTGCCGAAAAGTTTACTCACATTGGAGTTAACGTTGAAAACGCCGTAGAAAAAATTCACTTTGCTATGGATATAATTCAATCTTTTTCTCACGAATACGTTTTCGATAAGCACGAATACATTGACTATATCGTTATGAAAGATATGGTTATTAAAATTATTAAAGATTTATTCAGTTAATATGAAAGGTTATTTTGAACTTCATCAAGATTCAAACAAAAAAGTGACAATTTCGTCTGGGCCAGATTTTTTTATCCTTCCACATTTTCATCAAAAAATGGAAATCTTTATGCTCGTTGAAGGCGCGTATACCGTGATGAGAAACGGAGTTTCATACACCCTACAAGGTGGAGATATAGTGATTTTTGATTCCTACGATATTCACTCGTACGAACACAAAAAAGGGGACGTTAAAGGGATTGCCGTAATTATACCACCTAAAGTTGCGCCTGAGTTTTTTTCGAGAAAAAATGGAAAGCAGTTATCATTCCCCATTATTTCTAACCCAGAACTTTGCAAAAAACTCTACGATATCGTGGTAAATTTCGTTAAACCCAAAGAAAACGGCGCCGACCTAAAAGCATCAGCAGGCGCACTAGCCTTATATTTACTTGAGCCCTACTTAACCTATATAAATAGTGGTGTAAACGACGAAACGGCTCTCGCAAAACAACTATTGATGCACGTTAACGAAAATTTTAAGACGGATATTAACTTAAAAATTCTAGCAAAAAAGTTCGGATATTCAGTTGAACACCTATCAAGAGTGTTTAATAGATACGTAAAGTCTAGTTTACCTAACTACGTTAACGGATTAAGACACGACTATATCAACGAAGAGTTGCAAAAAAATCCAAAGCAGAATATCACCAGTCTTTTATTCTCGGCAGGATTTAAGAGCGTTCAAACATACTATCGAACAAAACCTAAAAAAAATTAAAAGCCATTGGAATTTCCAATGGCTTTTTTATATTTGTTTTTACACTTTAGCTCTTAATATATCGCCTTTTTTAAGTGGTAAATTAGTAAACAACTTAATTTTTTGTTGAACTATCTTAGCGTCTTCTATCTCATTCCACTTTTCGTCCAGCATCTTTTCTACAACAATCTCATTATTGAAGGTTTCAAAAGGTGATAAAACTTGAAGAGTGTCGCCCTTCTTAAAGCGATTTCTCATTTCAACTAAAACGCACTCTCCGTCACTATCTTCTATAACGTTTGCAATAAATTTATACGTTCCCCTGCTTTGACTATCGTCAAAATTTTCCGTTCTATCGTTTTCACCTAGAAGATAAGCCGTTGTAAATTCTCTATGCGCCGTCTTTTCAAGTTCTTCAATATACTCGGCGTTTTTCTTATACTCTTTCCCTACTCTATAGTACTCGTCTATTGCGCGCCTATACGCATTTACTACCGTCGCTAAGTAATATTCACTCTTCATTCTTCCCTCAATCTTAAAAGAGCACACCCCTGCGTCTACAAGTTCGCCGATATAATCTATCAAATTAAGGTCTTTACTATTTAGAATATACGTGCCACGCTCGTCTTCTTGCATTTCCATATAAGCGCCGTCACTACCCTTTTCCCTTATCTCAAAGTTCCATCTGCACGCTTGAACGCAAGCCCCACGATTACTACTTCTTCCCGTTTTATAATCAGATAGCAAGCATCTTCCACTATAAGAAATACACATAGCGCCGTGAATAAAGGTTTCAATCTCGATATCAGGCACTTTTTTATTTATCTCGGCAATTTCCTTTAGCGATAATTCTCTTGCCAATATAACCCTTTTTACGCCGTAATTCTTCCAAAATTCTACGGCTTTATAATTTAAGGTGTTCGCCTGTGTAGAAATGTTGATTTTTAGGCTGGGCGCAACTTCTCTTGCTAGATAAATTAGTCCAACGTCCGAAATAATAGCGCCGTCCACGTTGACACTTTCTAAAAATTTTAGGTATTCTTCGGCAACTTTTAAGTCGTAATTTCTTGCGAGAATATTTACCGTCACGTATACTTTTTTTCCTAAAGCGTGAGAATAATTTACCGCTTCGATAATTTCTTCGTCTGAAAAATTTCCTGCTAGAGCGCGCAAACTTAAACTTTTGCCACCGATATAAACGGCGTCTGCCCCGTAATAAAATGCAGTTTTTAATTTACTCATATCGCCTGCAGGCGACAACAATTCAACTT
>JAZOOV010000036.1:0-4597 GCA_045655215.1 Christensenellaceae bacterium | reverse complement strand
CACTCTATAAAGCACCTTTCAAAATCTTCTTCAAAAATCTCACGAAGAGTTTCAACCCCTTCGTAATCTCTAGTCGGCTCAATCATATCGGCAACGAATAATAGTTTTCCTAAGGTGCTCATATTAGCCTTTCCAGAAGTATGATAAGTGATTGCGTCTATCACTTCTTCATCCTCTATTTTTAGGTGATGCTTTGCTATATATCCACCTAAAAAGGAGTGAATAACAGGTCTTGGGACGTCGCCGTCTAACTTAAAGCCTTTAACTGATTTATAATCTATATACTTAGCGCAGTCGTGCAAAATACAACTAGTTATAACCTTGTCTTTATCTAGCCCTAGTTCTCTAACCTTTTTTAACGCCGTCACCGTCACTTCAGCCGTGTGAACAAGCCTTTTTTCAGGAAGAGTTTTCTTTATAAACTCAAACTCTTTCTTCCCTTGAAAGAGATTGTTTTCCTTTATATAATCTGCAACTTGCTTATTGACCATGTTTTTTACGTCAAGCCCAAGCGCAGAGTAAATTCTAATTCTAGTAGAAGAAACGTCCTTTCCGTCGTAGGTTAAACGAATAAAACTTTTATTAAAGGTCTTTTTAAAATACTCTTCTTCCTTTAAGTAGTCTACCTTATAATCTTCTCTACCGATAGCAACTAACGTCGCTTTATCTAAAATGCGTTCGGGGTTTTTCCAGGTCTTAAAATCTTTAAGCATATCCCCGCCCACCAAAAAGAAAAGTTCTGCGTTAGGGTAAACGCTAGCAAAATGCTCTACCGTTATATACGAATAACTAGTTCCGCCGTTAGTTAACTCAAAATCGCTAACTTCCACCTTTTCATTATCCTTAAAGCAGAGTTTAAGCATAGAAAGTCTATCTTCGTTTTTAGCAAGTTCAGTTTTTTTGTGTGGTGGAATATTAGTTGGAACAACTATAATTTTATCTAGATTCAACTCATTTAGTATAAAATCAACCATCTTTTCGTGCTCGACGTGCACGGGGTTAAAAGTTCCACCGAAAACGGCAATTTTCTTCATACTTATATTATTGCATATTTTTTAGAATAAATCAAGGGTTTTGGTTTTTTGCACTTTAGAGAATAAAATTTTTTTATCCGTCAATAATTTTATCACTATGAAGAACTTATTTTCGGTTATCGTGGACTCGATTTTTTGCGCTTTTATCGTGTTTATCGTAAGCAAATTTATACTTTCACTACTTATTAGAAACGACCTATCAATCGGCTTTTCCATAATGCTTGCCGTTTGCTTTTGGGGTGTGTTTTTTAGGTGGTTTAATAGTAAACGAGCATTTAACAAAATAACTTTAGCCGAACAAAAAAAGGCAAGGCTATCGCTAACACAACTTGCGTTTATGAGCGATTTAGAATTATGCTCGCTTTTTTACGCCGTGTTTAGTAAACTAGGGTTAAAACCACAAAGGCGCGGAAATAAACTCTATTTGCCCGAAAAAGACTGCTTGGTATTTTTTTGCTTTTCACTAGACGGAATAAGAAAATCTCAAGTTATAAAATATTATAACCTATTACAAAAAAATCAAACGGCAGTAATATTTGGAAAGGAATTTTCTAATGAAATTAAAGACTTTTGCCGTTATTTTGAAGATAAAATAGTGCTTGTTGACGGCGAAAAGACCTTTTCAATATTAAAAAAAGCCGACGTTTTCCCAGAAAACAAGATATTGTTTTTCACTGAAAAGAAAAAGCCGTTAGATTTTTCTCTTCTTTTGCATAAAAAAAGAGCAAAAAACTACTTTATTTTTGGACTCCTTTTTTTGCTCTATTCTTTTATCGTTCCTATTAAGTTATACTATATAATTTTAGGCTCACTACTTTTAATCTTTTCTTTACTTTGCGCCCTTTTTGGCAAGCAAGTAAAAAACCCCACCTACTAAAATTCAATATGTTCTACGTTAGCAAGAGCGCTTCTTCTATAAAAAACTAGTTTTCTTCCCGTAGCACATACAAACTCTGCAAAAAGTAGGCTAGCAATTTGTTCGCCTGTTTCCCTTACGTCTAGACCGGAATTTTCTAAAACGGTCACCTTAATTAATTCTCTTTTTTCAATGGCTTTATCTAGGCTATCAATAAAACTCTCGGTAATTCCCGATTTTCCAACCTGAGTTATAGGTTGGATTTTTTGCGCTAAGCCCCTTAGCGTGCTTCTTTGTTTTGAAGTTAACATAATCTCTCCTTAATCGACAAACTCAAATTCTTCGCCACCAATTATGATGGTTGATTTTTCGTTTGCCCCCATTTTTCTAAGTTCGGCTAAAATTCCACGGTCTTTTAGCACTTTGTGTAAATATGCAAGCGAATTCATATCGTCCATAACGACGTTTCTTTTTAGAACGTCTACTAGCGTACCTTCAATAACGAAGGTTTCGCCTTCTTTGAATATCTCGTAAGATAGTCTTTCAGGTTTAACGTAGTTAAATTCTTCAAACTCTAAAGGTTTAAGTGGTGGAAGAGTGCAAAGTTTTTCGTAAATTTCCTTTTTGAGTTCTTCTAGCCCCTCGCCCGTAATTGCCGAAACTAAAAGAATTTTCTTGCCCTTTACCTTGCTCTTAAACTCTTTAATTTTATCTTCAACGCCATAAAAATCACACTTATTTAGCGCTATAATTTGTGGAACTTTGGCAAGTTCTTTGCTGTAATTTTTAAGTTCTAGATTTATCTTTTTGTAGTCTTCTATAGGATCTCTATCTTCTTGCCCTGAAATATCGACTACGTGAACGAGCATTCTAGTTCTCTCAATGTGCCTTAAAAACTCAATGCCAAGTCCTGCGCCGTCACTAGCGCCCTCTATAAGTCCTGGAATATCTGCCACCACGAAGTTATTATCGTAGTAATCGCAAACGCCTAAGTTTGGCGAAAGGGTAGTAAAGTGATAGTTGGCAATTTTAGGTCTTGCCTTAGTGATTTTACTTAAAATTGTAGATTTTCCAACGTTTGGAAAGCCAATTAGTCCAACGTCTGCAATAGTTTTAAGTTCTAAAACGACTTGCGTACTTTCGGTTTTTTCCCCCGTTTGAGAAAAGTGTGGAGCGTGCCTACGAGAGTTAGCGAATTTTGCGTTTCCCTTTCCGCCGTCACCACCCGTCAAAACCACCTTGCTTTGCCCTTCAACGAACATATCGGCTATAACTCCACCCGTCTTTCTATCTCTAATGATAGTGCCTAGTGGAACTCTTAATACTAAGTCTTTACCTGCCTTTCCAAAGCAGTTGTTAGATCCACCTTGCGTACCGTTTTCTGCAACGTATTTAGTCTTATAATAGTAGTCGGCAAGCGTGGTTAGGTGCTTATCGGCAACGAATATTACGTCGCCCCCCTTTCCGCCGTCGCCCCCGTCAGGACCACCGCTAACCTTTCCTTTATAGTGAATAAAAGAAGTTATTCCACTTCCCCCATCACCTGCTTTTATAGTTATTATCGCTCTATCAACAAACATATTTCACCTTTTTATCTTTTTTTCGCACAAATCGGTTATGGGGCAATTTAAGCAGTCCGGCTTACTGCTTTTACAATAACTTCTACCTAAATATATAAGGTAGTGATGTGCCCTTGACCAGTCTTTTTTATCTAAAATTTTCATTAGCCCCTTTTCCGTAGCAAGTACGTTTTTAGCGGAAACTAACCCTATTCTATTGCTAACTCTAAAAACGTGGGTGTCAACTGCAATAGCATCTCCCTTAAAGCCCACGCTATAAACGACGTTTGCCGTTTTTCTTCCCACGCCAGAGAGCGTTCTCAACTCTTCGAGTGTCGACGGAACTTGTCCGTTAAACCTATTTATAATATCTTGCGAAGCAGAGATTATATGCTTTGCCTTACTTCTATATAGCCCACAAGAGAAAATATATCTTTCTAATTCTTCACTAGTTAGCGTCACCATTTTTTCGGGCGTATTATAATTTTCAAATAAAACTTTTGTAATTTTATTAACACGCTCGTCCGTGCATTGTGCCGATAATATAACGGCGACAAGAAGTTCGTAATTAGAAGAAAAATTAAGGGCAGGCTTATCTAAAAACTTGCCCGAAAGCCTTTCCACTATTATTTTGGCCTTTGATTTTAACATATATTTATCTTAACACATAAAAAGAGTTTATTACAAGCATTTTTTATTTCCTGGCGTTTGGATTGATGATGCCCGATATGGGTTACGGTGCCATTCTTGTATTGTTAGGCCTTATCGGCTCTCGATTTATTGGCCTTAGTGGTAAGTTGAAGTCGGTATTCAACATGTTGGGTTGGTGCGGATTCTCGAGCATGATTTTCGGTGTATTACTTGGCTCTTGGTTTGGAGATATTCCGTATGCAATTATGCAGAGTATTCTTGGCATTGAAAATGCAAGTGAGGTTTTCCCGCTTTTCAATGGCGTGTGGTTCAATTATCTTGAAAAGCCCGTGCATTATCTTATAATGGCCCTTGCGTTGGGTGCTGTACAAATTCTCGTTGGTATGATTTTCAAGTTTGTTCTTCTTTGCAAGGAGGGCAAGGCTGTCAGTGCTATACTTGATATTCTTCCTTGGTGGGCGATTTTCGCAGGTATTGCAAGTCGGATCGTAGCCATG
>JAZOOV010000035.1:0-2506 GCA_045655215.1 Christensenellaceae bacterium | reverse complement strand
GTCTAGATTAAATTCTTTTCTTAAATCAACGTCGTTAATCTCTTTTCTAAACTGGTTAAGGTTTACCCCTACCCCTGGAACGCGAACTACGTTTTTAGCATTAAATTTACTTTTTGCTAGTTCATAGTCCATTTTATTTATAACTACCATAGTATCCGTCAACTTTGAAAAGACTTTTTCAATAGGATACCAAAGTATAAAATTCTTTTTCGAGCCACCCTTAAAGAAGTGAAATCCGTGAGCATGATATAAAACCCTTATCTTGCCTTTCTTTCTTAATTTACGGCAAGCAAGCCTTGTTAAAATGCCACCAACCGGCGTATTACAATGAACTACGTCGTATTCTCCCTTTTCAATTACAGCCTTTAGTTTTTTGTATGCCTTAAGATTTTTTGGGCTAAAAGGAGAACGTGAAAATTGAACTTCAATAATTTCGTCAGGCTCGGTTAAAGTTAAATTCTTTTTTATAGCGAGATTATTTTTAGCACACGCCGTCACGTGAAAGCCCTTTTCCTTTAGCATGTTTATAAGTGGCTTATGGAATTGTGCTATGTGGCTTTGAACGGTTGCCACAATCATTACTTTTTTCATTTATCTTCCTTTATTTACTCAAATTACTCAAAATGACGTTAAATAGTCTTTTACTGTTTCCGTCGCCAACAAAACTATTGTGTGGCGTTATTATTGCATTTTTCTTTTTCCAAAGTGGATTATCTTTTGCTAATGGCTCTTCCTCAAAAACGTCTAATACTGCGCCTAATAATTTATTATCTAGGGCGTTTATTAGCGCTTTTTCTTCAACTACTGCTCCCCTTGCTATATTTACTAAAACTGACCCCTCTTTCATTTTAGCAAAAGTCTTTTGGTTCATTAGCCCTTTAGTTTGCTCGGTTAACGGAAGAGTTAAAACTACTACGTTTGAAATTGACAAGCACTCTTCTAGTTCGCTAAGTGGATAGATTTTTTCGTAATTTTCGTCTTCTCTAACGAATAAATCTACTCCTATCACCCTTGTCGAAAATGCCTTAAATCGCTTAGCGCATTCCGTTCCAACGTTGCCACAACCAACTATACAAACGGTCTTTCCGTTTAACTCAAGTAGTTCTCTATTTTTCTCCCACTTGCTTTCTTTTTGATTTTCGCAAAAGAATCTAGACTGCTTATAAATTTGTAAGACGCCACAAATAGCGAACTCTGCCATTGGAATACTATAAACGCCACGAGCATTAAATACTTCAATATTATTTTTCATTGCGTATTCCATTGGAACTCTGTCAAACCCTGCGCTAGTTAGTTGAATAAATTTTAGGTTAACGAACTTCTCAATAGGGTGAGATAAAAATAAGCCGTTGCATACAACCCCTTCGATTTCAGCGTAATCGCAAGGGATATTGTCCTTTTCGTTTTGCATAAAGATAACTTTATGCCCTAAACTTTCTATTTGATTGATTTGTTCGCCGCTACATTTCCACGCGCCCGTAATCAATAATTTCATAC
The DNA here is from genome assembly GCA_045655215.1 of Christensenellaceae bacterium. Classification (GTDB taxonomy): domain Bacteria; phylum Bacillota; class Clostridia; order Christensenellales; family Borkfalkiaceae; genus UBA1259. Next base: position 1,009 of record JAZOOV010000035.1, on the reverse strand, counting down.
TAATTTAACCCTTTAACGATTTCCTTTACGATATTTTCTACTTCTTCTCTATTCTTAGCAAAATCTACAAGCCCTGATTGGCATTGACCTTCCCAATCTCTTATAGCCTTTAAGTCAACGTCGAATACCTTGCGAATTTCACCTAAATCGGTTATAACGTTCGTATTGCAAAAACTTCTAGAAAGTATTGCGCAGGTTGAACCTATCCTATAATGCTCGGCAATTACCTTTTCTGCACAAAGCATTCCCTTCCCTAGTGCGGCAATTCCACCAAAACCAAACGGAATACCTTTTTTCTTAAACTTGTCGCATAGCCCTTCTAGAGTGCCGTTAACTAAAAGTTCAAACATGAACTTCATCCCGTACCCCAAACTCAAGTCGTTTAAGCCTACGAATATCTCGTCAAGCCCATCTAGTTCAAGTATTTCGTCAATACAAGCCACGGCTTCTGGCGTTTCTACTAAAGGAAGCGTTTTTGCTCTACCTCCAGCAAGTGAGATAAATTCTTTAACTTCACTTGCCGACTTAAAATACGGCAACATTATTACGTCTGCCCCACTTTCCACGATAGCGTCGATTTCTTCCTTTGAAGAAGTATACTCCTCGGTTGCGTCGTGAATAGGATTACAACGCACCATAACTTCAGCCTTGCTTATAACCTTGCGAATATTTTTTATGTCTTCTATGGTGTGATGAGACTGAACGGTGTCCATTCCACCTTGACGAACGGATTTTCCAATATATTCCATATCGATAAAAATTCGCTCTACCCCTGCGTCTTCCACAATCTTAGCAACTTCTACGTTGTTAGTTATGTACATCAACTTTAGATTTTTAGCATCTGCCAAGTCTTTAGTTGTAGCAACTTCTTGAGTAGAAGTTTTTTCAGCTTCTGGAAGGGAAACCACCGTCTTTCCCTTATTTTCGTTGTCTGCGTTAGAGAAAACCTTAAACACTGTCTTAAATAAAATCTTAATATCTAGCCACATTGAAAGATTGTCCACGTACC
>JAZOOV010000034.1:0-3219 GCA_045655215.1 Christensenellaceae bacterium | reverse complement strand
CGTTTGTTGCAACTATACCTATGCCCAATTCCTTTCCAAGTTTAATAATTAGTGGGTTAACTCTCTTTTGTTCGGGCATACCGTGGTCTTGAATTTCCAAATAGAAATCTTCACCGAACATTTCTTTAAGCATTATAGCGGCATTTTTAGCCCCTTCAAAATCGCCCGCAAGCAACAATTTCGTCACCCTACCTTGTAAACATCCAGAAAGACAAACTAATCCCTCTGCATGCTCGCTTAAAAGTTTATAGTCGATTCTCGGTTTATAGTATAGGCCGTCAACGAAAGCAATAGAATTTAGTTTAATTAGATTTTTATAGCCCTTTTTATTTTTACACAATAAAACTATATGGTCGTATCCTCTTTCTTGCTTAGTATAATCGTCACACGCGTATAATTCACAGCCAACAATCCCTTGAACTCCCGCCTTTTTTGCACCTTCTGCAAAATATAAAGAACCGAACATGTTTCCGTGATCGGTTATAGCGATAGCAGACATATTTTTATCTAAACAAGCCTTAAATACTTTATCTAATCTAGTTGCTCCGTCAAGCAAACTGTATTCGGTATGAACGTGTAAATGCACGAATTCAGCCATATTATACCCCTTTTAGTTCATTTGCAATTTCAATAATTTTTCTTAGTCTATGATTAAGACAACTCTTAGAAAGATTTAATCTTTCTGCAAGTTCGTTTAGCGTGTCTTCAGGATAGTCTTTCCTTGCAACACACACTATTTTTTCGCTATCCTTTAATTGGTCTAGCCCGATCTTGTTTTCAATAATTTCTATCGCTTCAATTTGTTTTTGTGAGGCGTTAATTTGCTTATTAACGTTTCCAAGATCGCAATTCATACGCCTATTGGTATCGTTAATGAGTTCTCTATTTATAATCAAATCGGTCAACTTAAGAACAGATACATTTGCACTTAAATACGCAATAAAATCTTTAATACTTTCTACGCTTTTGATATATAAAAAGTATTTAGTTCTTCTGTTGGTCACCTTGCCGAAAATTCCCTTTTCAATAAGTTTTCCATTAGTTGCCATAGCAGGCTCATAATGAGAAAAAGCAATTTCAAGATGATATTTTTTATTCTTGCCTTTCCCTTTTTCATCCGGAACGATACAAACGCCAGACGTGATGAATAGACCTTTCAAGAAAGACTTTAAGCAACACTCTTTTTCGGTTAGTTTTCCATAAAAATCAAAGTTAACAATGTATTCACCTTGGTCTTCAATAAAAATATCTAGTTCAAGTAAAATCTTAAGCCCCATCTCTCCCGAAATTACTAGCTCAAACTTGTCCTTATTGGTCTTTTTATCCTTAAAAAATGAAACTTCTCTAACTTCGTAATTAAATAAACTTTTTAAGTATGCTGAAACGGTGTTAAGCAAATCTTCGGTTGGCAAAATAAAGGATAAACAAACTTCTTCATCTCTTTCAAAGAGCGTGCCTGAGCCCCTAATTAAGCCTGCCAAAAAAGCCTTTCTGCAATGAAATTCTTTTATAGTTTTAGAAAGTAATTCTTGCTTTATTTGATCGCCAAAACTCATATCTATTTACCCTCCTTAAAGGCAGTAAATCTAAAGTTTGGCAATTTTCCGTCGATATTATGAATTCTTTCTTTATCAATTTCAACTCTACTTAATAATTTTTCAACTAGTGAAATTTCTGCGACTCTATCCTTTGAATGCGCATCCGAACTAATTAAAAAATTAACTTTAGTCTTTATCGCGATTTCGTTTAATTCTTCGTCAGTTAGGTGAGTTTTTTTAGAGTTTAATTCAATATAAGTGCCGTAATCACTAGCGACCTTAGCAACTTCTAAAGCGTTTGCATAGCAACAAAAATTGAGGTGCGTAATCATATCTACTGGATTGTTTTTTATAACGTTAATAAAGGTTTTTGTATTTTCCTTTATTAGCCTATTTGAAACTTCTTTTGTCTTTAACGTGCTATTTACAAAGTTTGGAATAAAAAGAGAAAAATAAGTCTTTGGCTTATAAAGAATAAACTTATGAATCCCCGCAAAAAATATATCAAATTTATCGTAGTCTTTTTGTTTTAAGTCAACGCTTCCATCAACGCCAATAACGTTTGACTCTATCCCCATTTTAACGGATATACCCGTTTCTTTAGTCGCCTCGTCACACTCTTTTCTAAACTTAACGAGTTTATTTCTATTAAGCCCAAAAACGGGGTGAGAAAAACCGTGTTCTGCAATACCTAATTCCCTTAAGCCCTTTTGCTTTGCAGAAAACGCGTTGTCTATAACTCTATCTTTACCATGTGTAAAAGTTGTATGAGTGTGATAATCTGCCGTTAAAAACATTTAAAATTCTCCAAGATATTCAATCTCTTCTTGTATGTCTAATTTATAAATAGAATAAATTTTCTTTTTTATATATAAAATCAGTTGATAAATATCGCTAGAAGTACAACCTTCTTCAGCAATAATAAAATTCGCGTGCTTACTAGAAACTAAAGCACCACCAACCCTATAACCTTTAAGCCCTGCATCATCAATAAGTTTTGCAACGGAAATATTTTTTATGTTTTTAAAAACCGAGCCACAAGTTCTACCTTTAGGTTGGGTGGCATTTCTAAGTTTTATTATATCGTTTTGTTTAGACAAAATTGTTTCTTTATTTTCATTTTTTAAGATAAAGTTTGCAGAAATTATAACTTCGTCTTTAGTAAAATTACTTTTTCTATAAGAAAATCCACAATCAAAAGGATCTAACTTAATAATTTTGCCCTTATTTAATATTTCTACGCAAGTTAAATTATTTGAAATCTCCCTATTAAATGCACCTGCGTTCATATAAATTGCACCGCCAATAGTTGCGGGTACACAAGTAAGTTCTTCAAGCCCAGAAAGATTATGATTAGCAAGGTGTGAAATAAAGTTATTTAAGAGCGCCCCTGCACCGACTTTAACTTCTAAGTCACTAATATGACTAATAGTAGAAAGTTTTTTTAGAGATATAATATACCCGTCAAATCCCTTATCTGATAGTAAAATATTACTTCCATTTCCAATTATTTTGAATTTAGACTTATTCTCATCTAAAACCTCCAAGAAATCTCTAAGTTCTACTAAAGAAGATACTTCAATATATCCCTTTACTTTACCACCCGTTTTATACGAAAACAAATGAGAAACTTCTTGATTGAATTTAAGATTGATAAAAGACTGCAAGTTTGATAGAGCCA
>JAZOOV010000033.1:0-19342 GCA_045655215.1 Christensenellaceae bacterium | reverse complement strand
ATTGTTCACTAAGCGTTTTAAAAGCGTCTAGAACGTCAGCATATTTAGTTCCACCAAGTTTTAGATGAGAAAAGTCAATGGCTTTATTTGCAATTAAGTTAATGCTAGTTGCCGTGTTTCCAAAACCAGAGTTAATGCAGAGAATATCAAGTTGCTTTTTAACTGCCGGTAGGAAAGAGATATTAGCGCTCTTATGGAAAAGTCCAGTAAACGCAACTTGCGTGTTTTGACCGGCTAAAGCAAAAGCTTTGCTTGGCGAAATGTTAGATTCGGAAATGAAAACAACTTTATCTGGAAGTCTACCGCTAGTAATTGCCAAAACTTCTTTTTGCCAGTTGTCGTTAGGACCTAGAGCGTAGTAGATGCCACTATCCTTAGCGATTTGCAAATTCTCTTCGTCAAGCGTCATTATAATAGGAACGGCTTGATAATAGATTAAAAGTTGAGAGAAAATATTGCCAAAGTTATTAGCGCCTAAAACGGCAACGTAATCGCCCTTTTGAATATTCATCTTATCGAAAATAGCGATACCCCTAGAGATATAATCAATATAGAGAGAGTCTATATCCGAAACGCTATTAGGAAGCGTGAATAGTTTGTCTGGTGAAGTAGCCACGAAATCTCTAATAAATCCGTCGTAATCTTCGCCTGCTGAGAGAGGGTTAGAGCATTTATTGAATTTGCCCTTTTTACAATTATAACACTCGTCGCAAGTCTTAACGGGGTCGATATAAACGCGTTTACCTTTTTCTAAGCCGAAAAGATTGGCTTCAGCCTCGCTGACTAGTCCAATACCCGAAGAACCCAAGACAATTTCTTCACTCTCAAGGTCTCCTCTAAATCTCAAAACGTCAGAAAGAGTGATTAAAGCCTTGCTAACTTTAACCTTTGCTTGAGCCGAAGAAGGAATTTCTTCGTTAATTTCAATTTCACTTAAAGTAAATGGTTTAGTAATCTTATAACCCTTCATAAAATCCTCATAATCGAATTTAAGGTAATTGTACTACAAAAAAAGGAAAAAGGCAAGCAAAAAACAAGGGGGGATAAAAATTAAAAAAACAAGAAAAAATTAAAAAAGCAAAAAAACCACTTGATAATAGTTGACTAAATTCGAAAAATTTAATATAATAAGCAAGTAAATAAGAGAAAGAGGTGTTTATATGAAAGAAAGTATTCATCCAGATTATCACGAGGTGACTGTTGTTTGCGCTTGTGGCGAAACTTTCAAAACCGGTTCTACTAAAAAAGGCGATACTATAAAGGTTGATATTTGCAGTAAATGTCATCCCTTCTTTACTGGTAAGCAAAAACTTGTAGACACTGGTGGCCGAGTTGATAAGTTCAACAAGAGATACGGCAAGGCAAAATAGTTTTTCTGTATTAAAAGGCTTTAAGGGTAATTTTACACTTAAAGCCATTTTTTTATAATGATACTCATAAAAAAGTGAGAAAAGTTGATGGGTAAAAAGGAAAAAACGTGCAAGGTATCAATAGGTGGTCAAGCAGTTTTAGAAGGCGTAATGATGCGTGGCAAAACTGCTATGGCAACAGCCGTTAGAGATAGTGACGGAATAATAAGATTAGAAACTAAAAGGATAAAGCCCTTAGGAAACAATAATCTATTTTTTCGCTTGCCTATAATTCGAGGGGTAGTAAACTTTTTATCCTCAATGTTTGGTGGAACGGCAGTCTTGATGCGCTCGGCAGACGTTTTTGGGGAAGGAGAGCCTAGTAAACTAGAAAAGTGGTTTGCCGAAAAATTAAGAGTAAACGTTATGAGCGTGGTGAGTGTGTTTTCCTTGTTTTTAGGGTTAGCGCTTGCAATAGGCTTGTTTATTTTCTTGCCACAGTTAATTAGAGTTGGTTTGCAAAAACTCTTTAATAACGGCTTAGAATTCAACGTTTGGGCGACTAACTTTATCGAGGGTGGAGTAAAACTTGTAATATTCGTCGGTTATATACTTTTAGTTTCCTTGCTAAAGGATATAAGAAGAACGTTTATGTACCACGGCGCAGAGCATAAAACTATCACTTGCTACGAAAAAGGCTTAGAATTAACGGTGGAAAACGCTAGAAAATGTAAGCGTGTTCACGATAGATGTGGAACGACCTTTTTGGTGTTCGTAATGATAGTTAGCATAATTATTTTCGCTCTTTTTGAAAGTTTATTATCGCACTATCAAATAGAACTAAGTAAGGGTATAAGAGTGTTATGTAAAATTGGCTTTTTGCCAATAGTTGCAGGGCTTTCGTACGAACTACTTAAAGGGCTATCTAAAACCGATTGTTTTATATTCTATCCCTTAAAAGTTCCAGGTCTACTATTACAAAGGATAACTACTAGAGAACCTAGCGACGATATGCTAGAAGTCGCCATAACTGCATTTAGTAAAGTTTTAGAAATGGATAAAGACCAAAGTATAAAAGAGCAAAGTTTTGTTCTTCCATTAAAGAGAGCAGAACTAACTAAAAGCGTTATCGAAAAACTAAAGGCAAACGGAATAGAAGAAATAGCAGAAGCCGAGTGGATAGTGTCTATAACTTTAGGGGTAAAGAGAGACGAGGTGTATCTAAATAACCTAGTCACCCCAAAATACGTAGAAAAGGTAAACGGCGTAGTAGAAGAGAGAATTACCGGAAAGCCACTATGGTATTGCGTGGGTGATGCCGACTTTTACGGATATAAAATAAAAGTAGATAATAGAGTGCTAATTCCACGTCCCGAAACGGAAGAGCTAGTGTTAAGAGCAAAAGAGTATATAACCGACAAAAGTCAGGTTTTAGATTTATGTACGGGTAGTGGAGCGATAGCAATTGCTATAAAAAAGGAAACAAACGCTAGCGTCACGGCAGTGGATATTAGTGAAGAAGCGCTTGAACTTGCTAGAGAAAACGCTAAAATAAACGGCGCAGAGATAGAGTTTATTAAAAGCGATATGTTTAGTAGTATTGAGAATAAAAAGTTCGACGTAATACTTTCTAACCCGCCGTATATAAAAAGTGAAGACCTATCGGGGCTACAAAAAGAAGTAAAAGATTTTGAACCTATGCTTGCGCTAGACGGCGGAGAAGACGGTTTGAAATTCTATAAAATAATAGCCGAAAACGTTAGAAATTACCTAAATGAAAAAGGTGTATTACTAATGGAAATTGGCTATAATCAAAGTGAAGAAGTAAAGGGGTTATTTAGTGGATATAAAGAAATATCTACGATAAAGGACCTAGAAAACAAAGATAGAATAATCAAGGTGGTATATTAATGTTCAAAAAACTTGATAAAATGCTTGATAGATTTGAAAAACTCAACGAAATGGTTTCTGATCCAAACGTCATTGCTAAGATGGACGAGTGGACGGCGTATTCAAAAGAACTTTCGGACATAACCGAAACGGTTGAAAAATACACCGAATACAAAAAGACCAAGAAAGAGATAGAAGATTTAGAAACGTCTATAGCACAAGAAAAAGATGCTGAGATGAAATCTTTTATGGAAGACGAACTTCAAGAGTGCAGGGAAAAACTAGAAGAAATATCTGGTGAACTTCGCATACTACTCTTGCCAAAAGATCCAGACGACGACAAGAACGTTATTATGGAAATAAGGGCAGGAGCAGGTGGAGAAGAGGCTAGTTTATTTGCGTATGAACTTTATAGAATGTACGTAAAATATGCCGAGAAAAATCGTTGGAAAACAGAAGAAATTGAAAACAACTCTACTGAACTTGGTGGAGTAAAAGAAGTAGTATTTTCAATTTCAGGGAAATCGTGTTTTGGAAAACTCAAGTTTGAAAGTGGCGTTCATAGAGTACAAAGAGTTCCTGAAACAGAATCACAAGGCAGAGTACACACTTCAACTGCAACGGTAGCCGTATTGCCAGAAGCAACGGACGTTGAGATAAAGATCGAAGAAAAAGATCTTAGAGTAGATACTTTAAGAAGTAGTGGTGCAGGTGGACAACACGTAAATAAAACGGAATCTTGCATAAGATTAACGCATATTCCAACGGGAATAGTAGTTTTGTGCCAAGACGAGCGTTCACAAACCAAAAACAGAGAAAAAGCGATGAAAGTATTAAAGAGTAGACTTTACGACTTTTATCAATCACAAGCAGATAAAGAGTATTCGGAAAATCGTCGTAGCCAAGTAGGAACGGGCGATAGATCTGAAAGAATTAGAACGTACAACTTCCCACAAGGAAGAGTGACCGACCATAGAATAGGATTAACTCTACACTCGATAGATACCTTCTTAATGGGTGATATTGAAGAGATGGTAGAAGCGCTTAAGATAGCGGATAGAGAGGCAAAACTCTCGGCGGGATTTGATGAAGAATAGATAAAATTTTGGAGACGATTATGAACTTATCAAAAAGAGTAAGTGAAATTTCACCGTCATTGACGTTAGAAATTTCGGCAAAGGCAAAGAAGATGAAGGCAGAAGGCATATCGGTAGTAGGATTTACTGCAGGAGAGCCTGATTTTAACACGCCCGACTATATAATAGAATCGGCAAAAAAGGCTTTAGATATCGGCTTTACAAAATATACGCCGGCATCTGGTATGCAAGAATTAAAGGTTGCCATTGCAAATAAATTAAAAAGGGAAAACGGCTTAGACTACGAGCCAAGCCAAATAGTAATATCTTCTGGTGCAAAGAGTTCACTATTTCACTCGATAGCATCAATCGTAGAAGAGGGTGAAGAAGTTATAATTCCATCACCATATTGGCTCACTTATCCAGAACTAGTTAAACTTGCAGGTGGAGTTTGCGTGTACGTTCAAACTAGCGATAAAACGGGTTATAAAATCACCCCAGAACAACTAGAAAAGGCAATCACCGATAAAACCAAGTGCATAATCTTAAACTCACCTAATAACCCAACGGGCGCAGTTTATTCAATAGAAGAATTAAAAGCGCTATTAAAGGTTATTGAAAGCAAGAAAATTTGGATAATTTCGGATGAAATTTACGAAAAACTAGTTTACGACGGAGAAGAGTTCGTTTCGATAGCAAGTTTAAGTGAATATGCAAAGGAACATACCATAGTTGTAAACGGCTTAAGTAAAGCATATTCAATGACCGGGTGGCGTATAGGCTACATAGCAGCGCCAATAGAAGTGGCAAAGGCAGTTAGTTCAATGCAAAGCCACACGACGAGCAACGCATGTTCAATTGCTCAATACGCATCAGTTGAGGCTCTTAACTCTAAAAAGGGCGAAGAGTTTATTGCCAGTATGCTAAAAGCCTTAGACGAGAGAAGAAAATATCTATACGAAAACGCAAGCAAGATAGATGGGTTTAAGTGTGCAGAACCAAAAGGAGCGTTCTATTTATTCGTAGACGTATCGGCTCACTTTGGCAAAAGTTTTGAGGGCGAAGTAATCACGGGTTCTCTTAAGTTTGCCGACCTAGCGTTAAGAAAGGGCGTAGCACTAATACCTGGCATAGCGTTTGGCGACGACAATTCGATAAGACTATCATATACCGTTTCAATGGAAGATATCGTAGAGGGATTAAAGAGATTAAGTGAGTTTGTAAGCGAACTAAAATAAAAAATCTTAATAAAACCTAAAGGAAATTTTAAAAACCCTATTGTAATTTTTCAAAAGTTGTTATACAATATAGGTACGGAGAGAATTCCGAGGAGGAAAATAAATGAAAATCATATACGGACCAAAAGGAACAGGTAAAACAAAGGCAATAATCGACAGTGCAAACGCAGTGGTAGAAGAGGCTAAAGGGCACGTAATTTTTATCACAGACACTAAGAGATATTCGCCAGATATAAAACTTCAAATTAGATTCGTAGACGTATCGGGATTTGAAATTCAAGGGGAAGACGGATTTAGGGGCTTTTTGAAAGGCATAGTAGCTGCAAACGGCGATAACGAATACATATACGTAGACGGAATTGCAAGAATCACGGGTAAATCACTTAACGAATTAAGCAGTATTTTCGGCGCTATGGAAAACCTAGAGGCAGATTACGGAGTAAAATTCGTTGTCACTTGCTCAGCTGCGAAAGAAGATTTACCAGACTTTGTAGTTAAGCACGTAAAATAATTGATTTTTATACGCAAAATGGTGTAAAATAATATTCGGAAAGAAATTTCCGAATATTTTATTTTTTGGAGATAAATATGAAATTTATAAGTACGAGAGGGGGAGACGTTGCCAAAAATTCGGCAGAGGCAATAACCAAAGGTTTAGCGAGTGACGGTGGATTATTCGTTCCAGAGACTTTTCCTTGCGTTTATGATAAAATAGAAAAACTTTTAGATATGGACTACGCCGAGAGAGCAAGCGTAGTTATCGGCAGTTTTTTGGAAGAATACGATAGCGAGAGATTATTAACTGCTTGTCAAAAAGCATACTCTCGTTTTGAAGAAAGCGATCCTGCTCCAGTAGTTAGAATAGACGAAGATTTATACGTTTTAGAATTATTCCACGGCCCAACGCTTGCATTTAAGGACGTTGCGTTAACCTTGCTTCCATTTTTACTTAGAGAAGGAGCGAGCATTTGTGGAATAGAAGAGCAAATTTTAATATTAGTTGCAACTAGTGGAGACACGGGCAAAGCGGCGCTTTCTGGATTCCAAGATGCAGACGGCATAAAAATAATGGTTTTCTTCCCAAGTGAAGGGGTAAGCGATATGCAAAAACTCCAAATGTGTACGCAAGAGGGAGAAAACGTAAACGTAGTTGCAGTTAAGGGAAATTTCGACGATTGCCAAACGGCAGTTAAAAAGATATTTTCGGATAAAGAATACGAAAGAATCTTGAAAGAGAAAAACATAGTATTTTCAAGTGCCAACTCAATTAACTTTGGCAGACTAGTTCCACAAATAACCTACTATTTCTCTGCATATTGCGATATGGTAAACGCAGGGGAAATAGAACTTGGCGATAAAATCAATTTTGCCGTACCAACGGGCAACTTTGGAAACATACTAGCAGGCTATTATGCAAAGCAAATGGGGCTACCAATAAACAAACTAGTATGTGCGTCTAACTCAAACAACGTGCTAACCGAGTTCTTTGCAAACGGAACGTACGACTCAAAGAGAGAGTTTTATAAAACCACTTCTCCATCAATGGATATTTTAGTTTCTAGCAATTTAGAGCGTTTAATTTTTGAACTAAACGGAAGAGATGCTGTTATTACTGCAAAACAAATGCAAGAACTAAAAGAAAAGGGCGTATATCAAATAAAAGAAGAGCAACTAGAAGTTCTAGATAGAGAATTTTTCGCCGACTTTGCAGACGAAGAAGAAGTAATGCAAACGATAGCAGATTTCTTTGAAGAATACGGCTACGTGCTTGATACTCACACGGCAGTAGGAATTAACGTAGAAGAAAAATTCAAGGGCTTTTATGAAGATGCAGGCAAAACCATAGTGTTGTCTACGGCAAGCCCATATAAATTCCCACAAAGCGTATTAAAAGCGCTAACAGGAAAGGGCGTGGGCGACGCGTTTGATGCAAGCAAGAAACTTGAAAATCTAACGGGTATGCCAATGCCGGAAGGATTAAAGACCTTAAGGAATAAGAAAAAAAGATTCGATAAAGAAATCGATAGAAATAAAACCAAAGAGGCAGTAGACGAATTTATTGGATAACCCTATTCAATGTTTATTCAAGAAAGGTGAAGTATAATGGAAGAAAAGAAAGTATTATTTTCGGCAATACAACCGAGTGGAATTTTAACGATAGGCAACTACCTAGGTGCGTTAAAGAATTTTAAGAAATTACAAAGCGATTACTTAAGTATATTTTCACTTGCAGACTTGCACACGCTAACCGTAAAGCAAGAGCCTGCAGTTTTAAGAAAGAATATTTACGAATTGACGGCGCTATATCTCGCTTGTGGAATAAATCCTGAAGAGAGCATATTGTTTGCGCAATCACACGTATCGGCGCACACAGAACTTGCATGGATATTAAACACCATGTGTTATCCAGGCGAACTATCTAGAATGACTCAGTTTAAGGATAAAAGTAAAAAACACGAAGATAATATAAATATGGGGCTAATGGATTACCCCGTGCTAATGAGTGCAGACATTTTACTTTATCAAACGGAATTAGTTCCCGTGGGGGCAGACCAAAAGCAACACCTAGAACTAGCAAGGGATCTAGCCATAAGATTTAACAATAGATACTCTGAAACTTTCAAAGTTCCAGACGCGTATATAAGCAAGACGGCGGCTAGGGTAATGAGTTTAGCCGATCCCGAGAGAAAAATGAGCAAGTCTGACGCTAATGAAAACGCGTTTATTTCTATGGACGACACGCCTGAAATAATTTTGAAGAAATTCAAAAGAGCGGTGACCGATAGTGATAATAGAGTAGTATTTGGCGAAGAGAAAAAGGGAATAAGCAATCTACTCACCATTTATTCAGCGTTCACGGGCAAGAGCATTACTGATGCCGAAAAAGAGTTTGACGGCAAGGGCTACGGCGACTTTAAGACGGCAGTTGCCGAGGCAGTTATAGAAACGATAGAACCTATAAGGCAAGAAAAAAACAAACTTTTACTCAATAAAGATTACCTAGACGATGTTTTGAAAAACGGTGCGGAAAGAGCCGAGAGAATTGCGTATAAAACGCTTTCAAAGGTATATAGAAAAGTGGGATTAGTTCCTAGAAAAAGGGGATAGAATAAATGTTTGGCTACGTAAAAACGGACACACCAAATATGTATGTAAAAGATACCGTTTTATATAAGGCAATGTATTGTGGCTTATGTAAAGGCATAGGGGAAACGTGTGGGCAAAAAGCGAGATTTGTATTAAACTACGATTTGGCTTTCTTGTCGGCGCTTTTACACAATATTATGGGGGTAGACGTTAGCGTAGAAAAAGAGCATTGTGTAATTCACCCAATAGTAAAAAGACCAATCGCTAAGGTAGACGAACTAACTAAGAGAATTGCTAGATTAAACGTACTTTTAGCCTACTATAAATTAGAAGACGCAGTCACCGATAAAGAGGGCGGTAGAATTAAGAGAAGTTTTTTTAAAAGAGCGTATAAAAGGGCAAAAAAAGAAGAGCCCAAGATGGATGAAATAATCAAAAAAAGATACGCCGAACTTAGAGAATACGAAGTAAAAAATATCGACAGCATAGATATTTCTGCAGATCCCTTTGGCAATATGATGAAAGACCTAATATGCCACTTGGCAGGGGAATTTTACACCGAAGAATTAGGCGATATAGCCTACAATTTAGGAAAGTGGATATATTTAATCGACGCGATTGACGATTATGATAAGGACCTTAAAAAGAAGAGTTTTAACGTATTCGTAAATGCCTATAAAGTTGAATCAAAGGAAAAACTAATAAGCGAAAAAGGGCAAGAATTGATAAATGCGATAAGCCCGTCGTTAATGAGTATAGGCGAAAAAGCGAGAGAGTTAAAATACAAGTTTAATCACGACTTATGCGACAATGTATTAAATAGAGGATTGATATTAGAAACGAAGAGAATTTTGGAGAACAAAAAATGCAAGAATTGTACAAAATCTTAGGTGTAAGCGAAGATGCAAGCCTAGAAGAAATAGAAAGTAGTTATAAAACGCTTAAAGAAAAATATTCAAAAGAAAGATTCTTAGAGGGAGAAGCGGGTAATCAAGCGGCAAAAAATCTCACTCTATTAGAAAATGCTTATCAAGAAATAATAGCTTTAAAGAGAGCAGATGAGGATAAAGATTATAAAGAGATAGAAAAACTTATAAGAAGTGGCGATTTAGCAGGCGCGCAAGCAAAGTTAGATGACGTGACTACTCGTGATGGAAATTGGCATTACTTACAATCGGTAGTTTTTTATAAAAAGAATTGGATAAACGAAAGTAAAAAACAACTTGAAATTGCAATGAGTAAAGAGCCGAAAAACAAAAAGTTTTCGGACGCGTATACAAAACTTAACGAAAAGATAGCGTATAATCAAACGCAGTTTAATTCGGGTAGCGCAACGCCGCCCAGACAAGAAGAGCCACAAGCCCAAATGGGTGGAACGGCTATGGACGGGTGTTGTTCGTGGTGCGCAACAATGTGCTGTATGAATATGTGTCTAAATATGTGTTGTCATTGTTAAAATGAAGAGTAAAATTATAGCCTTATCGGCAATAAGCGCAGGGCTAGTAGCAATAGTTTTAACGATAGGCTCGTATTTTAATATGGCAGATTTGTTTTGCCTAGCATTAGCATCTTGTTTTGTCACCTTGCCACTTTCTCGTAAGTCCTATTTAGGAAGTATACTTAGTTATCTAGTAGGTGGAACGTTAGCCTTTTTATTTACAGGCTTTAATATATTTATAGCCACCGTGCCGGCATACTTTGCTTTTTTTGGAATTTATCCAATAATCAAGCAACTACTTATAAAAAAGCAAGTTAATAAAATTTTAAGTTATATAATAGGGCTTATTTGGGGAATTGCATGCGCCTACGGAATGTATTTTTACTACGTAAACTTTATGGGAATAACCTTTAGCGATTTGCCACTATTCGTATACGAAAAATTAATATACTTAGTAGGGGTTGTCGGCATTTTATTTTTTATCGTTTACGAGAGATTTATTACGGTTTCAAAGCTTTTTATTGATAGAACCGTAGCGAAAATTATTAAATAATTTAGGAAAAAACTATGGTAAAAAACCAAGAGAAAATAGGCGTGGTAATAGCGCTTGGAATGAATGGTGAAGGAATTGTAAAGGACGAAGATTATACAATCTTTGTCCCTTTTGCTTTGCCGACTGAAAAGATAAAATACAAGGTGCTAAAGGTAAGCAAAAAGTGCGTTTACGGAAAACTATTAGAAGTTTTAACTCCTGCAGAAGAAAGGGTTAGAACAAAATGTAAGGTGTTTACTAAATGTGGTGGCTGTCAACTTCAACATTTAAGATATTCGGCGCAACTATCCACAAAAGAAAACAATATAAAAACGTGTTTTTCTAAGATAGCGAACCTTAAAGTAGAAGTATTGCCGACGGTGAAAGGTGAGTGCGAATATCGTTATAGAAATAAACTTCAACTACCAGTAAGACATGTTGAATCGGGTGCAATACTTGGTTTTTACGCCGAGAACTCTCATAGAGTAATCGAAATAGAAGATTGTGAAATAAACGGCTATTACGTTCAATCTATAATAAAGGCTTTTAAAAGATACTTTAGAGAGTACAACATTAAAGGATATGACGAACAAAAACACTCAGGAGATATTAGAGAAATCACCGTGAAAGAAGTGGGGGACAAACTCATAATCACGGTAGTCACTTTAAGCCGAAATTTGCCCCATAAGGAAGAATTACTAAATATACTAAAAGAGGAAATCAAACAAGAGTTTTCTCTCTATCAAAACGTAAATTCGGCAGTCACCAACGTTATATATGGAAAAGATTTTATACTTCACTACGGGAAGGGCGAATATCAAGCCGAAATGTTTTCCATTAAGTATAAAGTAGGCGTGCAAAGTTTCATGCAAGTAAATACTTCTGTTTGCCATAAACTATATTCAGCCGTAAGAGAAGGGTTAAAATTAAATGAAAACACTACGGTTATAGATGCTTATAGTGGCGCAGGTTTAATGACGGCGCTACTTGCCCAAAAAGCCAAAAAGGCAATAGGCGTAGAGATAATAAAAGAGGCAGTAGATATAGCCGATAAACTAGCGTTAGACAACGGGCTAAAGGATAAAATAACCAACTATTGTGGCAAGTGCGAAGAGTTGTTGCCAGGTATAATTAAACGTGAGAAACAAGAAAATAGCGACGTAGCAGTAGTTTTAGATCCACCTAGAAAAGGCGTAGATATAAAGGTAATTAAAGCAATACTAGAAAGCGATATAGATAGAATAGCCTACGTATCATGCTTGCCGTCAAGCCTAGCAAGAGATATAGGGCTAATAGTCGGCACGCTAGAAGAAAAAGACGGCGAGATTAAAAGAGTAGAAAACCCAATCTTAAGATACAACGTAGAATTTATCAAGCCTTTTGATATGTTCGCCCAAACCAAACACGTCGAGAGTGTCGTCTGTCTGACGCGGTCAGACAAAGCGACGTGATATCACGCGCGACGAAGTTGCGCTATATCACGACGGCATCGCCGTCTATATTTCAAATCCTTACGAAACAAGTGTGGTAAGATAAGAAGAATGTTTATTGCTTCGATTACCACCGTTAAATCAAAATCTAACGGACAAATGTGATTTTTGAGCCAAACTCAAAAGTTTGTTTTACAGCAGTACGGTATAACATAACGAAAAAAAGGAGAACAAAATGAATAATCACTGGAATGGTAAACTATGGTATGCTTACGGTACCTCGATGACAAGCATTAAGCAAGGAGAATATGTTCCTGTTGTGGAAGAGCTTTCGGGTATGACCGTTGTAAATCTCGGCATTCCCGGGGGATGCCTGACACCTGATGGTTATGGCAAAGGTAATACCAAGCGTGCTGTGATGAATATGAATGACGGAAAGGAAAACGCGGATCTTATCACACTTGAGGTTTTACCGAACGAGGGAGCCATAGTAGGAAATATCTATGACACGGACGATCAATCCTTCTGCGGTTGCTTCAACCAGTGTTTAAGGTACTTACAAGAAAACACCAAGGCACAGATCGTTGTTATTATTATGATCGGTGGGAATGACAAGGAACCCGAGACAGTAATTGAAAGTAGAAAAATAACCCAATTTGAATTTGCCGAGATAATAGAGCGTGTGGCAAAGTTAAATGGTGTTCCTGTGATTAATGTGTTTTGCGAAGCCGGTTTTGGATACGGCCGTGTGAAGGCGAGAGAATATCAGTTAGATCACATACATCTAAACAAACTTGGTGGAAAGAATATTGGTAAATTTGTTTGGAGCAAATTAAAGGATATTCCTTTGTGGGAAACAGAATAAAATATACCTTTTGGTCTTATGCCCCACGTCGAAACGTTAGTAGTTTTAAGTAAAATTAAATAATAAGAGGATTTATGAGTAGATATAGAAGATATAGAGGCTATAGAAGATATAAAGGAGCAAATAAAGGCTTGGCAGAAGTGCTATTTGTAATATTACTTCTTCCAGTTTATCTAATAAAATGGATTATAAAGGGTATAGTGTTGCTTTTATCTATCAAGAAAAGTAATGGAAAAAAACACAAAAAGAACTCTCAAAGGACTGTTAATAATACTTACTCAAGCGCGCATAGTACGGGAAGTAGGTTGTATGATGAGCCAAGGGGAGAGATTCAAACAGGAGAAGAGACCTCTTATGTTGCAAAAGATTCACTAATGACTGAGTGTGAAAAGAAATTTTTTAACGTTGTAAAGGGGCTTGTAGGAGATAATTACATAATACAACCTCAAGTAAATTTGGCGAGCGTTGTGGATAAAGAAAGTGCTAGAAAACAATATAGAAATGAGTTGTTTAGAAATATAGACATAGGCATATTTGATTTAAACTACAAACTAATTGTTCTAGTAGAAATAAATGATCCCTCGCATGAAACTTACCAAAGGAAAAAGCGTGATGCAAAGGTTGCTGAAATTTGCAAAAGTTCAAATATTCCATTAATTACATTTTGGACAAAGTTTGGTATTGATGAGGAATATATAAAGAAAAGATTAAAAGAATATTTACCGCAAATATAGAAAATTTTCGAGCGAAAGATTCGCTCGATTTTTTTTGCTAAAAATCAAGGTAAAATTGTTGATAAATTGCTATTTTTTTAGAATAAAAACTAAAAAACGCTAGTAGATATATATAAAAAGTTATCCACAAAAATTTTGTGGAAAAAGGTCAAAGTGTTGATAACTTAGGGTTTTTAGGGGTAGTTATCAACAAAGGGGGCAAGTTTGAATAAAAAAAAGAGTTTTTTTATAATTTCCGTTTTAATTATAACTGCGTTAACTTTTATTCTATGTTTTGGCTCTATAAAAAACGGAACGGCGCTAAGTAGCGAGTTTCCAAAAACTAAAGTTGTTTTAGATGCAGGGCACGGTGGAATAGACGCAGGAGTTTCGGGCGTAAATACGGGGGTAAAGGAAAGCGAACTCAATTTAATGATAGTAAAAAAACTAGAGAGATATTTAGTTGACGCAGGCTTTGAAGTTAGACTAACTAGAAGTACGGACGCGGGTTTATACGGCTTAGCGACGACTAATAGAAAGAAAAAGGATATGGAAAAACGTCGTCAAATAATAGAAAAATTTAAGCCCAATTTAGTAGTTAGCGTGCATTTAAATAAATACTCTCTATCCACAAGAAGAGGCGCGCAAGTATTCTATGACGAGAAGAGTGAAGACGGCAAGATTTTAGCAGAACACGTTCAGCAAGCGTTTAATGGGCTAGAAGAATCAACTAGGGATTTTAGTGCGCTACGTGGTGATTATTATATTCTTAAATGCACCGAGTATCCGTCAATCATAGCAGAGTGTGGATATTTATCAAATCCCGAAGAAGAAAAACTACTTTTAACCGAAGAATATCAAGGAAAGTTAGCCTATTCAATATTTAAAGGGATAGTGGGATACGTAGCGCAAACGACCATAACCGAGTAAAAAATAAGAGCCCGAATAAAATTCGGGCTTTTTTCTTGCAAAAGTGGTTAAAAGATATTGAAATTTAGTAAAAAATAATGTATAATAAACGTATAAAAAATGGGGGAGTAAGGCGTGTTTCATATAGACGAAGTAATGAGTAAGGAAAAAGCCGTAAATTTAAGTCCTGTTGTGCTAGCGTTTGTGGGAGACGCGGTTTATTCGTTATTCGTTAGAGAAAGGCTTACTTTTTTTAGTGACTGCAAGACGGGAGAACTCAACAAACTAGCGGTAGAAGAAGTAAAAGCAACAGCCCAAGCCCAATTTTTTAAGGAAATTGAAGAACTATTAACAGAAGAAGAACTCAATATTTATAAAAGGGGTAGAAACGCAAAAAAGCCTACTAGGTCAAAGAGCGCAACTATCGCCGAGTATAACGTTTCCACCGGTTTTGAAGCGCTACTTGGCTACCTATACTTAACGGGAAATAAAGAAAGGCTTAATTACTTATTAAATAAAGGAATAAAATAATGAAAGTTGAAGGAAGAAATTCAGTATACGAACTATTAAAAACGGACAAAGAAATAGATAAAATACTCGTTCAAAAAGATTTGAAAGACGACGCGAGCAAAAGATTAATAAACGTAATACGTTCACACAAGGTAAAGGTGCAACTAGTAGACAAATACGTTATTGAAAAGGAAAGCGAAAGCAAAAGAAGTCAAGGATTTATAGCGTACACTTCGGACTACAAATATTTTGACGTTGAGGACATAATCGTAGATGCTCAAGATAAAGATGGTTTTGTAGTAGTGTTAAACGAGATACTAGATCCACATAATTTAGGCAGTATAATAAGAGTATGTGAGTGTGCAGGGGTAGACGGAATAGTTATCGGCAAAGATAGAAGCGCATCGGTAAACGACACGGTAATGAGAATATCTGCAGGCGCACTAAATCACGTAAAAGTAGCAAGAGTAGTAAATATAAACCACGCAATCGACAAACTAAAGGATAACGGATATTGGGTATACGGCGCAGAAGTTGGTGGGCAAGAGATATATAAAGCCAACCTAACGGGAAAACTATGCTTAGTAATAGGTGGCGAAGATAGTGGAGTAAAAAGGCTTACTAAAGAGAAGTGCGACGGAATAATTTCAATTCCAATGTACGGAAAGGTAAATTCTCTAAACGCATCGGTGGCGTGTGGAGTTGCCGTATACGAAGCAGTTAGACAAAGAAGAAAATAGAAAATGGATTTAAGTAAAATATCAGACGAAGAATTGGCCATACTTGCTAAGAGCGACGCACTAGCAATAGAAGAACTATTAAATAGGTATAAAACGCTAATAAATTCGCAAGCAAGAAAATATTTTTTAAGAGACGGAGATATAGAAGATATCACGCAAGAAGCAATGATAGGCTTATTTAAGGCAGTGACTTCTTTTAACGGACAGTCAAGTTTTAGAAACTACGCCTTTGCGTGCATAAAAAACAATATTCTATCGGCTGTTAAAAAATCTAATACCGACAAAAATAAGCCTATGATAGACTACGTTTCTTTATCGGGAAGAGAAGAAGGTCAAGATAAAACACTTTTAATTAGTGACGTTAATTTTGATCCGGAAAAAAGTTATTTAGAAAAAGAAGAAAGTATAGAAAGGCAAAAGGTTATAAACGAAAAGTTAAGCAAATTAGAAAACGAAATTTTAATGTTATATTTTCAAGGCTTTTCGTATGAAGACATAGCGAAAAAAACGGGAAAGAACAAAAAATCAATAGATAACGCATTGCAAAGAATAACCAAGAAATTAAGGTGTACTTTTAATTAAGGAGATAAAATGGAATATCTTGCGCTTTATAGAAGATATAGACCGAATAGTTTTGATAAACTTATTGGGCAGGAACATATCGTTTCTACGTTAGTAAACCAAATAGAAAATCAAAGATTGGGGCACGCATACTTGTTCACGGGAACGAGAGGTACGGGTAAGACTTCGTGCGCAAAGATATTTGCAAAAGCAATCAACTGTGAAAATTCAATAAACGGCTCGCCGTGTGGAAAGTGCGAGGCTTGTAGAAGTTTAAGTCAACCGTCTAATATGGACGTAATAGAAATCGACGCCGCTTCAAATAACGGCGTAAACGAGATAAGAGAACTCAAAGAGAACGTACAATATCCACCCGTATCTTGCAAGTATAAAGTGTATATTATAGACGAAGTGCACATGCTAACAGGTCAAGCGTTTAACGCGCTACTAAAGACGTTAGAAGAACCCCCAAAACACGCTGTGTTTATTTTGGCGACGACCGAAGTTCATAAAATCCCCGCTACCATACTATCAAGGTGTATGAGATTTGACTTTAGGTTGATTTCAGTAAGCGAGATATCTTCGCTTATCGCTAGCATTTACGACGAGCAAGGAAAAACCTACGAAAAGGAGGCAATAACTGCAATTGCAAAGGCAGGAGAAGGCAGTATTCGTGATGCGCTTTCTATAGCAGATATAGCGCTATCATATAGCAACGAAAAACTCACCTATCAAGACGTGATGAATATTTTAGGTGCGTTTAATACTGAAATCTTATATGAGTTCGTTCAAACTATATTCGTAGGCAAGGTTGGTGGAGTTTTAGAGATAATCGATAAACTTTGCGCGCTTGGTAGAAGTATGGGCGTGCTTATTAAAGACGTAGTTTCCTTGCTTAGAGATTTATTAATTATTAAAACTTGTAATAACGCAAGAGAAATATTAAGTATTCCTGAAGATAGATTTAACGCGTTAAAAGCCATAAGTGATTTGGCAGTCGAAGAAAAAATTCTAAGAACTATGGAAATTTTCTCTGAAGCAGAGAGTTCGCTAAAATATTCAAACCACCCTAGAGTAGTGTTTGAGTGGGCGGCAGTAAAAGCAACGCGTCCTGAAACCGATTATAGTATAGACGCGCTTTTATCAAGAATAAAAACGCTAGAAGAAAAGATTGAAAAGGGCGAATTTACCGTAAAGAAAATTCAAAAATTTGAAGAAACAAAAGAACAAGTAAAAATTTCAACCGAACCTAAAAAGGAAGAAGAAAAAAAGGTAGAAAAAACTGCTCTTTCATCACTTGATAAAGAGATGGTGAAAGCGAGAATATTATCTTTTCTTAGAAAAAGTGGTAGCGAATTATTGTGGAATATAATGCAAACGGTAATTGTTTCGATAAAAAACAATACCCTAGTATTAACGCCAACAAATAGTACGGACGGAGAACTACTAATAAAAATCGGCAATCAAGAGAAAATTAAAAACGCATTAGAAGACGTAGTTGATTTTGAGATTGAAGTGGAAGAGTATCAAAAGGAAAAATTATTAAGTGAAGTAGACGAGGCGACCGAGCGAATAAAAAAGATTTTCGGTGACGATATCGTTATAATAAAAAAGTAAAGGAGAATTAATTATGGCAGGATATAGAGGAGGATTTGGTGGCTACGGCGGAGGATTTGGCGGTGGCAACCAAATGCAAAATTTAGTAAAACAAGCGCAAAAAATGCAACAAGAAATGCAAAAGGCGCAAGAAGAATTAGAAGAAATGGAGATTGAAGGAAGCGCCGGTGGTGGACTAGTAAAAGTGATTATGAACGGCAAAAAGATAGTATCTTCAATCAACATTTCGCCAGATGCAGTAGATCTAGACGATATGGAAATGCTAGAAGACTTAGTTTTAGCAGCGCTTAACGACGCTTATACTAAAGCAGAGAAAGCATACAACGACAAAATGGGTGCTTTCGGTGGATTAGGAATTTAGTATGAAGGTATACATTGAACCTATAGGTAGGCTAATAAACGAGTTTTCAAAACTACCGGGAGTAGGTGCGAAAACGGCGCAAAGATTTGCCTATAAAATAATAAATATGAAGCCGGAAGAGGCAGAAGCATTTGCTAGCGCAATACTAAACGCAAAGAGTAAGGTAAAGTATTGTAGCGTGTGTGGGAACTTTTCGGAAGACGATATTTGTGATATTTGTAAAAATCGTCTAGCGGAGAGTATATGCGTAGTAAAAGAGCCGAAAGACGTTATAGCAATAGAAAAACTAAACGAGTTTAATGGCGTTTATCACGTATTGCACGGCACGATTTCACCACTTGACGGAGTAGGTCCAAACGATATAAATATAAAAGAACTCTTGTCGAGAATAGCAAAGGGTGGAGTAAAAGAAGTTATAATGGCAACCAATCCCGACGTTGAGGGGGAGGCGACGGCAATGTATATAACTAACCTAATAAAACCACTCGGTATTAAGGTGACGAGGCTTGCGCATGGAATCCCAATCGGCACGGAATTAGAATATGCCGACGAAGTTAGTTTAGCAAGAGCCTTTGTAGAAAGAAAAACTTTATAATAAAATAATAAAAGAAAAAGGTGAGAAGTTGTTCTCACCTTTTTTTAGTAGTTTTTTAGAATGTCTTGTGCAGTTTTTTTAATTTCATCTTTTAGTTTTTTAGGGGAAAGAATAATGACGTCGCTACCATAACTCATAAGTTTGCTAACTAGTCCCTTATCGTAGGGGAGATGCGCTAGAGCAATATGTTTTCCATTGATAAATTTAACGTTTTCCACTCCAAGCCATTCTTCAACGTCTGATAGAACGGCTTTATTAACAATAAATTCAATGGGCTCAACTTGAGTATTTTCGTGCCAATTAAGAGGCATATCTTCTCTTTTAATATTTTGTCTAACGAAAGGAGTTTTAAGTAGGTTTGCGCTTTGAATACGTCCTGTCTTAAAAAATCTAAATTCTTTTCTTAGATTGCAGTAAGCGTACACGTACCA
>JAZOOV010000032.1:0-7437 GCA_045655215.1 Christensenellaceae bacterium | reverse complement strand
TAGGAGACGGAGATATTGCCTTATAAAAGGAATAAAAAATGGGACTATTTAGTAAATTAAAAAGCGTACTATCTAAAACTAAAAACGGCTTAGCGCAAAAACTTAACGACTTGTTTGCAAAAAACAAACTAGGCGAAGAGTTTTACGAAGATTTAGAAGATATTCTAATTTCTTCGGACGTTTCGGTTGCTACCACTATGGAGATAGTAGATGAGATAAGAGAAACGGCAATAAAAGAAAAGGTAAAGGACAAAAACTACGTTATAGAACTATTAAAAAGCGAGTTGTTCGACACCTTGAATTTTGCCGATCCTCTCGATATGAGCACTCCTTTAGTTTTGATGGTGATAGGCGTAAACGGGGTGGGAAAAACCACTTCGATAGGCAAACTTGCCAATAAATTTAGAAAAGAAGGCAAATCTGTGACTATAGCCGCCGCGGATACCTTTAGGGCTGCCGCAGCCGACCAGTTGACCGTTTGGGCAGAAAGAGCAGGGGTTAGAATAGTTAAACACTCGGAGGGGGCAGACGCTTCTGCCGTAGTTTTTGACGCTATAAGTTCAGTAAAAGCCAAAAAAACCGACGTTTTGATTATAGATACTGCGGGTAGACTTCACGTTAAGGTCAACCTAATGGAAGAACTTAAGAAAATCGATAGAGTTGTAAAGAGAGAATATCCCGAAGCAAACTACAAAAAACTTATAGTTTTAGATGCGACCACGGGGCAAAATTCATATAACCAAGTAGATTCGTTTAATAAAGAAGTCGGGGTTGACGGCATTATTTTAACTAAACTTGACGGAACTGCAAAGGGTGGTTTTATAATCTCTCTTTCTTACGAATTAGAAATTCCCGTAGTGTACGTTGGAGTTGGCGAGCAAGTTGACGATATCGAGGATTTTAACGCAAAGGAATTTATAGATGCTCTTTTTGAATAAAAAATAATCTTGTTAAGTAAAAATGCTTGACAAAGTGCGTAATTATAGTTATAATATCAAGGTGTAAAGCAAAAAAACTTTACACCTTTTGATTTGTTATGGAAAAAGATTTAGAATTTATTGAACTTTTTGAGATTTATAAGGGGCTTTTAACCGAAAAGCAAAGAGAACTATTTTCTTCTAGGTACGTATACGATTTAACTCTAACTGAAATTGCCGAAGAGGACGGGGGAAGCAGACAAAACGTTTTCGACGCTATAAAAAAGGTAAAGGCAAAACTAGTAGAATACGAATCTATTTTAGGGTTAAGAAGTAAGTATTCGCAAATCAAAGAAGCTGTAAATTTAGACAAAGAATTATACGAAAAAATCATAGAAATAATAGGTAGATAATGGCGTTATTTTCAGGACTTTCTGAAAAACTTAATCATATATTTTCAAAACTCACCAAGCACGGCAGACTAACTGAGTTAGAGATAAAAACTGCCATGCGTGAAGTTAGAGTTGCGCTTTTAGAAGCAGACGTTAATATTAGTGTAGTAAAGCAGTTTGTTGCTAGGGTGTCTGAGCGTGCCGTAGGGCAAGAAATTCTAAAGAGTTTAAGCCCAACCCAACAAGTAATCAAAATCGTTAACGAAGAATTGATTGCGTTAATGGGTTCAAGCAACGCAAAACTAAATTTTTCTAATAGTCCGTCGGTAATAATGATGGCAGGTTTGCAAGGTGCAGGTAAAACCACCTTGGTTGGCAAACTTGGTATGCTATTAAAAAAGCAAGGCAGAAAGCCACTATTAGTTGCGTGCGACGTGTATCGTCCAGCAGCGATCAATCAACTAAAAGTAGTTGGTGAAAAGGCAGGTTGCGAAGTTTTTGAAAAGGGACAAGGCAACCCTATAAAAATAGCAAAAGAAGGCGTAGCACACGCTAAATCTTATGGATTTGATACGGTTATCATAGATACTGCAGGTAGACTTCAAATAGACGAAGAGTTAATGCAAGAACTTGAAAAAATCAAAAAGGAAGTAAACCCAGCAGAAATTTTGCTCGTAGTAGATAGTATGACCGGGCAAGTTGCCGTAGAAGTTGCAGACACCTTTAATAAGCGCCTTGAAGTGACGGGGTTAGTTCTAACTAAACTTGACGGCGACACGAGAGGTGGTGCAACCCTATCTATGAGAGCAGTGACGGGTAAACCTATAAAATACTGTTCGGTGGGAGAAAAACTCGGCGATATTGAGCCCTTCCATCCAGATAGGATGGCAAATAGAATTCTCGGCATGGGCGACGTGTTGACATTGATAGAAAAGGCTCAAGAGGCAATCACCGAAGAAGACGCCAAGAAAATGGAGAAAAAGTTTAGAGAAAACTCCTTTACCTTAGACGATTTTCTCGTTCAATTTGAAACCATGAGTAAAATGGGTGGAATAAAGGATATGCTTGCAATGCTACCGGGTATGGGTGGCATGAAGATAAAAGAAGAAGATATCGACGAAAAGAGAATGATAACTATGAAAGCGGTTATTCAATCTATGACTAAAAAGGAAAGATTAAATCCTCAAATTATCAACTCTTCTAGAAAGATAAGAATTGCAAAGGGAAGTGGCACGAGCGTGCAAGAAGTAAACAGAGTGCTCAAGCAATTCGAACAATCAAAACTAATGTTAAAACAAATGAAAAACAATAAAATGTTTAGATTTTAATAAATAAAAGGAGAACAGAAAAATGGCAGTAAAAATGAGATTGACCAGAATGGGAGACAAGAAATCACCTTTCTATCGTATCGTAATCACGGACAGCAGAAATGCAAGAGATGGAGAATATATTGACAAAGTAGGTCACTATAACCCAACCACTCAACCTGCTGAAATCGTTGTTGACGCAGACAAGGCGAAAGATTGGTTAGCAAAAGGCGTTCAACCAACCGATACGGTAAAGAATATTCTCGTTAACCAAGGAATTT
The DNA here is from genome assembly GCA_045655215.1 of Christensenellaceae bacterium. Classification (GTDB taxonomy): domain Bacteria; phylum Bacillota; class Clostridia; order Christensenellales; family Borkfalkiaceae; genus UBA1259. The sequence goes on along the minus strand of JAZOOV010000032.1, from coordinate 4,540 downwards.
TACCAAAACCAACCAAACTTTCACCTGCAAAAACTAAAGTCCGTAAATCTAAATAGTCTAAGATTTAAGGAGACAAGTAGATGATAGAACTAATTAAATTCGTAGTTGGTAGTTTTGCCGAAAACAAGGACCTTGTCGAATACGATATTCAAGAAGACAAGAGAGAAGTTAAGGTAATTATCACGCTAGAACCAAGCGACATGGGTAAAGTAATTGGTCGTCAAGGCAAACTTGCTAAGGCGCTCAGAACTTTAGTGCGCGCAGGTTCGCAAAAAGAAAACAAAAAATACGTTATAGAAATTAAGGAACGCGGGGAAAATTAAATTTCCCCTTTTTTCCTATAAACGACGAAAAAAGTATGATTGAAAGACTTAAAGTAGGGCTAATTGTAAAACCACAAGGCGTAAACGGAGAGGTTAAAGTTCAGCCTTTAACCGACAATATAGCGCGCTTTAAAAAACTTGATAAAGTTTATTTAGACGGCGTTATCTATAAGGTGGTAAACGTAAAGATTGCAGACGGATTTGTCATAGTAAAACTAAGCGGTGTTGAGAATAGAAACTCCGCCGAACTTTTGCGTTCAAAATATATAGAAGTGGATAGAGCCGACGCAGATAAACTTGAGGAAGGAAGATATTTTATAGCCGATATAATAGGGTGTAGTCTTGAGTTTGAAGACGGGACGGCACTCGGTGAAGTTGTAGATATTACTAGCGCTAATACCGATATTTTCACTGTTAAAACGATAAGTAATAAGACGGTGAGATTTCCCTTTTTAAAAGATTTAGTATTAAGCGTTAACGTAGAAGAAAAAGTTATAGTTTTACTAAGGAAACGTTATTTGGAGGTTTGCTGTTATGAAGATTGATATTCTAACGCTTTTCCCCGAAATGTTTTCGGCACTAGAAACTAGTATTATAGGTAGAGCAGTAAAGGCTAATAAACTTGAGATTAACGTTCACGACATAAGAAAATATACCCTAGATAAGCACAATAAATGCGACGATACGCCGTTTGGTGGTGGTGCGGGAATGGTTATGATGGCTCAACCTATTGCTGATGCAATCGAGAGCATTGATAGAGACCATAAAGCGCACAGAGTATTTTTGTCACCCAGGGGCAGAGTTTTTAGTCAAAAGGTGGTTTTGGAGTACGCAGAAAAAGAAAATTTACTACTTCTTTGTGGGCATTACGAAGGTGTTGACCAAAGGGTAATAGACCTTTATATAGACGAAGAATTGTCTATTGGCGACTACGTGTTAACGGGGGGCGAAATACCTGCTATGGCAGTTGCCGACGCCGTTTCTAGATACGTTTCGGGGGTTATAAACCAAGAATCTTTAATGCAAGAAAGTTTTTCATCTTCACTTTTAGAATATCCACAATATACAAGACCACAAGAGTTTAGGGGGTTAAAAGTTCCCGAAGTTTTAACTAGTGGAAATCACGGCGAAATAGACAAGTGGAGAAGGGAAAAATCACTAGAAATAACCAAGAAAAATCGTCCTGATTTATTAGAAAAAAAGGATTAGAAAAATAGATGAAACATCTTCAATGGTTTCCGGGGCATATGACTGCCGCAGTGAGAATGATGGAAGAAAATCTCAAGGCAGTAGATGGAGTTATGATGGTTCTAGATGCTAGAGCACCTAGAGCGTCGATAAACGAAAAACTTTCAAAAATGTTCTCGGGCAAGAAAATTTTATACGTAATAAATAAGAGCGACTTAATTACTCAAAAGGACGCATTGAGAGTGGTTAAGGAGTTTGAAAAGGAAGGTAAAACTGCCGTTTCTGTCAGTGCGATGGATAAGCGAGCAGTTGATTTACTATACTCAAAAATTTTCGAATTACTAAAAGAGAAGATTGAAAGAAATAAACTTAGGGGTATGTTTAAGCCAATGAGAATAATGGTGACGGGTATTCCAAACACGGGAAAATCCACCATAATTAACGCCCTTTGTGGTGGAAAAAAGGCGATAACCGGCAACAAAGCAGGGGTGACTAAGGGTAAACAATGGGTTAGAATAAAAGAGTTAGAACTCCTCGATACGCCTGGAACTATGCCACCTGCATTTGAAAACCAAACGCTAGCAAAATACCTAGCGTATATAGGTTGTATGAACGACGCAAATTTAGATTTTGGAGACCTAGCGTTTGAACTAATTAAAGACTTAAAAGAAAAATACCCAGAACTTTTAAAAGAGAAATATTCAATAGAAGATTTAGATAAAGAAACCATAGAATTATTCGACGATATTTGCGTTAGGAGAGGTTTTTTAATGCGTGGTGGAGAGTTTGACTACGAGCGTTGTGCCACGGCTATAATCGACGATTTGAGAAAGGGAAGAATAGGAAAAATCATATTCGACTAGGTGGAAAATGGATAAGTTAGAGTGCGAAAGAGAACTTATAAACAAAGGCTATAAATTGGTTGCGGGGGTTGACGAAGTGGGTAGAGGTCCACTTGCAGGACCGGTAGTTTGCGCATCTGTTATAATGCCTATGGACGACTTAATCGAGGGAATAGACGACAGCAAAAAAATCCCCGAAAAAAAGAGAGAAAAACTAGCCGAACTTATAAAAGAGAAGGCGATAGCCTACCATATTCAAGAGATTTCGCAAGAAGAAATAGATGAAATCAACATATTAGAAGCAGTAAAAAAGTGTATGACTATGGCAGTTGAAGGCTTAAAAGTTAAACCTGATATAACCATAGTAGACGGCGTGGATACGGGGCTAAAAATTAACGCTACCTACCTAGTTAAAGGGGATAGCAAGAGTTATACCGTAGGTTGCGCGTCCATACTTGCCAAGGTTTATAGAGATAATTTAATGAAAGAGTATGCTAAAGAATACGTAGAGTACGGCTTTGAAAAGCACAAGGGCTACGGCACGAAAGCGCACATAGAAAAAATCAAGGAGATAGGACCTTGCAAATTGCACAGAAGAACTTTTATAAAAAATTTTTGGGTAGAATAGGCGAGAAGAAAGCAGTAGAACACCTAAAAAAACAAGGTTATAATATATTAGAGAAGAACTTCAAAACGCACGTCGGCGAGATAGATATAATTGCTAGTGACGGCGAGATTATTTGCTTTGTAGAAGTAAAAACTCGTTCGGGAGACGGATTTGGCCAACCTAGCGAAGCCGTTAATAGAAGAAAACAGGAAAAATACTTCAAAGTGGCAGAAGGGTATCTATTATCTAAGGGGTTAACGGACAGAGAGTGTAGGTTTGACGTGGTAGAAATAGAAAATGAAAAAATAAATTTAATTAAAGACGCATTTTGGCGTTAAAACACTTGCTAAAAGCAAAAAAATATGTTATTATAATAGTCGCTTCGGACGTTCCTCTTGTTTTTAGGCAATGAACGTTTAGTAAATAGGAGGTATAAGCAATGAGTAAAATTATTGATGCAATCAATCAAGAAAACCTAAAAGCATCTATCCCAGAATTTGCAGTTGGTGACACCGTTAAGGTAATGGTAAAGGTTATCGAAGGCGAAAGAGAAAGATTACAAGCTTTCGAAGGAATCGTTATCGCTAAAAAACACGGTGGCATTTCGCAAACCTTCACGGTTAGAAGAATGTCTTTCGGCGTAGGCGTAGAAAAAACCTTCCCAATCCACTCACCAAAGGTTGCAGATATCCAAGTAGTAAGAAAAGGTAAAGTACGTCGTGCTAAACTTTATTACTTAAGAGAGAGAACTGGTAAGGCTGCAAGGGTTAAAGAAATTAAGAAATAACAAAAATTAAGGATTTGTCAAAAAGTTTGACAAATCCTTTTTTTTAATCTTAAAAAGTTTACTTTTTATTTAAATTATTATATAATAATTTTATATATTAAAATGCCATAGTGGGACATTTTGTTCTAGAGATAGAACTTTTAGTAAAAACAGGGGAAGAAACTGATGATTTCAAAGATAAATAGTTATGCTTTATACGGATTAGAAGGTAAACTCGTCGAGATAGAAGTAGATATCAACAACGGACTTCCTTCATTTGAAATCGTAGGGCTAGCAGATACTGCCGTAAAGGAATCGAAAGAGAGAGTTCGCTCGGCAGTAAAAAATAGTGGAAGAACTATGCCAACTAAGAAAATAACGGCAAACTTTGCCCCTGCAGACTTAAAAAAGGAAGGCTCTACGTTTGACCTTCCACTTGCCATAGGGCTATTAAAGGCAAGTGCCCAACTTGTAGCAGAAGCGGATGAATACGTTCTTTTAGGCGAACTATCTTTAGACGGACACTTAAGAAAAATAAACGGCGTTTTGCCAATATTGATTGCCGCAAGAGAACAAGGCTTTAAGAATTTTATTTTGCCATTTGATAACGCTAAGGAAGCGTCTAACGTGGGTGGAATAAACGTATATCCTGCAAAAACTCTATTAGAAGTAATCGACCACCTATCAGGCAATAAATTAATTGAAAGGCAAGAAATCGTAGGTTTTAGCGCATCTAAAGGCAAAGAAGTTTACGATATAGATATGTCCTTAGTTAAGGGGCAAGCAACGGCGAAAAGAGCCTTAGAAGTTGCAG